>DCGW01000050.1:3395-17204 GCA_002315335.1 Firmicutes bacterium UBA1768 | reverse complement strand
GAGGCTATTATCAGCATAGCCCACCCCAAGTTCAGAGACGAACTTATTAAAGAGGCTCAGAAGATGAATATATGGAGAAGGTCAAATAAATAGGGTGTATTGACAATATTAGAACGGGTGTATACTGCACTGTCAGCCATCCACACTTGCTCGCTTCGGGTATAGTGCATTGTGCACGGCAGGGCGATTGTTACATATTTACTGTTTTGTTTGGTTTTTGTGCATTTCTTAATATTGAATAAGGCAGGTAAAATAATATAAATTTGACTTTTGGGATAGAGAGAAGTATAATTTAAGCAAGAATTTTTGTTCAGCAAATTTTGTTTATTAACAGCAGCGATTTGCATGATAGCTGCTCATGTTAAAAAGGAGGACGAGAATATGAGAAAAATGGAAATGACAGAACTCAGATATGTTGAAGCTGGCACAACTACATCAAGATTATTCGGATTAATCGAGTATGATAATACTTTTCTTCAGATCAGAATTCCGAGTGGATATATTAAATTCACTCAAGATAATGGATTTCCAGTTATTGAGTACAATGTAAAAGAAAATGCATCAGCTCCAAGAGACGTCACACTTAACTTTTATCAGATTGCGAAATTCATCAGTGCATGGATTGGCGTACAAAAGCCACCACAGTAGAGATTAGTATTTGTATACAAATTTTCACAAATCCCAAATCATATAAGGGATAATTAATTTCAATCGGAGGTGCAAAATGAAAAGATTAGAAGCTACAGAGCTCAGAACAATAGAAGCCGGTGACTTATTTCAGGAAACAACAAAGACGTTTTATTTAGCTGGGTCAACAAAAGAGAATCCAACACAGACATTAAAACTTACTTTCAAAGGCTTTTTCCTCACAAAAATAGAATATGACTATGATGGTGAAGAAAACGATCCAAAGAACGACAGAGATATCACTCTTGACTTAGCTGCAATTTTCAAGGCTGTTTTTTCATGGTCAAAGTTCTTCTAAAAGAGCTTGAGTGCTATATTCGTAGCATAACAGATCATTCACCCGGGCTAACTGCCCGGGTTTTGTTTTGCAAAACAGCTTCCGCTTTCAGCCACAACAGAAGGCTGCTGCAAAGCCTTCATTCCACACTATTTTCACTATGATATGCGGCTGTAACAGGATAATAATTTGACTTTGCTGTGATTTTGTCATAAAATTGTACTGATAGCATTACAAAACAGGTCTTATGCTAACAGCAAGACAGATTTACTGATATAATAATCGGAGGTGTAATAATGAGAAAGGTAGAAATAACAGAGCTCAGGAGCGTTAACGGCGGTGATTTGGTAGATACACTTAACAACCTTTGGACAACAATCGAAAGCTTCATTGATTCTTGGAAACCGGTCGATGGGGTTGAAGGAGAATACGAATATGCAGGATTTCTAAGATTCAATAAGACTGATTGGGCTATCAAGCTGAACCTCTTTGGTTCTGTATTCCAGATTTTTTCACTTCGTGACATATTCAGCCCGACAACACAAGAATAATCAGCTCACAGCCTGAACCCGAGCTTTTTCGGGTTCTTTTTTTGCCCAAGCGGTCCCGGCTTATCCATTTCAACATATTGATTATTCGTTAGCCCAGACCACCACAGGTACACCTTTTAACTTCAATTATATTGACTTTTAAGCAAAAATCGTTTAGAATTTAACAAATAGGTTCGGGAGCACAGCTTATTTAACACGCAATAGATATTAATTAAAATTATTCCCGATATATTATACGAGGAGGATTATTATGAGAAAAGTAGAAATGACAGAGCTCAGGCTTATAGAAGCTGGTGGCGATACCACAAGCGGCCTTCAGGCTTTCGGTACTCAAGTAGCAAGCTTTCTTTCAGGCATTTGCTGGGATGCGTCAGCATTTGCAAAAAGCGGCAAGAAGTTCTTAGTTGATTTTGGCACTTGGTTCGACATGAAAGTAACCTTGGGAATCAATGTATTTGCTTTGTTTGGATTAAAATGGTCAAGCTTATTAGGTTTTGAGGGAATTCTCCAGAAAGAGTTTGACTTCTCAAAGCAGACTACTGTATAACACTTCTACTGCTGTTCACTGAGTGAACAGCAGTTTTTCTTTCTTCACTCACACTTACCTATCACTATTATGCTCTTCACTAATACCCCACCGGCTTGTCTTTAACACTTTACACAGGCTGCCAAAAGGAGCCCCATATTTCCAGTTATTCCAACCCGTGTAATATGAAAATCATTTGACTTTAGACCCCTCGACAAGTATAATAAAATTTGATTGTACACATTCATTCTGCAAAAATAAAACCATTAACAGAAGTGATTTTTTCTTCATATACGCAAAATGATGAGGTGCAAAATTGTCTGAACCGCAATATCAGCAACCTGTAAATTTCACTGCGGTTCATGGGAGGATTATGGGAATTTTTAGAAAACGACACATTCTGGTGCTGCAGCACGACCAACGTGACTGCGGTGCAGCCTGCCTTGCTATGGTAGCTGCCCACTACGGTCACAAGATGCCGCTTGCAACCATCAGAGACTACACAAAAACAGACCGGTCGGGAACCAACCTCTACGGAATGGTAGACGGGGCTTCACACATGGGTCTTAAGGCCGAGGCCCTGAGCGGCACCATAGATGACGTTCAGCAGGCACTTGCCGACAAGGAATTCGGTTTCCCATTTGTAGCCCACACAGTTTCTGCTCAGGGTATGCTCCACTTCATAGTGGTCTATGGCAGAAAGGGCTCAAAATGGCAGATAGCCGACCCGGGTCTTGGCAAGAGAACAATTTCAACAGAAGAATTTTCCAAGCTTTACACGGGCTATGTGGTAACCTTCGAGGTCACACCTGAGTTCGTAAAGATCAACGAAAAACGAGGCACCTTCCTCAGGTTCTTCTCCT
Organism: Firmicutes bacterium UBA1768; assembly: GCA_002315335.1. Taxonomy (GTDB): domain Bacteria; phylum Bacillota; class Clostridia; order Peptostreptococcales; family Anaerovoracaceae; genus UBA1768. Next base: position 14,300 of record DCGW01000050.1, on the reverse strand, counting down.
TAATGAAGGGCCAGTGGGGAAAGCTCACCGGAGTTATGTTTATGTCACTTATTACTGCGATTATCGGAATCGTAGGTGCATTCGTATTTAAGTTGGTAATCGACGACTTAGCTTACGGTTCAACCACAGCCTCAGGAACAGCAGGGCAAATCACCTCAAGCTTTTCCAATGTGCTGCAGGACGGCTTGGACGGCTTGTCCTCGATAACCAGCATTGCAAACTTCGAGCTCATATTCATATCGCTCTTCTTCCTCTACCTGTTCAGTGCAGGCATACAGGTTGTCAGATCCTACCTCATCATGACAATCTCCCGAAAGATCGATATTGAGCTTTGTTTGAAGTATTATACCCACCTGTTAGACCTGCCGTTCTCATCAATAGCATTAAGGCAGACAGGTGAATACCTCTCCCGTTTCTCGGATACAGGCGCTATCAGATCAGCCATTTCCGGCGCGCTGATGACTCTCATCCTTGACTCGGTAATGGTAGTAGGCTCTGCAATAGTTCTGAGCAAGGAAAATCCACTGCTCTTCGCAATATCCCTTTCCATGTGCGTATGCTACGGTATACTGGTTCTCATTTACAAGAGACCTGTTGAAAGACACAACAGAAAGGTAATGGAGCACAACGCTATCGTACAGTCATACTTTAAGGAAAGTATTGACGGTTCATCCGCAGTTAAGGCTTCCTGTGCAGGCGAACAGGTTAAGGCTACAGGCGGCGGCAAGTTCGTTGACTATGTACAGGCAAACTTCCGCTTTGGTCTCCTTTCAATGTCACAGGGCATCATTTCAAGCACAGTAGAGCTCATCGGAACCATCTGTATTCTCTGGCTCGGCTTCTCAATGGCAGCCAACGGAATCATCACTATCGGTTCCTTAATGACCTTCTATGCATTGCTTGCATACTTCACCAATCCGGTTCAGAACCTGATTTCGCTGCAGCCGACCATTCAGACAGCATTAGTAGCAGCAGACCGTCTCAGCGACGTTCTCGACCTTGAAACAGAAGATTTTACAGAAGAACAGGCACCGCTTCCTATAGTAAACGAATGGGATTTTTCAAACGTTGACTTCCGTTACGGCAACAGAGAGCTCACTCTCAAGAACGTTTCCTTCCACTTCAAGAAGGGCGAAAAAATCGCCTTTGTAGGCGAAAGCGGCAGCGGAAAAACAACCATAACAAAGCTGCTCCTGAGGTTCTACGAGCCGGAAACAGGCTCCATTACAGCAGACGGTCACCCAATTTCGGAATACGACCCTGTATCCCTCAGAAGAGCTATTTCTTATGTTGACCAGAACACCTTCCTCTTCGCCGATACAGTCAGAAACAACCTGACGCTCGGTTATCAGGAAGCAACAGACGAAGAGGTCGAAAGAGCCTGCAAGCTCAGCCGCGCAGACGAGTTCATTAAGGAGCTTCCAATGGGCTATCAAATGCCGCTCGACGAAAACGGAGCTAACCTCTCCGGCGGTCAGAGACAGCGTCTGGCAATCGCCAGAGCCCTCATTAAGGACCCACAGGTTCTCATCATGGACGAGGCCTCCAGTAACCTTGATACGGTTACAGAAGCAGCCATCAGAGACTCCATCTTCGCTCTCGACACAACCTGCATAGTAATCGCTCACAGACTTTCAACAGTTAAGAACTGCGACCAGATCTATGTTATGGATAAGGGCGTTATCCTTGAGCACGGCACACATGACGAGCTCCTCGCTATGGAGGGCCGTTACTACGAGCTCTGGACAAGACAGTAAAACACAAAAGCTTCAACAACCCGGCTCATAAGTCGGGTTGTTTTTTTCATGACAAGACCCCGACTTTACACAAGCCGGGGTCTTCATTTCAATATTTACTTTTTATCGCTCTTTGTAATACCTGTATTTATTACAATTACACCGTCTACGCCGTCAACCTTCTTCATAAGGCTCTTGGTCCTATCCGTTGCCGTCGCATAAATTGCTACATCGTCAAACACCCAGATATCCGTCAGGAATTGGATATACTCTATGTCCATAGTCGCTCCGTAAATATCATACTTTGTAACCATGTCAATTACGGTTTCAGGGGTTCTGTAGCCGTCATTCATGAAGATTACATTATGAAGACCGCTGTCTCTGTATTCTACAAGTGAGGCCTCATCCTTCGCAATAAATATTATTCTATCAAACAGCTCAGGATAGTTCTTGTAAATCGACTCCGCAAAGTCCTTAATAGGAATTTCGGTCTCTCCGTCTGGCAGCTTGCCTATCACCTGATTTGTGTCAATATGGATGTACATATATGTATCATCATGCTTCTTCATCCAGTCAAGCAGCTTTGCACCGGTAATAAGCGTTACATCCAAGTTTGCCCTTCCGGCTGCAAGCTCCTTCTCAAGAGTCTCAAATGAGGTTATCCTTGACGGATTATCAAAGTATCTGCCAAGCTCGTCCACATTATGCATTACAAGAGAACGTCTGTCGCTCGTCCAAATGAGGTTTACTTCAAAGGCCCTTTCGCCCGATCTGTAAAGCGACTCAAGGTTTTCCAGACAATAGAGACCGGCCGTCTTACCAAAGCCGTTGGCCACGTCAACAATCTTTTTCTGATAATCTATTGAGCTGTAATAACCGCTCCTGTTTTCATCCTTAATTATCTGCTTAAGCGACTTGTTTTCCACATAAACCTGCTTTAGTATATCATTTTCCAGATAATACTCCGAGCTGTCCTGAAGCTGCACAGACCATGCAAACAGGTCGTTAAGATTTGATATAGTGTCCTTCTCATGAGTGTCGAGGTTAATAATCTCAGCATCGCTCAGCACACCGCTCTTTGACATCTTGAAAATCTTGTTGCCGTATACAAACGACCCCTCAGGCAGGTAGGACTTGAGCGGAACAAAGTTGTTCTTAACGTTTATCAGGTTGTGGCCGAAGTATATAGTGTCAAGCTCGTCATATCCCATCAGATAGCAGATGGTGGGCAGGAAGTCGGTATGTCCGCCCGGAGTTGAAATAGTGTCGTGCTTGCCGCTTCCCGGAACGTGAATTACAAGAGGAATATTCATAGCATCCTCGTAGTCGTAGTTCCAGCCCAGATACTCAGTCATCCGCTTCTGAACATCCTCTGTCTTTGGGTTCATTCCGAGGTGGTCACCATAGAAGGCTACAACCGTGTTATCGTAAAGGCCCTCCTTCTTTAGCCTGTCAAAGAGCTGCTCCAGACAGTAGTCATAATAATTCATAGCCTCGAGGTACTTTCCGAAGAGAGTGTCCTCGTCCTCTTTGTTCAGTTTAATATCTCCCTTGCCCGGTACCGAGAACGGATAGTGGGAAGAAAGTGTGACAAAGAAGTTGTAGAACGGCTCTTTTTCCTCTGCGACAATATCCATAGACTGCGAGAAAAGCTCCTCGTCAGAGAGACCCATCCCCAGAATTTCATTGATATCAAACGCTGTTTCCGAGTAGAAGTCATCAAAGCCCTGATTAGGATAAGCGTTTTCTCTGTTCCAATAATCACCCTGATAGCTGTGGAAGGCTGCCGTGGTATAACCGTCGTCCTTCAGAAGCACCGGCAGGCCTCGCCAATAGTTGTCCTGATAAATCTGATAGGTATAAGAAAGCCTCGTTCCGAAGAGAGAGTTGTTGGTTGCAAACTCAGCATCAGAGGTGTTGCCGCTGCCGGTCTGCTGGTAATATCTGTCAAAATAGTAAGTATCTTCCTCAAGCAGGGAGTTAATAAAAGGAGTGATTTCCTGGCCCTCGTATTCCCTGCCAATAACAAAGTTCTGCATTGCCTCAACCTGAATTACTATGAGGTTCATTCCCTCTGCAACGCCAAAATCCTTGCCGCCCAGCTCGTCCTCGTAGGTTCCGCCGGCTTCGTAAATTCCGTCATAGTTCGGCTGGGTATCAATTGTGTTTATTCCCGTGAAGTCTCTGAGATGGTAGGAAAAATATTCCTGACTGAAGATTGAAGATGCTGTGGAGTTTTCACCCGGAATTACAGCAACGAGTCCAACCAGCATTGCGGCAGTGACTCCCAGTGCAATCAGCCGTGTCTTTATACAGTTGCCGTTTATGGCATTAAGCACAGCACAAAGCTTTGAATTTGAAGCACAGGCAGTTTGACCGCTGTCCGCACAGGTCTCGCCCTGAGCATCCGCTCCGGTCTCTTCCTTGGCTTTCTTCGCGTTTATCCTCCACATCACAATAGGGAGAACTATAAATGCAATCGCATCGACCAGCAGGAGCAGCGAGGAAGGCATAAACAGCTCCTCTATGCTTTCCGTAACCCCCGAGAGAAGGTCTGCGGCTCCGAGCTGAGTGATTGACAGGCTTCTGTTGAAAAATGCGAAATAGTTTACATCAATCACCATCAAAATCGATAATACGGTATATACTATTCCGAAAATCCACTTTCTTTTGAAAGCCAGGAACAGCGAGCACAAAACCACAAAGGTTATTGCCACCACAGCCGAAAATCCGGTGCTTACATCAAGCATGGAATAATATAGTATCAGCTTCAACAGCATTAAAACTATTGCTGCTGAGCAAACAATAACTGACTTTTTATCTTTCATAAAACATCTCTTTTTCTGTAAAAAATTTCCAATTCCAAACCCACTTTTACCGCGGCCTATCCGTTGATGCGTTCTGTTTTTCTCCAGATATTCATCTTTTCAGCTTCTCTGACAAAGTCATCTCTGAACTTGGGATGAGCAAGATTAATTATCGCTTCGGCTCTTTCCCAGGTGGAAAGTCCGCCTAAGTTTACAACTCCATACTCTGTAGCGGTGTAAAAAGCAATGCTTCGAGGCGTAGAAACTATCTCGCCCGGTTTCAGCATCGGTACTATTCTTGAAATAAGGTTGCCGTCCTTGTCTTCTCTGGTTGAAGAAAGCGCAATAAAGCACTTGCCTCCGTTTGACTCAAAGGCTCCCTCCGCAAAATCTATCTGCCCTCCGGTTCCGCTAATCTGCCTGAGACCCGACGATTCAGAGCTGAACTGACTGAGCAAATCAATACTGATGCAGTTTAAGATGCAGGTGAGGTTGTCGTTTTCGGACATCACCTTTGGCGAATTTACAAAATTTACCGGATATGACCTTGCAGCAGGATTTTCCGCAACCCAGTCGAGAAGCTTCCTGCTTCCCATCGCAACAGCCCAGACACCGTCTCCGCCGCCGACTCTGTTGTATTTATTGGTCAGCTTGCCCGCCTCAGCCATGTCAACATAGCCGTCACAGGTCATTTCGGTGTACATGCCCAAGTCCTTCAGGTCCGACTGGGCTATCAGCTGCCCGATAACGTTAGGCATTCCGCCGATACCAAGCTGAATATTTGCCCCATCAACAATATAGTCCATTATGTTTTCGGCAATTTTTTTGTCCACCTCATTCGGTGTAATAGGCGGAATTTCATCAATTACAACATTTGGGCCTTCTACAATATAGTCAACCTCAGAAATGTGAATTTTGTCGTCAACACCTCCGAAAACACGCCTCATATTCTCGTTAATCTCAACAATTACTATCTTCGCCTTATCGCAGATTGCCTTCTGCGAAGAATTGATATATGAAAAGCTGAAGTACCCATCCTTGTCCATAGGCGAAACGGTTACCATCGCAACGTCAACCGTCAGATAACGTCGGTAATACAGCGGCTTATACCTGTATACTCCCGGTATATAGCTGCAAAGACCCCTGTCATGGTATTTCCTGTCGAGACCGCTCATCTGCCACACGTTATAGGTAAAGGTCTCCCTCTTTGGATCCTGCTCCACAATCTGTATCGGGCGCATGGAATACATTGCTCTTACCTTGATATCCCTGAGCTCCTCCTTGCGCTTTGCAAGCTCCATGTCGCAGGTATAAGGAATCGAACACGCAAGACCATAGTCAACCCAGTCTCCGTTCTTTACCACTTTAACTGCCTCTGCTGCAGTCCTTAGCTTTCTTTTATACTCGTCGTAAAAACTCATTTTCTCTTCCTTTATAGGTTCCAGCTGCCTAAATATGACTTCTGTTCATCCGTAAGCTCGTCGATTTCTATTCCCCACGCCCTGAGCTTTCTAAATCCGATTAATGTATCGATTTCATCCGAAACGTCGTAGAGCCTGTTTTCAAGACTTCCCCTGTTGTTCAAAATATAGAGTGCGGAAAGCGCCTGAACAGCAAAGCTCATGTCCATAATCTCTGCAGGGTGACCGTCTGCAGCGGCAATATTTACAAGTCTTCCTTCTGCTATTACATTTATCCACCTGCCGTTATCCAGCCTGTAGCCCATGATGTTCTTTCTGGCTTCCTTCTTTTCGGCAGCCTTTTCTTCAAGGGTTTTCATGTCAATCTCAACGTTGAAGTGGCCGGCGTTTGCAAGTATTGCTCCGTCCTTCATAAGAAGCATATGGTCATAGCTTATCACCTTATTGCAGCCTGTTGCAGAAACAAAGAAGTCCCCTCTCGGCGCTGCCTCTTCCATCTTCATAACCTCATAGCCATCCATGACTGCCTCAACAGCAGCTACCGGGTCGATTTCGGTTACTATAACCTTAGCTCCAAGAGCTCTTGCTCTCATCGCTATTCCCTTTGAGCACCAGCCATAGCCTGCTACAACGACAGTTTTTCCCGCAATAATAAGGTTGGTATTTCTCATAAGGCTGTCCCAGACAGACTGACCTGTGCCGTAACGATTGTCGAAGAAGTGCTTGCACTTTGCGTCATTAACAGCTACCATAGGGAACTTAAGCGCGCCCTCAGCCTCCATCGCACGAAGTCGAATTATTCCTGTTGTGGTTTCCTCGCAGCCGCCCCAGCAATCCTTCATAAGGTCCGGTCTTTTTGTGTGGAGCAGGTTTACCAGGTCTCCGCCATCGTCAATAATAATGTTAGGGCCGTGCTCCAGACTCATTTCTATATGCTTTTCGTATTCTTCATCGGTAGCCCCGTGAATTGCATAGGTCTTAAGACCTGCTACTGCAAGTGCCGCCGCAACGTCGTCCTGAGTCGAAAGAACGTTTGAGCCGGTTATAGACATTTCCGCTCCGCCTGCCGCTAACACCTCACAGAGATAGGCTGTTTTTGCTTCGAGGTGAATGGAAAGAGAAATCTTCACTCCCTCGAATGGCCTTGTTTTTCTGAATTCCTCTTCCAGTCCGTTCAATAACGGCATGTTTTTCCTTACCCACTCAATTTTCTGTCGTCCTGACGGTGCCAGGTTTATATCCTTTATTTCATAAGCTTTCATAATTTTTAATAGCTCCTTTTTACTATTTCTGCAAAACACAATTTTGCCCATACGTATTATATTTTATTCTTCTGAAGAGCATAAATCAAGTGAAATCGGAGTTAAAAGCTAAAGGTTATGGAATATTATTGACATATTAGAATAAAGCTATATTTATATGAACAAAAAAACAGCGGTCTCGTTTGAAACCACTGTTTCTTTTCATAGTTTTTATCGTTCCACCTTAGACGACAATATACCTACTTCCAGTCAAGCTTTAATATTCCAAAAATATTGATTTTTGAAAGGCTATCGAGAAGATTTTTTGCCTTGGTAACACCACTAAGGCTTAGGATGCTCGTCCAAAGGTTCTTAATAGCTCCAATAATATTAATGGTAGGTGTGCCTTCTTTTACGAACTTAAAGTTTTCCATTATTCTGTCCGCAATTTGCTTATGACCCTTCTCTGACGGATGTGAAATAGCAAGGTTTGCCATAAAGAACTCTGACAGGACATCTGAGTCTATTGTGTGTCCGTCCCAATCAGGCATACTGCTGGTATCACTTGGGGCAATGAGTTCTACATCTGAGATATCAATGTATCTGACGTAGGAACTTCTGGACTGAGCAGCATTCTTTAAAACATTGTTTAATATGGAAATCATTGGTACAACTATGCTTTCCAAATCAATTACTATGCTGCCAACCTTAATATCATATTCTCCAAATATATCAGGTAATCCGGTAAGCGCTACCTTTGCATCCGGATTTTTCTCATGAATTAAGTCGAGGAGCTGAGGAGTGTTCTTGATGTATGCCGCAGTAGTGTAGAGGAATTTTTCCAGGTATGTAAATACCTGCTCCACCTTCTCCTCATATGTTGCTTTGCCTGTCAGCTTATCAAGAAGCTTTGCCTGTACGAGAATTGTATTCTTGTAGACAGAAAAGGCCTCTTCGCCCGATTCTCCAAAGTATTTTGAAAGATCCCCTTTCAAAGCACCGCTTTGTCCCATGACTTCCGCAATGACAAAAAATCCGAAATAATTGTTTCCGCCTGCAGTAACTGTGATAAAGTCAGCAGCTTCTACAGCTCCGCCAAAGTCGGCTTTAATCGCATCGTCCATATTTTCACTATTATAAACACCAGCCAACATCAAGCCTTTAACTAACCCAATATAATAGTCATCTCCAGGATATTTTTCCGAGTCAATCAGAGTGCACAAATCATCCATTCTTGCGATGCAGAGCGCTCTTTGCTTGAAATTATTATCATTGCCTCCTTTAGAAGTAAAATAATTTCTGATTAGTGAAGGATAGCTATGAGGCAAAGTTGTGCCATATCGATAATTTACCCCCCCCAGTTTCGTCCAGAGACATAAACAGCTTATCAAATGTAAAGCCATCCAATCCAAATCCATAAGCAATAGAGTCACCAAGGCTTGTATACTTTACTCCGTCGCTATTGTAATATTTTACGGTAAGAGGGTTGCTTGCTTTTCCAACTATGTTTGAATTAACGGCATAAGTATCATCAGCCGAAACCAATACAGGGATTGACGAAAATACCATTGCCAATGCCAAAATTAATGCTAATATTCTTTTCTTCATAAAAATCTCCTTTTCTTAGTCTCCTTTTTTACATTATCGGTCAAAATAAATAACTTGTTTTCACCTTCGTTTATTTTAACACATATTCGCCCTCTAAAATATTAAGTTTCATTAAAAAAACTACTTTGAAGAATAACATTACAGACTCACACATTTAATTCTGCAAAAATACTTCACCAAAACCAAAAGCCTCGGGTCATTATCTGATCTGAGGCTCTTTGATTATGTATTATGCTCTTGTTATTCCTCGAAAAGAGGGGTTGAGAAGTATCTCTCGGCTGTGTCCGGAAGAACTGTGACAACAGTCTTTCCCTTACCTAACTTCTTTGCCAGCTTAATGGCTGCAGCCACATTAGTACCGCTTGAAATTCCACACATAAGACCTTCCTCTGAGGCCAGTCTTCTTGCGGTCTGAATGGCTTCCTCATCGTTAATAATGCAGATATCGCTGTAGATTTCCGTATTGAGGATTTCAGGGATTATTCCGTCGCCGATACCCATCTGAAGGTGGGTTCCGATTGACCCGCCGGAAAGAATTGCTGCATTTTCAGGCTCAACAGCCCAGATTTCTATCTGAGGATTTTTTGCCTTTAGGGTTTCGCCTATTCCAGTTATAGTACCGCCTGTACCAATTCCTGAACAAAAGCCGTCGATTGGCCCGCCAACCTGTTCGAGGATTTCTATTCCCGTATGGCTTCTGTGAACAGCCGGATTGAACGGATTTTCAAACTGCTGAGGAATATATACGTTCGGGTCTTCCTCTCCCATTCTTACAGCTGTAGCCAGACACTCTTCAATGCACTCGCCAATATCACCCTTATCGTGAACGAGAACAACCTCTGCACCGTAATGCTCTATAAGCTTTCTTCTTTCCACGCTTACCGAGTCAGGCATTATTATCCTTGTCTTGTAGCCCCGAACCGCTCCCACCAGCGCAAGCCCTATGCCCTGGTTACCGCTTGTTGGCTCAACAATAATAGTATTTTCGTTGATTTTGCCGGCTTTTTCTGCCTCACAAATCATATTGAACGCAGTTCTTGTCTTGATTGAACCGCCCACATTTAGTCCTTCAAATTTTACGAGAATCTGTGCGCTGTCCTTATCCACCATTCTATCTGACAGACGAACCAGTGGAGTTCCTCCCATAGCTTCAAGTATATTGTTATATATCATTAATTTTTCACGCTCCTTGCCGCAATATTATAACACATATGCCCGTTTTTAATCCCATGTAATTTAATAGGAATTGGCTTTTCCCTATTGCATTTTCAGCTTTTTATTGTTTTTCAACAGCTTTTCTTCTCTGCATAGAGCAGAAGAGCCCCAGCAGACAGATTACGGCAAATACTATGTATGCAAGCCTCATAGTGGAAACCAGGGCCGCAGGCTCAGCGGCCGCAAGCTTGACGTTCCCAAGGCTGAAGCTAATAACAATAGTTAGTATAACCATAGCACAGTTCTGACCTAAGTTTCTCATGGTTGAAAGCACCGATGAAGCTACACCATATGATGACTTTGGCACGCAGCTCATTACAGCGTTGGTGTTCGGAGAGCTGAATATTCCGAAGCCCACTCCTGCAACACCGAGAATGATTATTATTACTATCAGAGGTGTTTTTATCTGCAGGAAGGCCAGCACGAATAGTGCCGCCGCACAAAAGCCCATACCGACGGAGGCCAGCTTATAGGGTTGAATTTTATCTGATAGCTTACCCATCTTTGGAGTCAGTATAGCCATAACTACGGGCTGTGTAATGAGAATTATGCCCGCTATCTGTGATGTATAGCCTGCAACAACCTGCAGGTAGATTGAAAGCAGATACGAAATAGCATAGGTTGCCGCATAGTTTAACAGAGCGGCAAGGTTTGAAAAGGTATATGCCTTGTTTTCCGCGAAAAGCCTCACGTCAACCATAGGAGAGTCTGACGTGAGCTCGTGCCTTACGAAGAACACTCCGAAAATCAAGCCTATCGGAACCAGCAGAATTGCACCGTAATTCAGAGAAAAATCGGTTAAGCCGTAGATGATAAATACTATCATCAGCACATACAATATATTTCCCTTAAGGTCAAACCTTCCTTTTTCTTCGGG
>DCGW01000050.1:0-3300 GCA_002315335.1 Firmicutes bacterium UBA1768 | reverse complement strand
AAAATATGTCTCCAGCCCAGATAGTAGTTTATTATTCCTCCAAAAACAGGTCCGAGAGAAAGCCCCACGTAGGTTGCACCCAGGGCATAGCCGAGTGCTCTTCCTCTCTCCCAGGGAGGAAACTCAGCGATAAGAATTGCGTGGTTTGTCGCAAATATCATGGCCGCACCAAGAGCCTGTATTATTCTCGCTAACAATAACAGGGAGTATTGAGGCGCAAGCACAGCCATTAATGAGCCTATAGAGAATATCGACAGCCCCATAACCAAAATCTGTTTTCTGCCTATGAGGTCGGCTATTCGTCCAAAGGGCACAGAAAAGGTTGCTACAGGAAGCATGTACGCCGTTACCAGCCACCCTATTGTCGCAGCTCCGACACCGAATTCACTGCTTATATTGGGAATTGCAAGGTTGGTTGCCGAGCCCACGAAGGTTGTTGTCAACGAGGTGAGCACCGCAACGAGAACAACAGCCCGCTGAACGGACTTTTTCTGTTCAGATGCAGGCCCACCCATTTTCATTTCATCATTCATTTTTATCACCCATAATTTACGATAAATGCTATACCCTGATTTCAGTCTTTGAGCCGGTTCGGGATTTTTTGACTACAATCTGAGCATCTATTCTCTGTTTGAGAGTTTCCACGTGCGAAATTATCCCCACAAGCCTGTCCGACTCAGCCAGGAAGGAAAGCGCATTAAGTGCTTGGTTGACAGACTCATCGTCGAGCGAACCAAAACCTTCATCTATAAACATGGTTTCCAGCTTCACTCCGCCAGAGCTTTCCTGAATTTCGTCAGAGGTGCCAAGCGCCAACGATAGTGCCGCCTTAAAGCCTTCTCCTCCGGATAACGACTTCACGTCTCTCAAGGTATTATTATAATGGTCAAACACATCCAGTTCAAGACCTTCGTTTCTTCTCTTTCCTACAGGCAGGGCTCTTCGTCTCAGTTCATACTGACCACTGCTCATTTCCAACAGTCTGACATTTGCCCTTGCGACTATTCTGTCAAAGTACTCCATCTGAATGTAGGTTTCGAGGCTAAGCTTATCCTTCTCCGCAATTTTCCCTCCAGCAGTATCTGCGAGCGAACGGATCATCCGCAAATTGTCCTCGCTTTTTTTCAGCTGCGGCAGAGCCTTGTTCAGATTGTCCAAGGCTCCCCGGTTTTTATTAATTCTTACAGCGGCAAGCTCCTCTTCTGCTTTTAACTCAGCAAGTCTGTTTCCTATAGCTTCGACCGCGGTCTCCGCATTTGATAATGCTTTTTCCGGCTCAGCGCCCAGCTTTTCAAGACCTTCATCTGCCTGTTTTCTGTAAGCTTCGGCTTCTGCCCGTTTTTCTGCAGAAATACGTCTGTGTTTTTCCGCAGACTTTCTTTTTTCCTCAATCTCAGCCTCAATATCAGCCTTGATTTTTTCCTGACTTTCAGCAGCCTCCTCTGCCTCAGCCTTGCTATTATAGCTAAGACCTTCGACTGACTTTTTTGCCAGTTCTACCAAACCTGCTGCTTCTACCTTAAGGGCAATTACGGCCTCTTCCCTTTTAGCTGAAGTTTTTTCAAGCTCAGGCAGGCCAAGTTCAAGCCCCTCTAACTTTGCAGCCGTCTTAGTTTTTTCTTCAATCCTGTCGCTCAGCTCCTGCACCCTTTCCTCAAGCTCCGTACAAAGGGCTTCAAGCTCTCCACTTTCCTTTTCGCACCTGCTTAAAAAGCTTTGCGCAATTCTGATTTTTTCTTCAGTCTCAATTTCGGCAAGGTCGCCCGAAAGCATTTCGGAAATATCCTTGCTCTTGACTTCATCATTTGCTTCGTTAAAGCTTCCTTGTTCTATATCAGCAAGCTTCAGGCTTTTTACCGCCTTAGCTGCAGCTTCAAAGGCCTGCCGACTTTCTCCTTGAGCACGATTTGCAATGCCGCTCAGCTTTTCCTGTAATGTCGAAGCCTTTTCAACCGACTTTTTCAGCTCATCAAGTGCTTCTTTAGTAGTAGTTTCATTGCAGGCTTTTGCAGGCTCCGGATGGTGCGTCGAGCCGCAGACAGGGCACTTTTCTCCCTCTCTGAGTTCCGCTGCGATAATTCCCGCCTGATTATCAAGGAAAATTTTTCGTTCATCCTCATACAGCTCAGACTTTTCAAGGTAGCCGTTTCTTGCATCCACATAGTTCTTCTTTGAAGAGCTTGCTGCCTCTGCCTTTTCAATAAACTGTCTGCAAAGTGCTGCCGCAGCTTCAACATTCTCCTTTTCTGCCGACTTGCTTTCAAGCTCGGCTTCGGCTTTTACTAAATCCGCCTCACAGTTTCCCGCTCTCGTAAGGTCTGCTTTCAATGTTTTGATTGCTGCGGCGGTTGACTCCTCCTTTGTCTTAGCTTTTTTTGCCTCAGCTTCTGCCTCTTTTAAAGCTTCTTCGCCTTCTGTAATTTTTATTTTTAATTCATCTGCTTCATCATACTTTTTCAGCTCAGACCTTATCAGCGCTGCTGTCCTGGTTGCCTCTTCACCCTCAGGTTTTCTGCTTTCGGCCGCCTTTAGTTCGGTTTCTGCTTCTTCCTGTAATTTCAGATACTCATCAGCCTCCACAGCCAGAGTACCGGCTTTTTCTACAAGGTCAATGACGGATTTCGCAGCTTCTATGATTTTTTCGGATTTTTTTATTTCCTCCTCCGCAGCTTTTGCTTCTTTTAACAACTGCTTCTTCAGAAGTATATCACCTTCAATTATTTTCTCTATCAACCCTGATTTTTCTTCATCAAAAATAAAGCTGTTGTTATCCAGTGCCTGAAATTCTCCGAGTTCTTCCGCCAGGCCTTGGTCCGCCCCTGCTTCAACTGTGCTGAAGAGCATATGCACCTTTTTCATCCTATCATTGTAGGTATCGTTGGCCCTTCTTTCTTCTTCCTTTAAGAGATTTTGAAGCTTTTCCCACCTTTCGGTTCGAAAAATCTGCCTGAAAATCTTCTCTCTTTCCTGAGTTCCCGCATATAACAGCTTCAGAAACGCCCCCTGAGCAACCATTGCCACCTGCGAAAACTGGCTTCTGTCAAGGCCGATTATCTCCTCAATAGCTGAGTTGACCTCTGAAAGCTTACCCGAAATAACCCTTTCGCTTTCACCGTCCCTGTTTAAGTATTCAATAGAAGCATCTGCATTCTCGGCAGCTGTTCCGTTCCCTCTTAGCTTCGGTCTTTCATACGTCGGGTTTCGTCTTACTCTGTATGACCTTCCCATATGCTCGAACTCAAGCTCAACAAAGGTTTTTGTTGACGGTTCCGCATATTGGCTTCTGAGCATATCGGGCTT
>DCGW01000006.1 GCA_002315335.1 Firmicutes bacterium UBA1768 | reverse complement strand
AAGATATTATTTGTGTGCCACGGCAATATCTGCCGTTCCCCTATGGCAGAGTTTGTAATGAAAGAAATAGTAAAACGTGAGGGTGTTGGCGAACGATTTCATATTGAGTCCGCTGCGACCAGCTCAGAGGAGATTTACAACGGCAGGGGCAATCCTGTTTATCCACCTGCAAGGAAAAAGCTGGCGGAGCACGGCCTGTCCTGTGAATGCAAGCGAGCTCGTCTCATGACTCGTGAAGATTACAATAACTTTGACTATATTATTGGCATGGACGAGGCAAATATACGAAACATTCTTAGAATTGCCGGAATAAAAGAATCGGACAAAGTCACCATGCTTCTTGACTATGCCGGGGAGCACCGAAGCATTTCTGATCCATGGTATACCGGTGACTTTGAGTTAACCTGGCAGGATGTAAAAAAAGGCTGTGAGGCCTTTTACAAAAGCATAAAAGAGAGTATATTATAAATAGGAGCAATAATGCTCATCTTTCAAAAAAATTGCCATTAACGGATTTGAATGGAGGCAGGAACAATGAGAGAAATTCTTACAAACAGAAAATACAGACACTTTAAAGGAAATGATTACTATGTCCTTTACCTCGCCACACACACGGAAACAAGCGAACCATGCGTGGTCTATCAGGCTCTTTATGGTGACAGAGGAATATTTGTAAGACCTCTTGACATGTTTGCATCTGAGGTTGACCACGAAAAATATCCTGATATAATGCAGAAATACAGGTTTGAACTCGTCGAGGAGTAATAGGCGTTATGGTAAATCAAGGGCATATCCGCCAAAAATATTGAAGGCTTGAAAAACAATTGGAATTATATTTAGTTACGTAACCCAGTCACAGATTGGATTTTGACCGACAGATAAACTGGAATATAATTCAGATAAAGGAGGAACATTATGGCAGAAATAATTATTAATAAGAAAAACTTTGAAGAAGAGGTTTTAAAATCAGACAAACCTGTTTTAATCGACTTCTGGGCAAGCTGGTGCAGACCTTGCAGCATGCTGTCTCCTGTAATTTCAGAAATTGCAAAGGAGTATGAAGGCGAGATAAAAGTAGGCAAGGTTAATGTTGATGAAGAAATGGAACTGGCTTTTGAATTCAAGGTTGCCAGCATTCCAATGCTTGTCGTAATTAAGGACGGAAAAGTGATAAACACATCTGTGGGAGTTCAGCCAAAGCAGCAGATTGTGAGCATGTTCAAGGATAAATAAAACTGCAAAGGATACCTACTGTGAAAAAGCTGCTGGTTATTACTCTTTCTCTGGCTATGGTCCTATGTCTGTTTGGCTGTGGACAGGAAGAGCGTGAGACTACAAATGATGTACAAACCTATAAAGCAATTCCTATGGGTGAGGGGACTTGATGATTATCCTTTAGATGGCCCGGCCTATGGTGCTGAGTATGTGAAAATTGATACACCTGAAGCACTGCAGGGAGAAGGCTATTCAGTGGATATATATATATTTTGATGACAATTGCTTCAATGTATGGGTTGAAACAGAACTCGATCCTGAGCCGCATTACGGAATAGGAATTATGTCAACACTTCACAGCAAGTAAACAGAAAGCATGAACGGAAGGGAAAAAGAAAAAAGCAGAAGGATAAAATCATGAATACAACTAAACAAATTAAAAGCTTTTTTGCAAGAGGGCTGGCAATACTGGTGTGCTTTATTATGTGCTTTACATTCATCCCATGGATGGACAATAGCGGAGCAACAGTAGAGGCAAGTGAAACTTTAAAACTTGGTGACTATGTTCAGATGGGTGAGTACTATGGGAAACCTATTCTTTGGAGATGTGTTGCGTTTTATAAGGTGGATGATTATGGGAATGTGGACCTCGACGCTACCTCCGACAGGTATGAAGAGGGTTATTTGCCGCTTATGCTGAGCGATAAGATACTATGTATTAAGCCTTTTGATGCGGGCGGAACAGTTACAAAAAATTTCAGCTCACATGGCAGGGGCTATTTCTACGAAGATTTATTTGAGAGAACAAAAAAATCTGTTAGACAGCAAGACGGTTCAAACTGCTGGGAAGACTCAAATATGAGGTGCTGGCTCAACTCCACGGCGAGCGCAGGAAACGTATTTTGGACATGCGGAAATAAACCAAATAAAGAAAATTTAAATATCTATGTAAATAAACTTGGACTTAACGCCTATGATAGGGAAGCTGGCTTTCTATCTAATTTCACACAGAGCGAAATAAACTGTATGAAAAAGGTCAGTCAGTATCAGCTTCTTGACCGTTATGAGTATGACGACATGAGAGTCTATGGTACCACTTATCATATACAAAAACTTAATTCTTGTTTTCCTATTGATGATTGTGTAACAAATTTTGATGAGGCATATAAAAAGACTATTACAGACACTATGTTTCTTCTTGATGTGAAGCAGGTTAATCAGGTTTATCTGAATCTTAACAACTATTACATCGGAGAACCAACCGCAAAGTGTGTGGAGAACAGCGAGTATATAGATGAAGATTTAGCAACTGGTAAAAAATGGCATTACTGGCTCCGCACACCTGATGCGTTCGACGGCGGTGGTAATGCTGTCCTACATGTCTTTAAGGACGGAGTTATCTACGGCGACGCTCGTGCCTACAGGGGTGATTACGGCGTTCGTCCGGCTTTCTACCTCAATCTTTCCTCTTCTGTCATTGTATCCGGAGATGGAACCGAGTCATCGCCATATATTGTTGAAGAAGCAGCAAATCCTAATGCATTGAAGGTTGTCCTTTCGGGTGCTGCAACTATCGCAGGCTTAACTATTGTAAAGACATTATTGAAAACACAGACAATAAAGCCGTTCTTAGCTTTCGATCAGCGGGTTGCCAGGTTGTTCATACTCAATCGTATTTTCAAAATAATTTTTTAAGATAGCATTGAAATGAGTTATGAAGACGAGTATATCCGGTTGACAAAAAAATAATGGCTGCATTGTATGATTTTAGCGTTGCGGCAAATAATAAGCATATAAAGAAGGTTTATGATTATTCTGAACTCTAATTCACTCTCGTAGTTGATAACATGGAATTACAATAAAATGCTTGTTGTGACTTTTGATCTTCTTTTGTATATCGAAAAGGGGCTGTAAAAAAACAGCCCCATAGAGTTTTCAGGAAAAGAAAACCTATACTTTTACGGCAGTCTGCACAGGTCGCCGAAAGCAAGAAAAACCCGTCCCGGAAGTGATTCCAGGGCGGGTTACTTTTGTTATTTGCTATGAAGTGTGTTAACAATAATATTGCCATACCACGGTGCTGGTTTGAGCTTCTTTTAAATCCTTAGAGCAGCCACAAATGCAAAGAGATATAGTCAACAATAATACTAATGTTAGTGCAGCTTTTGAAAACTTCATTTTGCACCTCCTCTTTTCGTTAGGGTAACATTATTATCTGAAGGTGTCAAGGCGCTATTCCTTAAAGCAAATGCTGCTGTTGTCTATAGAAAATAATGTTGATATAATCGTGTCTTTGACAGTTAATATGAGGCGGACTGACTTTAGCGAGATAAAAAACATATAAATCCTACACAGTTCCTTTCTCTTGTCTTAAAATAATCATTACAGGGAGGAAAAAACATGAAGGATGGAATTATATATGAAACGACATTAGATGATTTTTCGAGAAATTTGCTCGAGGAGGAGAAAAGCGCAGCTACCGTTGATAAGTATCTGCATATCGCAACTGAATTTTCCTGTTTCGCAGAGGGTCGGCCCATTACTAAGGAGCTGGCAGTT
>DCGW01000070.1 GCA_002315335.1 Firmicutes bacterium UBA1768 | reverse complement strand
TTGTAACAGGTATCATCGAATAATTGATCTAAAACGCAAGTATATTAAACGGCAGTCGCAAGGCTGCCGTTTAGTTCTGAGCAGGGATTTTTGTTGCAGCGAAAGACTTCTGGCAAAATAATAAAAACTAAGAAAAAATCTCGGAAAAATCCAGCACACTATATAGACTATTATGGGGGAAAGTCCCCATAATACAGCGTAAATGATACACACGGATTAGTGGCAGAACGAAATGTTGAAATATCATGGTTTTAGCGTAAAAAAATATAGTTTTTTAATAGCTTTTTTTCTCAAAACCCTTGCAATCGAAATTATATGTGTTAAAATATAAAAGCTTGCTTATAAATGCGTAGAAGCAGGAAGTTACTGAGCTATCAGAGAATTTCTGCGGAGAATTGTCTTTACAAGATAAAGGCGAAGGGGTTCTCCACGCTTTTAGGGTGTGCGCAAATTAAGGAAACACCCGGAAGAGTGTGCGAGGATCACCTCGTACGGGCATAGCAATAGCGTACGAAAAATAAACAAGGAGGAAAACACTGAAAAATGGCAACACAGAAAATCAGAATCAGACTGAAGGCTTATGATCACAGAGCTTTAGATCAGTCAGCAATCAGAATCGTTGAAGCAGCGAAGAAGACAGGAGCAGAGGTTTCCGGTCCTATTCCACTTCCAACAGAAAAGCAGGTTGTAACAATCTTAAGAGCTGTACACAAGTACAAGGATTCAAGAGAACAGTTCGAGCAGAGAACACATAAGAGACTTATCGATATCCTGAATCCAGGTCCTAAGACAGTCGATGCACTCATGAAACTTGATTTACCAGCTGGAGTAAACGTAGAAATCAAGCTGTAAGTAAATCAAAGGATACAGAATACTAAGAAATTTGAGATATAACCCAACCTCAACTTAGTATGATTGCGAAAGCAATCCGCTGTAAGAGATCCTTAGTACGATTACGAAAGTAATCCGCTGTAAGAAACAGGAGGTAAACATGAACACATTTTTAGGAAAGAAAATTGGAATGACTCAAATCTTTTCCGAAGAAGGTATTGCTATTCCGGTTACAGTAGTTGAAGCTGGACCAATGGCAGTAACACAGATTAAAACCGAAGAAAACGATGGCTACAATGCAATCCAGATTGGCTTCGGCGAAATCAAAGAACACAAACTCACAAAGCCGCTCAAGGGCCACTTTGAAAAGTGGGGAGCTCCTGCAAAGAGATACCTCACAGAAGTAAGAGTAGACGACACAGCAGCTTACGAACTCGGTCAGGAATTCACAGTAGCTGACTTAGAAGAAGGTTCAAAGCTGGATGTAACAGGAGTTTCCAAAGGTAAGGGAACACAGGGTAACATCAAGAGACACGGACACCACAGAGGTCCTGTAACTCACGGTTCAAAGCACAAGAGATTACCTGGTGGTCTGGCAGCTGGTACATACCCATCAAGAGTATTCAAGGGCAATAAGGGTCCTGGAAGAATGGGAAGAGAAACAACAACAGTACAGAATCTTGAATTAGTAAAAGTTATCGCAGACAGAAACGTGCTCCTCATCAAGGGTTCGGTTCCTGGTCCAAGAGGCGGCCTCTTAAAAGTTAAGTATGCCGTAAAGGGTCAGAAATAAGCTAAGTCGGAAAGGAGGAACAAAAGATGGCAACATACAAAATGCTCAACATGGCCGGCGAGGCTGCAGGAGAAATCGAATTAAAAGACGAAATCTTCGGAATTGAAATAAATGAATACGCTGTACACGAAGTAGTAAAGAACTACCTCGCAAACCAGAGACAGGGTACACAGTCAGCAAAGACAAGAAGCGAAGTTAAGGGCGGCGGACAGAAGCCTTACAGACAGAAGGGTACAGGTCGTGCTCGTCAGGGTAGCAGAAGGGCTCCTAACCACGTAGGCGGCGGTATCGTATTTGCACCAAAGCCAAGAGATTACAGATACACAATCAACAAGAAGGTAAGAAGACTTGCTACAAAGTCAGTTCTCTCTTCAAAGGTTGTTGAAAATGAACTCATCGTAATCGACAGCATCGCTTTTGAAGCACCAAAGACAAAAGAGATGGTTAAGATGCTCGCAGCAGTAGGCGCAGCAAAGAAAGCCCTCATCGTATTACCGGAAGTAGATAAGAACGTTGTTAAGTCAGCGTCAAATATCCCGGGCGTACAGACAACAATAGTAACATCACTGAACGTATATGATATGTTAAACCACACAAGCCTCATCCTCACAAAGGAAGCGGTAGAAAAGATCCAGGAGGTGTACATCTAAATGGCATCAATTACAAAGACACCTTATGATGTAGTTTTAAGACCTATTATCTCCGAAAAGAGTATGGACGATACACAGGAAAGAAAATACACATTCCAGGTTGCAAAAACAGCAAACAAAACACAGGTTAAACAGGCAATCGAGGAAATCTTCGATGTTGAAGTAGAAAAAGTTAACATCATGAATTGCAGAGGAAAGCTCAAGAGAATGGGAAGATACGAAGGCATGACAGCAGGCACAAAGAAAGCTATCATCAAGCTGACTGAAGACAGCCAGGAAATCGAATTCTTCCAGGGTCTCTAAAGAGAAGGAGGATAGAAGAACATGGGAATCAAGAAATATAAGCCAATAACTCCGGGCCAGAGAGGAATGACAGTTTCCACATTCGAAGAAATCACAACCTCCACTCCGGAAAAGTCCCTTACAGTAACTCTTAAAAAGCATGCCGGCAGAAACTCAAGAGGTAAGATCACAGTAAGACACAGAGGCGGCGGCACAAGAGCTAAGTACAGAATCATCGACTTCAAGAGAAATAAGGATGGCGTTCCTGGTAAGGTTTCAACAATCGAATACGATCCAAACAGAAGCGCAAACATCGCATTAATCACATATGTTGACGGCGACAAGAGATATATCATCGCTCCTAACAAGCTTAAGGTTGGCGATGCTATCATGGCTGGCGAAACAGCAGACATCAAGCCTGGCAATGCACTTCCACTGAAGAACATTCCGGTTGGTACAGTTATCCACTGCATCGAGCTCAAGCCTGGCAAGGGTGCTCAGATGGTAAGAGCAGCCGGCAACTCAGCACAGCTCATGGCTAAGGAAGGCGACTTCGCAACAGTAAGACTTCCGTCCGGCGAAGTAAGAAAAGTAAGAATCGAATGCAGAGCTACAATCGGCGAAGTTGGTAACCTCGACCACGAAAACATCAGCATCGGTAAGGCTGGTAGAAAACGTCACATGGGTATCAGACCTACAGTAAGAGGTTCCGTAATGAACCCGAACGACCACCCACACGGTGGTGGTGAAGGTCGTGCTCCAGTTGGTAGAGCAAATCCTGTTACACCTTGGGGTAAGCCTGCTCTTGGTTACAAGACAAGAAAGAAGAACAAGCATTCCAATAAATATATCGTAAAGAGAAGAAATGATAAGTAATTCAGGAGGAAGAATTAATGAGTAGATCACTCAAAAAAGGCCCTTTTGTAAATGAAAAGCTTTTAAAGGCTATCGAAGAGATGAATGCGGCTAACGAAAAGAAAGTGATAAAGACATGGTCAAGACCATCAACAATTTTCCCGCAGATGGTAGGACACACAATCGCAGTACACGATGGCAGAAAGCATGTTCCTGTATACATCACTGAAGATATGGTAGGTCACAGACTCGGAGAATTCGCTCCAACAAGAACCTACAGAGGTCACGCAGATAAGGAAAAGTCATCCAAAGTTAAGAAGTAATAAGGAGGTAGCTCATGGAAGCTAAGGCTGTAGCAAAATATGTTAGGATTTCACCTAGCAAATTAAAGCCAATAACAGACCTTGTAAGAGGCAAAAGCTTAAGCGAGGCTCAGGCAATCTTAAAGTTTACACCGGGCAGCAGTGCAGAAGCTATTTTAAAGGTAGTAAAGTCCGCAGCTGCTAACGCTGAAAATAATCACGATATGGACGTTAACAAGTTATATGTAGCTGAAATATATGCTAACCAGGGCCCAACAATGAAGAGATGGAGAGCTGGTTGCAAGGGTGGTGCTGCAATGATCTTAAAGAGAAGCAGCCACATCGGTGTTACATTAAGAGAAAGAGCATAGTAAGGAGGTTCGCTGAATGGGTCAGAAAGTAAGTCCACATGGACTCAGAGTTGGCGTCATCAAAGACTGGGATTCTAAGTGGTATGCAAACAAAAAGGATTTCGCAGACTATTTAGTTGAAGACGATAAAATCAGAAAGTTTTTAAAGAACAAATTATATTTAGCAGGCGTTGCTAAGGTTTTAATCGAAAGATCAGCAGCAAATGTTGTAAAGGTTACTGTATTCACAGCTAAGCCTGGTATGGTTATCGGCAGAAGCGGTGCAGGAATCGATGAACTCAAGAAGGACATCCAGAAGTTAACAGGTAAGGATGCTGTTATCAATATTAACGAAGTAAGAAGACCTGAAACCGATGCACAGTTAGTTGCAGAAAGCATTGCACAGTCACTCGAAAGAAGAGTATCCTTCAGAAGAGCTATGAAGCAGGCTATCGGCAGAACAATGAAGGCTGGCGCAAAGGGAATCAAGGTTGTAGTTTCAGGCAGAGTAGGCGGAGCTGAAATCGCAAGAAGCGAAAAATACAACGAAGGTAACGTTCCTCTTCATACATTAAGAGCTGATATCGGTTACGGTTTCTGGGAAGCTAATACACAGTATGGTAAGCTCGGCGTTAAGGTTTGGATTAACCACGGCGAAATCCTCGGCAAGCTTGGTGAAGCACAGGAAGAAGCTGCTCCACAGGAAAGAAGAGGCAGAAAGAACAACGACAGAAGAAGAAACGACGGTAACAGAGAAAACAGAAGAGAAAGACGCGACAACAGAGGCGAACAGGAACAGAAGCCGGTTTATGTAAACCCAAGAACAAGAAAGGCTCCTAAGGAAGTTCCTGCTCCAGTTGAAGCAGCACCAGCAGAAGAAGCACCGGCAGCAGAAGCACCGGCTGAAGAATAATTGAGTCGGGAAAGGAGGAAAAACACTCATGTTAATGCCAAAAAGAGTTAAGCGCAGAAGAGTTCACAGAGGTAGAATGAAGGGCGTGTCAACAAGAGGAAATAAAGTCACATACGGTGATTTCGGTCTCGTGGCTACAGAACCTGGTTGGATTACATCAAACCAGATCGAAGCAGCCAGAATTGCGATGACAAGATCAATCAAAAGAGGCGGTAACGTTTATATCAAGATTTTCCCGCATAAGCCGGTTACAAAGAAGCCTGCAGAAGTAAGAATGGGTGCCGGAAAAGGTGCTCCTGAATACTGGGTAGCAGTAGTAAAGCCAGGCAGAGTAATGTTCGAGCTTGGTGGAGTTTCAGAAGAAAAAGCAAGAGAAGCTATGAGACTTGCTTCACATAAACTCCCTATCAAATCCAAGTTTGTCGTAAAAGAACAGGCAGAGGGTGGTGAAGAGTAGAATGAAAATAGAAGCAATGAGAGATATGAACGAGCAGGAACTGAACAATGAGGTTTTAAAGCTCAAGCAGGAATTATTCAATCTTCGATTCCAGCACGTAACAGGACAGCTCGATAATCCTAATCAGATGAAAAGTTTAAAGAAAGATATCGCCAGACTCAAGACTGTAATTCGTGAAAAGCAGTTACAGGCTGAAGCTTAATGAGAACCGAAAGGAGGATGAACATGGAAAGAAACAGAAGAAAGACCAGAATTGGTATCGTAACAAGCAACAAAATGGATAAGACTATCGTTGTTACTGTTGAAGATTTCGTAAGACATTCACTTTACGGTAAGGCAGTTAAGGTTACAAAGAAGTTTAAGGCTCATGACGAGAACAACGTTTGTAACATCGGCGATAAAGTCAGAATTATGGAAACAAGACCTCTTTCTAAGGATAAGAGATGGAGACTTGTTGAAGTTCTTGAAGAAGTTAAGTAATTCGGAAAAGGAGGAACCAAAGCATGATACAGAATGAAACCAGGCTCAGGGTTGCAGACAATTCCGGAGCAAAAGAGCTTTTATGCATTCGTATACTCGGTGGTACAAGCCGTAAGTATGCGAACATTGGAGATATAATCGTATGTGCTGTTAAAGATGCTACTCCTGGCGGCGTTGTTAAGAAGGGCGAAGTTGTCAGAGCTGTTGTAGTAAGAAGCAAGCACGGCGTTAGAAGAAATGACGGCAGCTATGTAAAGTTCGACCAGAACGCAGCAGTAGTCATCAAAGAAGACAAGAATCCCGTTGGAACACGTATATTTGGACCGGTTGCAAGAGAACTGAGAGATAAGGGCTTCATGAAGATCGTCTCCCTCGCTCCGGAAGTATTATAGGAGGACAATAGGATGATGCACATCAGAAAAGACGATACAGTTATCGTAATAAGCGGTAAAGATAAGGGCAAGAAGGGCAAGGTTCTCAAGGTAATGCCTAAGACCAACACAGCACTTGTTGAGGGCATCAACATGCAGACCAAGCACAGAAAGCCTAACAATACAATGAGACAGGGAGCTATCGAACACAAAGAAGGTCCTGTAGACGTTTCAAATTTAATGTACTTTGACAAGAAGGAAAACGCTCCTACAAGAATCGGTTTTGAAATCAAGGATGGCAAAAAAGTCAGAGTATCAAAGAAGACCGGTAAGGTTGTAGATTAATTCTTGAAAGGAGGTACAAGCTTTGGCAAGATTAAAGGATACATATAAAGCAGACGTTTTTCCGGCTTTAATGGAAAAGTTTAAATATAACAACGTTATGGAAGTTCCAAAGTTAGAAAAGATTACCATTAACATGGGTATCGGCGAAGCTAAGGACAACCCAAAAATCTTAGAAACAGCGGTTGCAGAACTCGCTCTTATTTCAGGTCAGAAGCCTGTTATTACTAAAGCAAGAAAGTCCATCGCTAACTTCAAAATCAGAGAAGGCATGGCTATTGGAACAAAGGTTACTCTCAGAGGAGACAAAATGTATGAATTTGCTGATAAGTTCTTCAACATCGCACTCCCAAGAGTAAGAGACTTCAAGGGCGTGAGCAGAAACTCCTTCGATGGCAGAGGTAATTATGCTATGGGTATCAAGGAACAGCTCATCTTCCCGGAAATCGAATACGACAAGATCGATAAGATTAAGGGTATGGATATCGTTTTCACAACAACGGCAAAAACTGACGAAGAAGCTATGGCTCTCTTAGAGTTACTCGGAATGCCGTTTACAAGATAGGGAGGATATGAAAGATGGCAAAAACATCTCTTAAGGTTAAACAGCAGAAAGCGCCTAAGTATTCAACCAGAGCATACACAAGATGCAGAATCTGCGGAAGACCGCACTCTGTATTAAAGAAGTATGGAATCTGCCGTATCTGCTTCAGAGAATTAGCATATAAGGGCCAGATTCCGGGAGTAAAGAAGGCAAGCTGGTAGAATATAGTATAAGAAAGGAGGAACCATATAATGTCAATGACAGATCCAATAGCTGATATGCTTACAAGAATCAGAAATGCAAATATGGTCGGACACGAAAGCGTAGACGTTCCTGCATCAAAATTAAAGAAGTCAATTGCCGAAATCCTTGTTAACGAAGGATATATTGCAGGCTTTGATGTTATAGAAGACACTAAACAGGGCATCATCAGAATTCAGATGAAGTACGGTCAGAATAAAGAAAAAGTTATCACAGGTATCAAGAAAATTTCTAAGCCTGGTCTTAAGGTATATGCAAAGAAAGATGAAATTCCTAAGGTTTTAGGAGGTCTCGGTATTGCTATCATCTCAACTTCCAAGGGTGTAATCACAGACAAGGAAGCAAGAAAGCAGAACGTAGGCGGAGAAGTTCTTTGCTTCGTATGGTAAGGAATGGAGGTAGAATAAATGTCAAGAGTTGGTAATGCACCTATCACTGTTCCTGAAAAAGTTGAAATTTCAATAAGTGACGCTAACTTAGTTACTGTAAAAGGACCTAAGGGCGAACTTAAGGAACAGTTAAGCACAAAGATTACAGTTAAGAACGATAACGGAACTATTACTTTTGAAAGAGGTTCTGACAATAAAGATGAAAGATCTCTTCACGGTTTATCAAGAGCGTTGGTAAACAATATGGTTATCGGCGTAACAACAGGTTTCCAGAAGAAGCTCGTTCTCGTAGGCGTTGGTTACAGAGCTGAAAAGAAGGGCGACACTTTAATCTTAAATGTTGGTTATTCACATCCTGTAGAAATCAAAGATACTGCCGATGTTAAGACAGAAGTTCCTAATCCAAACGAAATTATCGTTTCAGGTATTAACAAGGCGTTAGTTGGCAACTTTGCTGCTGATATCAGAGCATGGAGAGAACCTGAACCTTATAAGGGCAAGGGTATCAAGTATGCAGACGAATATATCCAGCGTAAAGAAGGCAAGACAGGTAAGTAGTAAGAAAGGAGTGAACCAAACAAATGTCAGGTAAAGCGAGCAGAAATGCGAAACGTCTGGAAAGACACTACAGAGTAAGAAACAAGGTAACTGGTACTCCTGAAAAACCTAGAATGTGCGTATTCAGAAGCGCAAAGCACATCAGCGTTCAGATTATCGATGACACTAAGGGCACCACACTTGCAGCTGCATCAACAATGGACAAGGATATCAAGGCTGAAGTTGGTTACGGCGGAAACAAAGAAGCTGCAAAGGTTGTAGGCGCTGCTATCGCAAAGAAAGCACTTGCTGCAGGCATCGAGACTGTTGCATTTGACAGAGGCGGTTTCCTTTATCACGGAAGAGTTAAGGAATTAGCTGATGGTGCAAGAGAAGCAGGACTTAAATTCTAGGAGAAGGAGGAACACTAATGCGACGTGATATGATTGATACATCTAAGATGGAATTCACAGAATCAATTGTAAATATCAGACGTGTAGCTAAGGTTGTAAAAGGTGGTAGAAACTTCAGATTCTCAGTTACAATCGTAATCGGAAACGGTGAAGGCTACGTAGGAGTTGGCCAGGGTAAGGCTCTGGAAATTCCTGATGCTGTTAAAAAAGCTATAGAAGACGCAAAGAAGAACTTAATCTTTGTTCCGACTGTTGGAACTACAATTCCACACAGAACACTGGGTATCTTCGGCGCAGGACAGGTTCTTATTATGCCAGCTGCTCCTGGTACAGGAGTTATCGCGGGTGGTGCGGTTCGTACAGTACTCGAATTAGCCGGACTTCACGATGTAAGAGCTAAGTCAATCGGTTCAAACAACTCTGGTAACATGGCATATGCTACACTTGAAGGACTTAAGTCACTCAAGACAGTAGAAGAAGTTGCAAGACTCAGAGGAAAAACAAAGGAAGAAATCTTAGGATAGGAGGGGATTGCCGTGGCAAAAGAATTAAAAATCAAGTTAGTTAAAAGCACAATCGGTCAGAAACCTCTTCACAGAAAGAATGTAGAAGCCCTTGGTCTCAAGAAGATTGGTCAGACTGTTGCAAAGCAGGATACACCTCAGATCAGAGGCATGATTGCAAAGGTTGCTCACCTTGTAGAAGTTGAAGAAGAAATTTAGGCGGAGGTGTTTTAGACGATGAAATTACATGAATTAAGAGCACCGGAAGGCTCAACTAAAGCCCCTAAGAGAAAGGGCAGAGGTACTGCTACAGGACAGGGTAAAACAGCCGGCAGAGGTATGAATGGTCAGAACTCAAGAAGCGGCGGCGGTGTAAGACCTGGTTTTGAAGGTGGTCAGATGCCACTTACCAGAATTATTCCTAAGAGAGGTTTTGCTAATCCTAACAAAAAACAGTGGGCTATATTAAATGTAGAAGATTTAGAGATTTTTGAAAACGGTACAGTTGTAACTCCTGAGCTCCTTATCGAAAACGGCCTTGTTAAAAAGGTTATTGACGGCATTAAGGTGTTAGGTGATGGTGAGATCTCAAAGAGCCTCACTGTTCAGGCTAATAAGTTCAGTGGCAGTGCAGTTGAAAAAATTCAGGCAGCCGGCGGTAAAGCAGAGGTGATCTAATGAACATCTTCACAACGCTTGCAAATGCATGGAAGGTTCCTGATATCAGAAAAAAGATAATCTTTACACTCCTCATGATGGTAGTGTTCAGACTTGGCTGCGCAATTCCTATCCCGGGAATTGACGCGACTGTTCTGGCATCCCTCTTTGAAGGTGCAGAAGACGGCCTTTTAGGAATGTTTGACCTCTTCTCGGGCGGAGCGTTTAAGAACTTTACTATCTTTGCTTTGAGTATCACACCTTACATCACAGCGTCTATCATTCTGCAGCTTCTCACAATTGCTATTCCTGCATTGGAACAGCTTTCGAGAGAAGGCCTTGAAGGCAGAAAGAAGATAGTAAGACTTACCCGTTATTTAACAGTTGTCTTAGCATTAATTCAGGCGATTGGTCTTACAGTCGGACTGTTCAACAGTGCTGTTATTGACAAGGGTGCGTTTTCACTTATAACAATAATCCTCGTTCTCACAGCCGGAACTGCGTTCCTTATGTGGCTTGGTGAACAGATTAATGAATATGGTATCGGCAATGGTATTTCAATGGTAATCTTTGCCGGCATCATCGCAAGAGTTCCGTCAGCTATCCAGACTATGATTGATGGTATGAAGAACGGAACACTCGGAATACTGACAGCTATCCTCTTTGTTGTATTTGCTTTCTTTGTAGTTCTCGGAGTTATCATGGTACAGCAGGGCGGAAGAAAAATTCCTGTTCAATATGCGAAGAGAGTTGTTGGTCGTAAGATGTACGGCGGACAGTCCAGTCATATTCCAATCAAAGTAAATCAGGCGGGCGTTATCCCTGTAATCTTCGCTATGGCATTACTGGCATTCCCGCTCACAATTACATACTTCGTTCCTAATTCAGGCTTCAGCGCTTTCATTTCAAAGTGGCTGTCACCTAACGGAAATCCGGGAGTATGGATTTACTGCTTACTGTACTTCTTCCTTATTATAGGTTTCACATACTTCTACACAGCGATTACTTTCAATCCTGGAGAAGTTGCTATGAACCTCAAGGCAAACGGCGGATTTATCCCTGGTATCAGACCTGGTCAGCCAACAGTACAGTATTTAACAAACGTAATGACAAGAATCACCTTCGTCGGTGCAATATTCCTTGGTGCGGTAGCAGTACTGCCAACGCTCATATCCTACTTCCTCAATCTTGATATAGGGTTCGGCGGAACGTCGCTGCTCATCGCCGTGGGTGTTGGACTCGACCTGATGAAACAAATTGAAAATCAGTTAGTCATGAGAAATTACTCTGGCTTCCTGAAATAAGGAGATTAAAATGAAAGTCGTATTATTAGGGCCTCCGGGTGCTGGCAAAGGCACTCAGGCTACAGGCATCGTAGAAAGATATAATATCGTTCACATTTCAACAGGAGATATCTTCAGAAAGAATGTAAAAGAAGGTACACCTCTTGGTAAGCAGGCTAAGGCTTACATGGATAAGGGCGAATTAGTTCCGGATGAACTTGTAATTGCCCTCGTACAGGACAGACTTCAGCAGGACGATTGTAAAAACGGTTACCTTTTAGACGGTTTCCCAAGAACAACTTTCCAGGCAGAAGCTATGGAAAAGCTTGGTCTTGCGGTTGACAAGGTTGTAGATATTCAGGTTGCTGATGAAATCTTAATCGGAAGAGCAACTGGCAGAAGAGTCTGCAAAAAGTGCGGAAGCACATACCATGCAACATTCAGACCAACAAAGGTTGAAGGTGTTTGTGATGAATGTGGCGGAGAAGTAGTTCTGAGAGCAGACGATGAGGAAGCTACAGTAACAAACAGAATCGCTGTTTACCATAAAGAAACAGCTCCTCTCGTAGACTTCTACGAAAAGAAGGGCAACATCGTTCACATCAACGGCGAAGAAGATGCAGCTGTTGTACAGGAGAAAATATTTGCTGCTTTAGACTGATTCAGGAGACTTGAACTATGATCGTGATTAAAAGACAGCATGAGCTGGATATCATGAGAGAAGCAGCGAAGGTGACGGCTTATATTTTAGATGAGATGGTACCAGGTATCATCAAACCCGGAATAACGACAGCCGATATCGATCGCAAAGTAGAGGATGAAATCAGGAAGAACAATATGATTCCGGGTTTCAAAGACTACGGCGGATTTCCGGCAAGCGTGTGCGCATCAGTGAATGATGTAATAATACACGGAATTCCAGGGCCAAAGGTTCTGGAAGAAGGTGACATAATAAGCATAGACACAGGAACAATATTCAAGGGTTACTACAGTGACGCCTGCAGAACCTATCCTGTAGGGAAGATTTCTTCCGAGGCTGAAAAGCTGATCAGAGTTACAAGAGAGTCCTTCTTTGAGGGGATAAAGTTTGCTAAGGTTGGCTTCAGACTGGGAGATATCTCTCACGCTATACAGGAGCATGTTGAAAAAAACGGCTTCAGCGTGGTCAAGGATTTTGTCGGCCATGGAATAGGTCAGAATATGCATGAAGATCCCCCGATTCCTAATTATGGGAAGGCCGGAAAAGGCCCAAGACTTCAGGCGGGTATGACGCTTGCGATAGAACCTATGGTCAATGCCGGAAACGATGAATGCCTTGTTCTTGATGACGAATGGACAACGGTCACCACTGACGGGAAGTATGCAGCTCATTACGAAAATACAATTATTATTACCGATGGAGAGCCGGAAATACTGACTCTTTTACAGGAGTAGGTATATGAATGGCTCGTTATGTGTCGGACAGTATGTAAGAGCCCTCGCAGGCAGGGACAAGCAGAAGGTATTTCTGGTAGTTCGTGTCGAAGGAGAATACGCATACATTACTGACGGAAGGACGCGAAAGATAGAGGCACCTAAGAAGAAAAAGATTAAGCATCTTCAGAAGTTTAATCGAATTTCGGAAGAGGTAAAAGACAGGTCAGAAAATGGCGGAGAGCTTTCCAACTCGCTGATAAGATGCGAGTTGGAGGGCTATGAATAGAAGGAGGGGCGTTATATGGCTAAAAAGGACGTCATCGAAGTATTTGGAACAGTACTCGAAGCGCAGCCAAACGCAATGTTCAAAGTAAAGCTTGAAAATGGTTACGAAGTTCTCGCCCATATCTCAGGAAAAATCCGTATGAACTTCATAAGAATTCTTCCGGGAGACAGAGTGAAGGTTGAGTTGTCACCTTACGATCTGACAAGAGGCAGAATTACCTGGAGAGATAAGTAGTTGGAGGAACGAAATGAAAGTAAGAGCATCAGTTAAGCCGATTTGCGAAAAGTGCAAAATCATAAAGAGAAACGGCAAAGTTATGGTTATCTGCTCAAACCCAAAGCATAAGCAGAAGCAGGGCTGATAGTCCAAAATAATTAAGAAAATCAGCAAAAAAGGCTGGTAATATTATAGTATTTGTATTATAATATATAAGATTTACTGTTAATAATATCGTCATAAGGGTGCGGCTGCGCCCATGTTGTCGTGAGACACCTTCCGGGCGAACCCAGAGGCGGTGTTAACATGATAATTATAGTAGTGGAATTACACAGGAGGTAATCTTAATGGCCAGAATAGCCGGTGTCGATTTACCAAGAGACAAAAGAGTCGAAATTGGTTTGACGTACATCTTTGGCATTGGCAGAAAGTCATCCAATGTCATTTTAGAAAAAGCCGGAATCAATCCGGATACAAGAGTCAGAGACCTGACAGAAGACGAAGTGGGTACAATCAGAAAAATCTTAGAAGAAGATTATATGGTTGAAGGTGATCTCAGAAGAGAAGTTTCCCTCAACATCAAGAGACTCATGGAAATCGGTTGCTATAGAGGAATAAGACATAGAAGAGGTCTTCCAGTTAGAGGCCAGGGCACAAAGACAAACGCTCGTACAAGAAAAGGTCCTAAGAAGACTGTTGGCAGAAAGAAGAAGAAGTAAGAAAAGGAGGGTGAGAAGATATGGCAAAACAGCAGAAAAAAGTCGTTCGTAAAAAGAGAAGAGAACGTAAAAATATCGAAAAAGGTCAGGCACATATCCAGGCTACATTCAATAACACCATAGTAACTCTCTCCGACACTCACGGAAATGCTCTTTCATGGTCAAGCGCAGGTTCCCTCGGTTTCAGAGGTTCAAGAAAATCTACACCTTTCGCAGCGCAGCAGGCAGCTGAAGTTGCAGCAAAGGGTGCTATGGAACATGGTCTTAAGACAGTTGAAGTATACGTTAAGGGTCCTGGTTCCGGAAGAGAAGCAGCAATCAGAGCGTTACAGACAGCAGGTCTTGAGATTACAATGATTAAAGATATTACTCCAATTCCTCATAACGGTTGCAGACCGCCAAAGAGAAGAAGAGTCTGAGGGAGGTGCAGAAGAATGGCAAGATATACAGATGCATCATGTCGTCTTTGCAGAAGAGAAGGACAGAAGCTTTTCTTAAAGGGCGAGAGATGTTATAGTGGAAAGTGCGCTTTAGATAAGAGACCTTATGCACCTGGACAGCATGGCCAGAGCAGAAAGAA
Organism: Firmicutes bacterium UBA1768; assembly: GCA_002315335.1. Classification (GTDB taxonomy): domain Bacteria; phylum Bacillota; class Clostridia; order Peptostreptococcales; family Anaerovoracaceae; genus UBA1768. The sequence goes on along the minus strand of DCGW01000070.1, from coordinate 10,440 downwards.
GAGCTCAGAATATGGCTTACAGCTCAGAGAAAAGCAGAAGGCAAAGCGTTATTATGGACTTTTAGAAACACAGTTCAAAAACTATTTTGAAAAGGCAGCAAGAAAGCCGGGCATCACAGGTGAAAACCTCCTTGTTATGCTTGAAACAAGACTTGACAATGCTGTATTCAGATTAGGAATGGGCGCTTCAAGAAAAGAAGCAAGACAGCTCATTACACACGGCCACTTCACAGTAAATGGCAAAAAGGTAGATATTCCGTCCTACGCAGTTAAGCCGGGCGACATTATCAAGGTAAAGGAAAAGAGCACATCCTCTCCTAAGTTCAAGGAGATGAGGGAAATGTCAATTACAGTTCCTTCATGGTTAACAGTTGATATCGACAAGCTCGAAGGAAAAATCATCAGTTTACCAAGAAGAGAAGAAATTGACGCGCCTATTAAGGAACAGCTTATCGTCGAATTATACTCGAAGTAAGATAACACCCTCATAAGCTAATTTCTAATGAAGAAGGAGGGTATTAAGGTATGATCGAAATCGAAAAGCCGACCATTAAATGTGAATCATCTGAATTTGACCAGGAATATGGTAAATTCGTAATAGAACCACTGGAAAGAGGATATGGCACAACTCTGGGAAATTCTCTCAGAAGAATTCTCTTATCGTCTCTTCCTGGTGCAGCTGTAACATCCATAAAGATTGACGGAATTCTCCACGAGTTTTCCACAATCCCAGGGGTTAAGGAAGATGTTACAGAGATAATTCTCAATCTGAAGAGACTCGCTATCAAAATCAGCGGCAATTCACCAAAGAAGGCAAGGATCGACGTTTTAGGCCCTTGCACAGTAACTGCAGCTGACATTATGGTTGACAGTGAGGTAGAGATTGTCAACAAGGATCTTGTTATAGCAACTCTTGATGATGATGCAAGACTTTCTATGGAAATCAATCTTGCGAGCGGAAGAGGCTATGTTTTAGCAGAAAATAACAAGACAGAATCCATGCCGATTGCGGTAATCCCTGTTGATTCTATCTATACGCCTGTAAAGAAGGTTAATTTTACAGTTGAAAACACAAGAGTCGGCCAGGTAACAGATTACGACAAACTTACACTTGAAATCTGGACAGACGGCAGCATCAGCCCAAAGGAAGGCGTGTCTATCGGAGCAAAAATAATGCAGGAGCATCTTGACCTGTTTATTCAGCTTAGCGAGGCAACAAGAGAACTTCCAATTATGGTTGAGAAGGAAGAAGACCAGAAAGAAAAAGCACTTGAGATGACTATCGAAGAGCTCGAGCTTTCTGTAAGATCTTTCAATTGTCTGAAGAGGGCAGGAATCAACACTGTTGAGGAACTGACTTTCAGGTCTGAAGATGATATGATGAAGGTTAGAAACCTTGGTAAAAAATCGCTTGACGAAGTTAAGCAGAAGCTGGAAGAGCTTGATTTAAGCTTACGTCCCAGCGAAGACTAATCTGCAAAGGAGGGATTGAAATGCCTGGAAATAAAAAATTAGGTAGACCTACAGCACATAGAAATCTTATGCTTAGGAACTTAGTGACAAGCTTCCTTCGTGAAGGCAAAATCACTACTACCGAAATGAGAGCAAAGGAAACCAGAAAGATCTCTGAAAAGATGATTACTCTGGCAAAAAGAGGAGACTTACACGCAAGAAGACAGGTCCTCTCATACATTTTAGATGAAGATGTAGTTAGAAAGTTGTTCGATGAAATTGCACCGAATTACGCAGACAGAAACGGTGGTTACACAAGACTTTATAAGTTAGGTCCACGAAAAGGCGATGCAGCCGAAATGGTAATTATCGAATTAGTCTAGTATTATTTAGGGCGGTCCTGAGGACCGCCCATTTGCTATAAGATGGAAAATATAGTTAAGATACAGAATGTATCGTTCAATTATAAACACATAGAAGAGAGTGAACACGTAATAAGAGCACTTGAACACGTCAACCTTGAAATAGAAAAGGGAAGCTTTACCGCAATAATAGGTGTTAACGGCTCGGGTAAGTCCACTCTTGCAAAGCACATGAATGGCCTTATGCTGCCAGAAGAGGGTACAGTAATTGTAGATGGCATGGTTACCGGAGCGGACGATCTGATCTGGAAGATAAGACAGACAGTCGGCATGGTTTTCCAGAATCCGGATAATCAGATGGTCTCAGCTGTGGTTGAGGACGATGTGGCCTTCGGCCCCGAAAACCTTGGAGTGGATCCTGGAGAGATAAGAGAGCGTGTCGATATGTCTTTAAAGGCAGTCGGTATGTACGACCTCAGGAAAAAGGCTCCGCATATGCTTTCGGGCGGTCAAAAGCAGAGAATTGCTATTGCGGGAGTGGTAGCTATGCTGCCTGAGTGCATAGTGTTCGATGAGCCGACCGCCATGCTTGATCCACAGGGCAGGCGAGAGGTTATGGAAATAATAGAGAAGCTAAACCATGAGAACGGTAAAACTGTTGTGCTCATAACTCATTTTATGGATGAAATTGCCGGCGCTGACAGGGTTGTTGTTATGGATGATGGGAAGGTTGTCATGGATGGCAAGCCAAGGGATATTTTTTCTAAGGTTGAAGAACTGAAACAGCTTGGGCTTGACGTTCCCTTTGCAACCGAGCTGGCTTCAAGGCTCAGAAAAGACGGCATTGACGTTCCAAAGGACGTTATCATGATGGAAGAACTGGTTGATTTTATCGCTGAAAAGAGGCTGCAATGTCAATAAAGATTGAAAATCTTGTACATATATACAATAAGGGACTTGCCTATGAGACTACCGCTCTCGACAACGTATCGGTAGAAATCGGCGATGGGGAATTTGTCGGTATTATCGGCCATACAGGCTCCGGAAAATCAACCCTTATTCAGCATATTAACGGAATATTGAAGCCGGACAGCGGTCGAATTGTTATTAACGGCACTGATATTACAGAAAAATCAGTAAAGCTATCAGAACTCAGAAAAAAGGTTGGTCTTGTTTTTCAGTATCCGGAGTATCAGCTTTTTGAAGAATCCGTAATTAAGGACATAGCCTTTGGACCTTCAAAGCTTGGACTCTCAGAGGAAGAAATCGACCTCAGAGTAAGAGAAGCCATGGATTTGGTGGGGCTTGACTACGACGAGTACGGAAGCCGCTCTCCGTTTGATCTTTCCGGAGGGCAAAAGCGAAGAGCCGCAATCGCAGGAGTTATTGCAATGAAGCCTGAGGTTCTTATTTTGGATGAGCCAACAGCGGGTCTTGACCCAAAGGCACATTCGGAAATGCTGGCCATGCTTGTAAGACTTCACGAAAAGGAGCGCTGCGATATTATCCTCGTTTCTCATAATATGAGGGATATGGCTGAGATTACCGATAAGATTATTGTGATGGATAAGGGCAAGGTGGCCCTGACAGGTACTCCCAAAGAAGTATATTCTCAAAAGGATAAGCTGTTTGAAATCGGACTGGAAACGCCTCCGGTTATGCAGTTTATGAAACTCCTTGAGGACAGGGGAATAAAATCAGAAGGTCTTGTTATGACTATGGACGAGGCCGAAGAAGAAATATTAAAATTATTAAAGAAAAAAGATGCTTAGAGATATTACACTTGGACAATACTACCCGGGAAATTCTGTTATTCACAGGATGGACCCGAGGTTTAAAATAGTGGCAACTCTGGTGTATATTGTCGGACTTTTTCTGGTCAACCAGTTTATAGGGTTTATTTTTCCTCTGGTTTGCCTGGTTTTGGCAATTGCTGTGTCCAGGGTACCCTTGAGCTTTATTCTCAGGGGGATGAAACCCGTAATAATTATTCTGGTCTGCACATTTGTTGTCAACATATTCATGATTGATGGAGGCGAAGTACTGGTAGATTTCGGCTTTACTGATATTACATCCCAGGGCTTGAAGTCTGCGGTTTTCCTGGCGTCAAGACTGATCATGCTTATAGTTGTATCGTCACTTTTGACCTATACCACAAAGCCTGTTATGCTGACAGATGGTCTTGAGTCATTGTTGAAACCACTCAAAATAGTCGGGCTTCCGGCGCATGAGCTGGCAATGATGATGTCAATTGCCCTCAGATTTATCCCAACTCTCCTTGAGGAGACTGATAAAATCATGAAGGCTCAGATGGCAAGAGGTGCGGACTTTGAAACAGGAAGCCTGATGAACAGACTCAGAGGACTTGTACCGATTTTAATTCCGCTGTTTATATCCGCGCTGAGACGAGCCGAGGACCTGGCTATGGCCATGGAGGCGAGATGCTATAAAGGCGGTGAAGGCAGGACAAGGCTCCACACCCTGAAGTTCAGCGGAAGAGATTGGGTTGGCACTGTTATTATGGTTGCCATGATGGTTGGAATTGTAATTACTATGAATTAACGGTGAAATAATTGTGAACTTTGTCACAATTGCTTCACCGTTTCTGTTTATTATGGTAATATGTGAGTATGAAGGCTGGGAAAAAGGCCTGACATAAAACCGTAATCAATGAAATTTTCTACTCATTTTATGGTAGGGGAAAAGGAGTTAGATATGCAGACAGTACTTATTGCAGAAGACGAAACCAAGCTGAGAGAGATAGTGGTGAAGTATCTCGTTAAGGAAGGCTATAATGCTTTGCAGGCCGAGGACGGCGAGATGGCAATGGAGCTTTTTGACTCAAACGAAGTAGATCTGGTTATTCTGGACGTAATGATGCCTAAGATGGATGGGTGGTCATGCTGCCGCGAAATCAGGAAGAAGTCGGATGTTCCTATTCTCATGCTTACAGCGAGAGCGGAAGAAAACGACAGAGTTTTCGGCTTTGAGCTCGGCGCAGACGACTACGTTACAAAGCCCTTCAGCAACAGAGAGCTTATGATGAGGGTAAAGTCTCTTATCAGAAGAAGCGTCAAGACAGAAGAGGCTGTACTTGAGGCAGGAAATATTAAGATTAATGTCAGAGCCCACAGGGTACTGCTCAATGGCAAGGAAGTGGATTTATCACCAAAGGAATATGATTTACTCATGCTTTTCTGGGAAAATGTAGATACTGCGCTGACAAGAGAAACCATTATAGACAAGGTTTGGGGCTATGATTATTACGGGGATATGAGGACTATAGACACTCATATTAAGAGACTCAGAACAAAAATTATCGACGGCGGCTGTGAAATTCAGACCGTCAGGGGTATCGGATACAGGTTTGTGATGGAAGATAAGTAATAGCTGGAGTGCAAGATGAAAAAATCTATTTTTGCAAGAACCTATTCGGGAATAATAATAACGGTGCTGCTTATTCTTGTTATAGCCTATGCGGTTACTTCAATTTTTGCTCAGAGTCTGTACTACGCAAACAAAATTGCAAATGCAAGAATAGCATCGCTTGAGGTGGAAGCGCTGCTAAATGATGAGGAATTGTCGTTTTCCGAGTTTATGTATAAGATGGACGATCTGGCCATTGAAACCGGAGGCAGAATAGTAGTGTTTGATGAAAACAATTCCGTTATATATGGTGGAAGAAGTGCGGATTGGAATAGCCAAGGCTCTGAACAAATACCAAACCCTAATGTTTTTCTTCCGGAGGATGCTGTTAAGCTTGGAAAGGGAGAATCAAAGGTCTACGAATATTCGGAGCATGTCGGCGAGGCTTCAATGTATACCTTTGCGGAGCGGTTAAGTAACGGAATGCTGGTGCTTGTTGCAATCAGGGTGGAATCAATTTCCGAGGCCGTTTCGGTTATGAAGAGGATGCTGATGCTCGTAATGCTGGCGGCCTGCCTGATTGCGTTTATCGCAGCCTATGTTATTTCTCGCAACATCTCAAGGCCTCTTTCCAACCTGAACAAGATAGCCCGCGAGATAGGGCGGCTTAATTTCGGGATTCGCTACGAGGGTAAACGTCAGGACGAAATAGGAGACCTTGGGAGAACCCTTAACAACCTTTCGGACAAGCTGGAAAAGAACATTGATGGTCTGCAGGCCGAGCTTGAAAAGGAAAAAAATCTGCAGTCGCTTAGAAGGCAGTTTACAGCGCAGGCCTCACATGAAATGCAGACCCCAATAGCAATTATAAACAGCTACCTTGAAGCCATTGAGGATGGAATGGTTGAGGATGAAGCGGAATTAGAAGAATACTTCAAGGTAATTAGAGAAGAAAACGACAAGATGAGCACTATGGTAAGGAGCATGCTGGATATTTCTCAGATTGAGTCTGGAACCTTTACCATAAAGCGAGAGGAATTTGATATTTATGGGCTCTTGGAGCCTGCCTGCGAAAAGTTTAAAACCCTTGCGGAAAACCAGAGCATTGTCTTTTCTCATGATGAAATTCCTCAGTCCTGTTTCATGGTATACGGAGATGAGCAGAGGCTGGAGCAGGTGCTCGCCAACTTTATTTCCAATGCGTATAAGCATGCGGACGGAGGAAAGGTAGAGCTTAATTTCAAAGAAATAAAAGAGGACGATATGGTGCAGCTGCCTCGAGGCCGGTATAAGGCTGGAATCAGAATTTCCGTTTTTAATGAGGGAAGCTCAATTCGTGAGGAGGATATGCCTTATATCTGGGAAAGCTTCTACAAAGCAAATACCAATACGGGAAGAAAGGGTACCGGTCTTGGACTGGCCATCTCAAGATCCATATTGCAGATGCATTATTATGCATACGGGGCGCAAAACATTAACGGAGGCGTTGAGTTCTGGTTTGAAGCATCCGGAAGGCCTGAATAGCAGGGCTTATTTCGCTTGTTTTTTCACAAATACTTGAAGCACAGCGGATGATTTTTATCAGCTTGACAACGCAGGTTATTTTTGCTAAACTCGTAATATCATTAATTGCCGAAACCGTTGAAGAAGAGTAGTACTTTGTGAGGTTCCCCGAAGAGAGAGCTGCAGATGGTGTGATTGCAGCCGGGAGAGCACATAGGAATGGACTTCTGAGGGCGAACTGAAATGACAGTGTCAGATTAGGGGAGACGGAGGCGACTCTCCGTAACAAAAGGTCAGCATATGATAGTATGCGTGAGTGGGTGCGAAAGCACCAAGCCGGGTGGCACCGCAGGAAAGCTTTTATCCTGTCCCAGCATATTCTGGGACAGTTTTTTTGTATTTAAAAGAGGGGATTGGATATGTCAATATTCAGAAGAAAATCAGCCTTGCGTAAGGAGGTTGAACGACTGGAAAAGGACGAGATAAGATATAACATGACTAAAAGGGAAAAGACCGAGTCAAGGCTTAACCGTATAATAGACGAGAAGGTGCCTGACAAAATTCAGGGCGGTCTGGACAAGGCTTTTTCCAAGGCCTTCAGGCTGGTTTTTGAAAAGGGAACAGTCGTTATAGAGAAGACATACAATAAGGAAAGAATAGAAAGAGAATTCATGGTCAAGCAGTATTCTGCCGGATTGAAAGCCGATAAGAAGGCACTGCAGAGGGTAACAAAGGACGCAGGAGATGCCGGCAGGAAAAACTTTGCGATTTCCGGTGCTGCCGGAATTGGTATGGGGATTTTTGGTATTGCTGTGCCTGATATAGCTATTTTCACTTCCGTTATGCTGAAAGGGGTCTACGAAATAGCTCTGAACTATGGGGTTGATTATGAAACCGAAGAGGGGAAGCTTTTTACACTTCTTGTAATACAGGGGGCTTTGACCTATGGCGAAGAGTATGAAGAAATCAACGAATATATTAATTATTACAGCGAAACCGGAGAGGGCTTTGAAGACCTTGATCTTGATGAAGCGATAGAGGATACCTCAAGGTGTCTTTCGGGAGAGCTGTTGTACATGAAGGCGCTGCAGACCATTCCTGTTGCGGGAGTTATAGGCGGTGCATATGATGGAATATATATGAAGAGAATTACCGAATATGCCGAACTCAAGTACAGGAGAATGTTTCTCTATTCCATGGCAGATTGAGGGGAGGATATAGTGAAAAATAATATTCGCATTCTCGACTGCACCCTCAGAGACGGGGGCTACCTGATAGGGAGACAGTTCGGGAAGGAGACAATAGAAGGAGTTTTGAAAGGCCTTGCAGGTGCCGGAATCGACCTCATTGAGGTTGGTTTTTTACAAAACTACGATCATAAACCGGGGTCAACCATATACGGAAGGATTTCCGAGGCGGACGCATTTGTTAAGCAAATAAAGGCAGAAATGCCTGAAGTCAGATTTGATATTCTTGCGGATGTCAGCCGATATGACTTTTCCGAGCTTGAAGAGCAGGCGGGATTTGGGATTGACACCATAAGGGTATGCTTTTTCAAGTGGGAGCTTGAAGAAGCAAAGACGGCGTGTAAAACAGCCGCAGACAGAGGGTATAATATCCTCCTTCAGCCGGTAGATATTATGGGCTATGAAGACGATGAAATCAAAGCACTTGCCCGAGAAGCCGGCAAGATGGGAATAGAAAGCTTTTCCATAGTTGATACGCATGGAAGAATGTACTTAGATGATTTGAGAAGAATTTTTGAAATTCTGAACGACAACCTCCCCGCCGACTGCCATATAGGGCTTCACACACATAACAATTCCATGATGTCTGTGGGGCTGCTTCAGTATATCACCGAAATCAACACCGGCAGAAGAAAGCTGATTTTGGACGGAAGCCTCGGAGGCATGGGCAGAGGAGCGGGCAATGCTCCGACTGAATTGGGAGCGGCCTTTCTCAATTCAAGGTGGGGCGGCAGTTACGACATAGATATTCTGCTTGAAATTATCGATACTTTCATTATTCCAAAACAGAATGAAGCCGAATGGGGCTATTCCACGGAATATTTTGTGGCGGGCTATACCGCATCACATGTAAACAACAGTAAACACCTCAGGTCAAAGGGCGGATTGACCAACGGAGATATTAAGAATATTCTTGAGCAGGTTCCGCCTGAAAAAAGAGGCCGATACGACTATGACCTTCTTGACAGGCTATATGAGGAGTATATGAACAGAAAGAGAGGAGAACAGCATGGGTGAACAACTGGTAATGGGCAATGAGGCTATAGCGCTTGGAGCCATCAGAGCTGGAGTCAGGATTGTTGCCGGGTATCCGGGAACTCCTTCTACAGAAGTACTTGAAACCATTGCGAAGAACAACAAGGACGGCAGCATCCATGTTGAGTGGTCGACTAACGAAAAAGCAGCTATGGAGGTTGGTGCGGCAGCAGCCTATGCGGGAGCACGAACTCTTGTAACCATGAAGCAGGTTGGACTGAATGTTGCGGCTGACCCTCTTATGAGCTTAAATTACGTAGGAGTTAAGGGCGGAATGGTTGTGCTTGTTGCCGACGATCCGGGTCCTATTTCTTCTCAGACAGAGCAGGACACAAGGCATTTTGCGAAGTTTGCAAAGATGATGGTTTTTGACCCGTCTTCGCCAAAAGAGGCCTATGAAATGATAAGCGATGCCTTTGATTATTCGGAAAAGTACGGAGAACCGGTATTTTTCAGACCGACAACAAGGGTCTGCCACGGTTATCAGACAATAGAAATAAAGAACGAAAGAAGGAATTGCCCTATAGCTGGCTTTGAAAAGGACTCAGACAGGTGGGTTATTTTTCCTAAGCTATCATATGCAAATCACATTAAGCTTGAAGAAAAGCTTGTTGCTATAGGCAAGGACTTTGACAGCTACAGATTTAACAAGGTCAGCGGCAGCGGAAAAAAGGGAATAATCTGCTCTGGAGTAAGCTATGAATACGTAATGGAAGTGGTAGGTGACAGAGAGGATGTTAAGATATTCAAGGTTGCGACTGCCAATCCTTTCCCGGAAGAACTGGCCAGGGATTTCCTTGAAGGTCTGGACGAGGTGCTTGCGGTTGAAGAGCTTGACCCGGTGCTCGAAAGAGAAATAACGTACATTATAGGTAAAAACGGAAAGAAAATAAAAGTATTCGGAAAGCTTACCGGAACAACGACCAATGCGGGCGAAAACTCGGCTGACAAGGTCTGTGCTTCTATTGAAGCCTTCCTCGGCGAGAAGCTTGAAACCAAAAAAAGCGCAAAGCCTACGGCAAAGCCAGAGCTTCCGCCAAGACCGCCGGTGCTCTGCCCGGGCTGTCCTCACCGGGGAGCCTTTTATGCGGTAAAAAAGGCCATGAAGGGAAAGAAAACCAGATACTGCGGAGATATCGGCTGCTATACGTTAGGCAATGCGATGCCGCTTGATATGGTTGATACCTGCCTCTGCATGGGCGCAGGACTTAACATGGCTCAGGGCTTCTGCCATGCCGAGCCTGATGTATACAGCTTCGGCTTTATAGGAGACTCAACCTTTTTTGCATCGGGAATTACCGGAGTTGTAAACGCAGTATATAACAAAGCAAATATTACTATCTGCCTTCTCGACAATTCTACGACAGCGATGACAGGCCACCAGCCTCATCCCGGAACAGGAAGGACAATGATGGGCTCGGTTGCCGAAGGTATTGATCCGGAGCAGGTTCTTAAAGGTCTCGGAGTAAAGACTG
>DCGW01000084.1:78203-92618 GCA_002315335.1 Firmicutes bacterium UBA1768 | reverse complement strand
AGACTTCCCTAAGGGGAATTTCTGAGGAACTCACAAAAAAATCCGAGGCAATAACCCATAGAACGGTTGGTAAGCAGGTGACATATTTATGCAATAGTTTTGCCTTTTATAAAATCAGAAGATATGATTTGCGAGGTAAAAAATATCTTTCAACAAATGAAAAGTATTATCTTGCAGATCATTCTTTTAAATATGCAAAACATGGAACCCGAAATCCTGACTACGGAAGAATGCTGGAAAATATTGTTGCGATTGAATTGTTAAGACGAGGCTTTGAAGTATATACAGGTGCGTTGTATAAAAAGGAAATCGACTTTGTAGCGATTCGACATGACATAAAATTATTCATACAGGTTTCGAATAGCATTGAAGAGGAAGAAACAAAAAACAGGGAACTTTCTCCTTTGATAAGTGTTAAAGAAGCATATCCCAAAATCGTGATTACCCGAACAGGATATGAGCCCTATGATATTGATGGAATTAAAATCATTGATATAGCAGATTGGTTACTGGAAGAATAAAAAGATTGATGTATCCATTTACATGAGATATTATCTTTTGGATACATTTATTTTTCCGTGTAGGCTTGATTATTTCAATGAGTTGATTGTGCATCATAAAACCTGCTTTTTAGAGAGTCTGATCATTTTGCAAGAACCTCATAGGCTTCCTTGTTTTCAGGGATGATTCTTTGTGACAGTGTAAACACATCTTCGTCAGGAACTGTAATTTCTTTGTCAGCCCTGCTGAAGTCTATAACAAGATAACTCAGTGGGAATACAAAGTAAGCTTTGCACATACAAGGCAAGGAATATATAGTAAATGATATTATTGAAGTTATGAACAAAAGGGGCGTAGAAGTGTGGTTTTGTATCATGGGTCATTTGTTCAAAATAAAGCAGTAAAAAAAACTTAAGCAGAATCTGGGTAAGGAACTATATGGAGCATTACGTTATATAGAATTTGTCTTGAATTCATGATTATGAAAATATGGTCAGATAATAAAATAAGAATAATTATAAAGAAAAATCAGCTCAGTGAAACTTATTTATAACGTTTTTTTGTATGAGCTAAGTGAAAGGAATGAGTGTAGATATGGTTAATGTATGGGAAAATACTCTTGAAGCGCTGAAAAAAGATGCAAGCTTTCGAAGTATGTTTTATAGAATGGCACAATTCGGTGATGATATTGCTGCAGAAATGACTGATAAAACCGGAAAAAAATTGCAGCGCAGCTATGTCGAATATATTGAGATGTCTCGATGGGCATGTGGATATTTGCAGACAAAATGGAATTCTGGAGAAGGACAGATAATCGGATTGAGTTATGAAACAAATATGGACTGGCCTGTTCTTATGTGGGCAATACTGATGAGCGGAAATACGCCGTTGCTGTTAAATCCTTCTGCTGATCCCGATTTGAACGGTCAGATTCTGAAAGAGGCCCATGCTGTGACCTATGTGGCGGAAAAGCCCATCGCCAATGTGTCACTGCCATTTATTCCGGCTGCGGATTTATTGAATGAGGGCGTATCGGGTGAGGAAAAATGGGGAAACTACGTTGCGCTATGTACATCAGGAACCACCGGTAGCGGACGCATTTTCTTATATGACGGCGAAACTATTGCTAACCATATTCTCAGCTTCGACGAAGCAAAAAAGCTGAATCCGGATATGCCGTTTGTAGAGACTAAGCCATGTAAGCTTCTGGCTTTTTTACCGTTTCATCATGTTTTTGGATTATCTGTAGTATATCTGCTGTATTCCTGCACAGGAAAAACATTGGTGTATCTTCCTGATAAAAGTGTGCAGACAATTTTGGGAACTTGCCAAAAGCACGGTGTTACGCACTTATATTGCATTCCTATGTTTTTTAATGCGTTGGCAAACGGAATTATTAAACAGTTGGGAAATCAGGATATCCATAAGCTTTCACCGGAAATCAAGCAAATTATTCAGGAGAAAACTCTCGGTACTCAGATTCGCTCTATGATTACCGGTGGCGGTCACATTCCTGAAACTACGTTGGATATTATTAACAGCATCGGTTATCCATTGTGCAACGGGTTCGGTATGACAGAAACCGGAATTATTGCAGTAGAACGTTCTTTGGATGCGGCTCAACGAAAAAAGGGAAGCATAGGGATACCATTTACTCTGACCGAGTGGAAAATTGATGCGCCGGATGGAACCCCTGGGGAACTTTTGCTTCGAGGCGGGGCATTGTATGCGGCAGGCATTGAAGACGGAAAAGTGATACAAAGAAAAAAAGAAGAATGGTTTTCTACCGGAGATTTGGTAGTTAAAAAGCCTGATGGACTATATATTGTCGGTCGATTGAAGGATGTAATTATAGGTGCCTCCGGAGAAAACATTTACCCTGATGAGATAGAGGATAAATTTGCCGGAATAGAAGGAGTTGACAGCCTGGCAATGGTGGGAATTTCCGATGGCATTTACGATACTGTGGCACTTGTTGTAAAGGCTCATGGTGAGCTTGATATCATTTGTGAGGAAATTCGTCAAAGAAACAAAAAGCTCTTACTGAATGAACGCCCTGTCCGCGTGTATTTTTCTGAAAAAGAACTTCCTATGTCGGGCAGTATGAAGGTAAAACGACAGTTTATAAAACATGGAATTGAGAATGGCTCATGGTCGAGTCTCGCCGTGGAACTTTATTCATCTGATGCTGCTTTGCAATCATCAGATACACAGAAAGCATCACCTGGAAATGTGGAAGGCTATGAGACTACTGAGGAATTTCAAGATATCCTGCATACTGTCAAGACGCTCGTTGCAGATATACTTGGTATTGAAGAGGATTCAATAAAGGATAATGATCATTTTATAACGGGTCTTGGAGGAGACAGTCTGACGATTCTGAGTTTGTTCTGTGAGTTAGAAGAAAAATATGGAATTGTGAATACTGATGCCGACATTGCACAAATGGAAAACTGCTATCTTACCGCGAAAAAGATATACTGCAAACTGCATGGTATTGAAGAAGATGTTACGATTGTAGCTGATACGGAGGATTCTGCAAATCGTATTACGAACTTTTCTGAAAGTAAGGAATATCTTTATATGCGCAGGCGTATGGAGGAAACTTTTTATGAGGGTATCAATCCTTATTTCATTCCTCATGACAGCCTGATTCGAGATACAAGTGTTATCAACAACAAAGAAGTAATCAATTTAGGCTCTTATAACTATCTTGGAATGTCCGGAAATCCTGAAACTGAGCAGGCCGCTATCGATGCAATCAAAAAATACGGAACCTCTGCCAGCGGCAGCCGTACACTTGCCGGCGAAAAGACTTTATATCGTGAGCTGGAAAAAACCATTGCCGAATGGAAACATACTGAGGATGCTATAGTTTGCACCGGAGGTTGGGCAACCAACCTGTCCTTTGTAAGCTGCTTTGCACAAAAGGGAGACTTTATTGTCTATGATAATCTTTCTCATAATTCACTTACGGAGGGTGTGCGACTCTCCATGGCCGACAGCAGGGCTTTTGAACATAACAATTTAAATCAGTTGGAGACAATTCTCAAGGCTGTGGAAGGTCGTTATAACAAGGTAATTATCATTGTGGAAGGTGTTTATAGTATGGACGGAGATGTGGCACCGATTCCTAAATTTGTTGAACTCAAGAAAAAGTACCGTTGTTTCCTGATGGTGGATGAAGCACATTCCAATGGTGTTCTGGGTGATAATGCCGGGGGTGTTGATGAGTATTTCCATCTTGAATCAGGAGATATAGATATAAAATATGGCACAATGAGTAAGGCATTAGGTACTTGCGGTGGATATATTGCGGCAGATCACAGCATTATAGAGTATCTGCGCTATAATATGAATGGATTTGTGTTTACTGCCGGAATTGCACCTCCATTGGCAGCGGCCTGTATGAAAGCGATTGAAATTATTCGTAGAGACAATTCAATAGTCAAACAGCTTCATCGCAACATTTCGTATTTTGTCAGACGTGCCAAAGAAGAGGGTATGAATATCTGTCTGGCAGGAGAAAGTGCGATTGTACCAATATTGATCGGCTCAGATTTAGATGCAGCCAAAGTATCTGCCGCCTTGATTGAACGTGGTGTATTTGTTCCGCCTGCTATGTATCCTGCCGTACCTAAGGGGCAAAGCCGTTTGCGTTTTACCATTTCTGCAACGCACAGCATCGAACAGCTTGAAAAGGCAATTACTGAAACGGCTGATGTGATGAGAAAGGAAGGTTTTCTTTTATGATCGCTGTTGTAACAGGTGCAAGCTCCGGTTTTGGATATGACATATGCCGTAAACTTAAAGAAAGAGGATATGTTGTATATGGAGTTTCAAGACGGGGAACGGTGCCGGAAGGTGTGAACGGATTGTCCGTAGATATTATGTGTCGGAAGGACATCGATAATGCCATCGCTTCAATTCTGGAAAAAGAAGGGCGAATTGATATTTTAGTAAACAATGCTGGAATGGGCATTTCAGGACCGTTAGAGTTTGTCAGTGAGAAAAGTGCTGAGCATATTTTAAATGTGAATTTTCTCGGGGCATTGTCATGTACTCAGGCGGTTTTGCCCACAATGCGTACACAAGGTTCGGGGTGCATTCTGTTTGTCAGTTCAGTTGCCGCAGAGATTGCTGTTCCTTATCAGGCTATGTACTCTGCCACCAAGGCTGCAGTTATGAGCGCTGCGCTGGCACTTCGAAATGAAGTTAGAGAATTTGGCATTAAGGTGGCTGTTGTATCTCCCGGAGATGCCTGTACCGGTTTTACGGATTCTCGTGAAAAGGAATCGTCATATGATTCTATTTACTGTCGAAACAGTTCTGCTACGGCTTCTATGGAAAAAGATGAACGGAGCGGAATGTCTTCGGAATATGTGGCGGAATCCATAGTTCGCACAGCCTTGGCGAAAAATCCGCGACCTGTAACTGTTGTAGGGCGAAAATACAGGGTTTTTTGTGACTTGTTCCGTTTTCTTCCTACGAGGTTTTCTTATTGGATTGTAGGGAAAATGTATAGCTGATTTATGAATGAGAACTGTTGATAATATATAGAGAATCTTGTAAGGAAAAACTGAAACTTCCGGGACAACTTTTCTAATCAAATAATCTGCCCTCCGGGTTGTCAGTTAATTAGTCCATTGCAATTAAACTAAAAAGGATCAAAATAACTTTTATTTGAATTAAAGTTTTTTTGATCCTTATTAAATGCACGGGTTATTTGCCGGTTACCGCCTATATTATAAGTCGGAGTAATCAATAAAGTCGAAATAATCAATGGCGAAGTAGTATCCAGTAACACGCCCTAAGCATTTATCTCGAACGATACTAATTCTATTTGCACCACCATCTTTGAGATATTTGTCAAGAACAAATGCATCCCTTGTAAAATTCTGGTCTTCGCGGTTTTTGGTTTTCTCGGTGATCTGAATGAGACTATTAGCTAAACCTGTGACGTATGTTAAGTGAATCTCTGAGAATTCTTTGACACCAGTGGTGAAATGATTTGTGCTGTTGACATCCACTGCGTCGAAATAAGCATCCATCATGATGTTATTCTGCCCGTGGTCTTCATTAATCAGTGCTCTGCCGAAATTTTCTCGGATGTGAACAGTGCCGTAGAGATAGAAGTCGCCATCATCAAAGTTCACCGCCGCGGTACGATTAGAATCTTCATCACAGAAGTTCCACTCAATATCCACATTATTGAGTGTGAGAGAATCACAGATATCGACATAGATCGCACTGCCGTTTTTCTCTGAACAGTTATCGGTAATGGTCACATTTGTAAGCGTCAGATTGACATCCTCGTCATTCATCCAAAGTGCGCCGCCTTCACCTGTCGAATTGGCTCCGCGTAATGTTCCACCATAAATATGAACATTGAGATTACTGTCGATGCCATCAAAACGGAAGATTCTGCCGTTTTCCCTGCGATTGTTCTTCACCGGATTTGAGAAGTTGTGATTACTGCCCGCGGAATATAAGTTTTTGTCAATGGTGTGACCATTGAGATCCACATCAAACCAGGAGTACTTATCGCCGCCGTCGTCTCCACGATCCTGAAAATTCAGCATGCCATTGTAGAATCCCCAGCCATTATCTCCGTAACCGCCGTTATCGTCAAAGCTGCCATTACTGTCGGCTACCCAGTCTGTAAGAAGCTGGAAAATAACACCACTTTCGTTACAGGCATTGGCGGTTGCCCAGGCCTGTGCACAGGTATCGTAATAGCGCCATTTACCCTGATAATACACCGCAGCCTTATAAGTAGTAGTTGCACCGGTCAAACTTGTTAATTTCGTTAGAATATCTGCTCGTTCACAGCCTGTGAGTGCCATGGTAAGAGCGAGTAGTAGTGCAAGAATCACAGCTAATTTCTTTTTCATATTAATATCCCTCAAGATTACAAAATATGATTAATCAAATTATTAATGAAAAATCATTCATAGACGATTGACCAGAGCTTAAAAATGGGTGCGTTCCACTCTTTTCGCAGAACAATGCGTTCTTTATGTGCAAGAAACTCATTTTTATGAATCCGAACACTTGCCAGCTCGTCGCTGAATGCTGATATCAATGTCTGTTTATTTACTAATCATATCATAAAAAAACGATTTTGTCAGGTATTGTAAATTGATACAAAAATAAGCCAACAAAGGATGTCTTTACTTTTGGTACAAAGTGTGTATAATAAAGTAAAGAATGGAGGAGCTTTAATGTTTGATTATTCAAAGTTAATTAACCGCATAAAAGAGTGTGGAGTAAGTAAATCTGAACTTGGAAAAAAGTTGGGAATTTCATCAAGGACAATCGCAAAAATAGCCAAAGGAGAAAAAATATCAAGAATTGTTTTGCAAAAAATATCTGATTATCTGGAATGCAAACCCCAGGATTTATTTGAAGAGAAATCTGATAATCCATTACTTCAATATCTTATAGAAGAAAAGTCGTTCGGCATTTCAGGTGGAATATACCATGAGCTCCAGGTTAGAATGACATATAATTCAAATCATATGGAAGGCAGCAAATTAACAGAAGAACAAACACGAATGATTTTTGAAACAAATACGATAGATATTGGAGATGGAATTCTTATAGATGATATATTAGAGACTATTCATCATTTCAGAGCAATCGATTACTGTATTGATGTTGCAGATGAACCTTTATCCGAAAATATTATAAAGAAATTACACTATATTCTGAAGCATGATACAAAGGATTCAACTCTATCCTGGTTTGTTGTCGGTGGCTATAAGAAAAGAGCAAATATGGTTGGCGGAAGAGAAACCGTTGCTCCGGAAGCTGTGGAAAGAGCAATAAGTAACCTTCTTGATCAATACTTGAGCAAAAATGATATCACATTAGAAGATATAATTACATTCCACGCAGAGTTTGAAAAAATTCATCCGTTCCAGGATGGAAATGGAAGAGTTGGAAGATTAATTGCGTTCAAAGAATGTTTGAAGCATTGTATTGTTCCGTTTATTATTGAAGAAAGCAAGAAAAACTTTTATTATCGAGGATTGGCTAATTGGAACAATGAGAAAGGTTATCTGATTGATACTTGCCTGGATGGACAGGATACTGTAAATGCTTTATTACATGCATTTGGAATTGAAATATAAGTTTGGTAATGGTGGAAAATATTGTTCCCATCTACATCCTTAACCGCATAGACTGATGTCCATTCAGTATAAAAAGACCCGCCAACAATAGTCCCGTCATTTTGTTTAATGATTTCAGGCTCGGCATCAAGGTCATCAACGTTGATTCTGAGGCCGTATAATCCGGTCGGCATCGAAACTGGTGCATTTTTTGGTTTGCATAATTTCCAGCTCAATATCGTTGTTAGCTATAATATATAAAGGGGAGTACGCTGACATGTGAGTTGAATGTTTTATTGTGAAGCCTAAAGTTGCTTAGAACTCCACGGTCTTTTCTGCATTGTGGCAACAATAATAGGAAGTTCAGTAAATGAGTGAGTTGTTGCATGTCGGGTTATTATTCAAAAATGAATTGTGTTGATATTAGAACCTTGTCAGTGTATTATATACAAAAGAATCTTTTTCTGCAATAACAATATCTATACAATACTTGCAATCATTTTGACTATGATTGGAGAAATCTTATGGCGAATATTTTGACAGGAATACGAATAATATGTGGGCTGCTGATTTTGTGTTTTCCTGCGTTTTCCGGATGGTTTTATTGTCTATACTTAATTGGAGGAATTACAGATGCCATTGATGGAACAGTGGCTCGAAAAATGGGAGTGGTAACGAACTTTGGCGCGAAATTTGATACGGTTGCTGATTTTATTTTCGCTGTTTCGGTCGCAATAAAAATCCTGCTTGCTATATGTATTCCTGCATGGCTAATAATCTGGATTATGATTATTGCGATGATAAAGATAGGCTTTCACATTGCAGGATATATAAAATATCATGAATTCAGGACTATACATTCATTGTTGAACAAGGCATGCGGAGGAGCTGTTTTTATTGTTCCTTTGTTTATCGGAGGCGATTTTGTCTTGCAAGCAAAGGTTGTGGTTGTAATTGCAATATGTATACTCACCTCAATTGCAGCTATAGCTGAGGGTATGTCGATTTTGTGTGTCAATGAGAACTGTTCGAGTTGATAATTGATATAAAGAAAGGAAAATTGTAATGGAAAAAAATGTTTTTATTACCGGAGGCTCAAGAGGAATAGGTGCTGCAAGCGTAAAGAAATTCTTTGAAGAGGGCTGGAATGTGGCATTTACCGACATAAATGAATCCGCAGCAATGGAGCTTTTGGCGGAGCTTAATAACTCTGACCGTCTTTGGTTCAGAAAGGCTGATGTAAAAAACTATGAGGAGATGAGAAGGGCAGCTGAGGATGCTGCAAAGGCTATTGGACCTTTTGATGCTTTATTCTGTAATGCCGGAATTCATAGATGCAACACAATGCTCGATGTGGATTTTGATGAGTTTGATTTAATTGTAAAAACCAATATTTACGGCACCTTCCATACCTTAAGGGCTGTAGTACCAATAATGGTTGATAATGGGGGAGGAGCTGTAGTAATTAATGACTCTGACCAGTGGTTTGTGGGTAAACCAATGAGCTTTGTATACGGCATGACGAAGGGGGCTCTTGGCCAGATTACACGAAGCTTATCAATAGATCTTGGCCCTAAGAACATACGTGTGAATGCAATAAATTGCGGAACGATACGAACAGATCTTGTCGACAATCTTTTTGTTGACTTTGCGAGAGAAGAAGGAATAACTTTGGACGAGTACTGGGAAAAAGAAAACAGTATTTACGCCAGAGGCTCGGCAGGAAAACCTGAGGAGGCCGCAGAACTGGTTTATTTCCTTTCTTCAGATAAAGCCTCTTTCTGTACTGGGGGCCATTATCTTTGTGACGGAGGATTAGTTGCGAAATAAGGAATGTCATAGGAAGTCAATTAGTCACCGGTGACACGAATAATAGTAGAGGAGGGTATATCCAATTATGCAAAGATAATTGGTTTATACACAAAGAACCATGACAAACAGAATCATTATTGGTAGAATTCTGGCACTGATTCCGGCGGTGGGACTGCAGGTGTTGTTTTTCTACATAATTTTCAAGTTTTTTAAGGATTTTATTCCGGTTACATATTCAATCATATGTGTTGCAGCTGTTATGATTGCAGTTTATATTCTTTCAAAGAGAGAACCGCCTGCATATAAACAGGTTTGGTTGTTTTTCATTCTTCTGTTTCCTATGTTTGGAGCCATAATGTATTTGCTTATCGGTAACAAAAGAACCGGTACAGCTCTGAGGAATAAGATTAATGCAAGCAAGAAAGCATTGAATTATGAAATGCCTGCGTCTGATTATGTGATGAATAATACTGCAAACGAAGAATGGCTGCGCTCTGCAGGAACTATAATCTACGGTTATGAAATGAGCGGAATGCCGCTATACAAGTGCGGTGACACAAGATATTATCCGCTTGGAGACGATATGTTTCCTGATATGCTTGAAGATATTAAAAAAGCTAAGAAATTCATTTATATGGAATATTTCATCGTGAATGAGGGCGTTTTTTGGAATACGATAGTAGATGCGCTTGCTGAAAAGGTAAAAGAAGGCGTTGATGTACGATTTATGTATGATGACCTCGGTTCTATTGCCACATATTCAAAGAAGAATGTTGAAACGCTGAGAAATAAGGGTATAAAATGCATCAGCTTTAACCCTATAAAGTATCTGACTTTTAAGATAAACAACCGTGACCACCGAAAAATGACTATTATTGATGGTGAAACAGGCTATAGCGGCGGAGTCAATATTGCAGATGAGTATATCAATGAGAGAGAGGTATACGGTCACTGGAAGGACATCGGCTTCAGAGTCACGGGAGATGCAGTTATTCCTTATACCTATATGTTCACGGAATTCTGGAATGCTTTTTCCAGGGATAAGATTCCTCAGGAAGTTCTTGCAGACAAAGCAACAGACCTTGGCGAAAACGGCTTTGTATTTTCTTATTACGAGTCTCCTGTGCATAATGAGCATATAAGTAACGGTATTTACATTGACCTTCTTGCGCAGGCAACAAATTACGTTTGGTTTTATACTCCGTACCTGATGATAGATGACAGTCTTATAGAAGCGATGATTCGTGCTGCAAGAAGAGGTGTTGATATACGCATTATCATGCCGGGAATTCCTGATAAAAAGCTTGTATATCGGATTTCGCGAAGCTATTACTCATCGCTGCTTGAGTATGGTATAAGGATTTTTGAATACGAGCCGGGCTTTGTTCATGCAAAGGCGGTAATCTGTGATGACAAGCTATGCACCATAGGAACCGTGAACCTTGACTACCGAAGTCTATTCCTTCATTTTGAAAATAATACAATATTTGCAAAATGTTCCATATTGGAGGATTTAAAAAAGGACTATGAGGACACTTTGACAAAGTGCAGAGAAAGAAAGCTGAACGACGGACTTGCCGGTTCAGGGTTTGGTTTTATAGATGTTATTCTGCGTATTTTTGCGCCGCTTTTGTAGGAAAAATGATACCGCTTTGCATTGACTAATTCTTTTTAGGAAAGTATAATTATTGCAATTTGATTAATAAATTTATTAAGGAGAAAAAATATGAAAAAATTTTTAGCTTTGCTACTCTCATTAGCGCTTGTGTTTGCACTCGCGGCATGTGGAGAAACTACAACAGAGGACACAGATTCATCAGCTGCAGTCAACCTTACAATTCTCAAAGAGGCTGACGATAACATGATTAATAACTACACGCTTATCGCAGTAAACCCTGACGCGCCGTTTGTGGATGCTGACGGAAATGCTGTATCAGACGTTGAAATCAATACTGCGGGTGCGGAAGCACTTATCGATTGGCTCCTCTCAGAGGAAGGCGCTAAGCTTGAAGCAGCTTATGGTGAAGAAGAATACGGTGAAGCACTCTTCACACTTAAGGATGATGCGCCTGCTTATGAAGGAGAAATCGCTTCGGCGACAGAAGAAACAAAGACAATCAGACTTTCAACAACCACATCGGTTAACGACTCAGGTCTGCTTGCAGCACTTCTTCCTGTATTTGAAGAAGAATACGGTTACACAGTAGAGGTTCAGTCTGCAGGTACAGGCAAGGCAATCGAAGCCGCAAAGAACGGTAATGCTGACCTTATTCTTGTTCACGCGAAGGATAAGGAAGTTGAATTTGTTGACGGCGGTTATGCAAAGGTTCTTGAAGGTTTTGACACAGAACGTCTCACATTCATGTATAACTACTTCGTGCTTGTAGGTCCTGCTGAAGACCCTGCCGGAGTTGCAGAAGCAGACGATGTGCTCGCAGCATTTGCTCTGATAGCCGATGGTAAGTTCGTATTTATTTCAAGAGGCGATGGTTCAGGAACACACACAAAGGAACTCAAGCTCTGGCCTGAAGAGCTCGGAATAACAGAAGAAGCTGAAAGCTTTGCAGATTATACTGACTGGTACACATCTGCAAACGCAGGAATGGGCGCATGCCTTGTTATGGCAAATGAAATGGGCGCTTACATCCTGACAGATAAGGCTACATTCCTCACATTTGTAAATAACAACGGTGAGATTGAAGAATAGCTTTACTAAAATCAACTAAGAGTTTACAATATCCTTGAGCGCTGCTCAGGGATATTGTTTTATAAGGAGAGTCTATGCAAACAGCACTGGAAAAGGCAATTGAGCTCATCGCAAGCGGAAACGCGGAGCTCATAAATATTTTGAATGTAACGGCAATAATGACCTTATCAAGCTCTGTGCTTGCACTGCTTATCGGCGTGCCTCTCGGCGTTTTTTTGGGCGCATCGAGGTTTCCCGGAAGAAAGGCACTTATTGTTGTAAACCGTACTCTCATGGGTATGCCGCCCGTAGTATGTGGTCTTATTTTTTACATACTGTTTTCCGGCGTTGGACCTTTTCGAGCTGCACACCTCCTATTCACGGTAAAGATAATGATAATAGCTCAGGTAGTACTGATAACCCCAATAGTTGCAGGAACCATGGAGCCCTATGTAGAAGGAATATGTACGACAATTAAAGAAAACACAAGGGGGCTTGGACTCGGCAGAGGAAAGAGCTTTTTCCTATTATGCAACGAATGCGTGTATCAGGTGTTTTCCTCATATCTTCTCGGTTTTTCAAGGTCAATAGCCGAGGTTGGCTGCGTAGCTATGGTCGGCGGAGCGATATCGTGGAAGACTAATGTAATGACTACTGCGATAATGGAATATACAAATAAGGGCAGCTTTTCAATAGGAATTGCGCTCGGACTTATACTGCTTGCAATAGCGCTGCTTATTAATATTTTGCTGTCTCTTATCCAAAGGAGGGCCAGCCGATGATAATCAGAGGATTAACTAAGACCTACAACGGAAGATGTGTAGTTGAGCTTCCGAGTATGGAGCTGAATGACGGCCGAATCTATGCGATAGTCGGAACCAACGGCAGCGGTAAATCAACTATGGTTAAGCTACTTGCCGGGATAGAAAAGCCTGATACCGGAAGAAAACCATTAGACCTGAACATAGGTTATATGCCGCAGCAAAGCTACGCCTTTCGCATGAATGTGCTAAAGAATATTATGCTGAACGGTGATGATGCAGAACGTGCAATGGTATTATCTGAAAAAATGGGTTTGACGGCTCTGCTTGGCAAAAGTGCAAAAACTCTGTCCGGAGGAGAACTGGCAAGGATGGCGTTATGCAGGCTTCTGATGAAGGATTATGATGTGCTTTTCCTCGACGAACCTACGGCGGCAATGGACATAGAGGCTACTGCAAAAAGTGAAGCGCTTATTAAGGACTATCAGGAAAAAACGGGCTGCACTGTATTCATAGTTTCTCATTCGCTTCAGCAGGCAAAGCGGATGTCGGATGAGGTAATCTTTCTTTCTGAGGGAAGACTTGCGGAACGTTGTCCCACCAATAGATTAGATGCACCTGAAACCGATGAATTCAGGCGTTTCCTTGAGTTTTATGGGTCTTGATTTTAGCTGGCTTCATCGATAAAAATAATATTCATTTTTTTCAACAAGAATGGGGCGTTATTCTCTGAATTTTGAGTATTATATTGTTTTTGTATGGATAAAATGATATAATTTAGCGTATGTTATGGCATAATTCACAATTTGACCAGATTGATATATAAAGGGAGGAATTCTTTTGTCGAGCAAGTATTGCGGATACATGGGAAAGGTGATGTCGGTTAATCTGACAACACAGGAAATAAGCGAGTACCCATGGACAGACACCGAACGTGAGTTGTATCTCGGCGGCAAGATTATGGCTGCAAAGATATTAAACGATAATTTCACTGGCGAAGAAAAGCCGTTCTCTGAGGAAAACCTGATTGTTATTACAACTGGACCTCTTACCGGAACGGGTGCGCCGAGCTCCAGTCGGTTTAATATGTCTACATTATCACCTCAAACAGGCTTTATTACATCCTCAAACTGTGGCGGTACATTTGGATACTATCTGAAAAAGGCAGGATATGACGCTCTTGTAATAAGGGGCAAGTGTTCGGAAAAAACATGGCTTGATATACATAATGACACCTTCACCTTCAGAAGCGCGGATGAGCTTTGGGGAACAAAGGTTACACCATGCCACGAAATAATAAAAGAAAAGCTGGCTGAAGAAAACGGAGAGAATGCTAAGTTTGGGACTATGTGCATAGGACCTGCGGGTGAAAACCTCGTTTTGTATGCATCTGTGCTCAGTGGTGAGCGTGCTTCGGGAAGAACCGGAGTAGGAGCTGTTTTTGGCTGGAAAAACCTGAAAGCAATAACAGTTTCTGGAAATCATACTGTACCTGTTTTTGATGAAGAAAAGAGCCGAAAGTGGTGTAAAAAGTGGTTCG
>DCGW01000084.1:60230-78136 GCA_002315335.1 Firmicutes bacterium UBA1768 | reverse complement strand
ATCCGCTTACAGGAAACCAGCTTCCTCGTTTAGGTACTGCAGGGCTCGTAAGCTCAATGCAGATGCGCAAAATGCTTTCAACAAAAAACTACAACTATGGTCAGTATGAAGATTTTGAAAAGGTAAACGGAGAAACTCTGGCAGAGGGTTACAATATAGTAAATAAGGGCTGTCTTACCTGTCCAATCAAGTGTGCTCGAACCGTCAGGGTAAACGGCGAAGCTGTTAAGGGCCCTGAGCTCGAAACCTTAGGGCTTTTGGGCGGTGGTATTTTAAACAATAATCTCCAGAAAATCCTTGACTGGAATAATGAAATAGATGAACTGGGAATGGATACAATCTCAGCTTCAAGCACTCTCGCTTATGCGATGGAGGCAAATGAAAAGGGTCTTTGGAATAATGGTTTGGAGTTTGGAAAAATTGACAATATTTCCCAAATATGGGAGGATATAGCACATCGTAGAGGAATCGGAGACGAGCTGGCGGAGGGCAGCAAGCGACTCAGCGAAAAATATGGCGGCAAGGAATTTGCGATCCAATCTAAGGGTCTTGAGCTTGCAGCTTACGAGCCGAGACGTGCAGTAGGTCAGGGCTTAGGCTATGCTGTATCAAACCGCGGAGGCTGCCATCTTAATGGCGGGTATATGGTAATTCTTGAGGGTCTTGGACTCAATACGGACAGCCAGACGCCAAAGGGAAAGGCTGACTTTACGATGATGTTCCAGGACTTAATGGAGACTATTTCTGCATCGGGACAGTGTCTGTTTACATCCTATGCATTTTTCCCAGGCTTCCTTATCACTCGTCCTAATGGTGGGATTACTACCACGGCAAATAAGCTGATTCCACATTTGGGTGGCGTTATTCGTGTGATGAACAGATTTTCACCTGCTATTGCTATGCACCTGCCGGTATTCCACCATACGAAGATGTTTAAGTATGCGCTCGGTATGCCTATGACCTTCGGTAAATACCTTAGAATAGGTGAACGCGGCTACACACTCGAAAGATATGTGAGTATGAGGTTCGGTGTTTCGGCTAAGGACGATACTCTTCCTAAGCGACTCACTCATACACCGCAGGATGCCAATGATCCAAAGACGGTTGTACCTCTCGAAAAGATGAAGAAGGTCTATTATAAAGCCCGCGGATGGGACAAGGATGGAAAGCCTACGAACAGCACTCTCCGCAGACTTCAGATAGTAAAGTGAGGTGCGACTTATGGTAAAAGTAAAACTCTTCGGGTTGTTCAGACTTGATACAGGAATTAAGGAAATTGAACTTAAGGCCTCAACAGTCAAAGAACTTTATCCGCTTTTGCTGGACGCGGCAAAAAAAGCAAAGCCTGATACTAAGGTCACATCTAAGGATATTGACGGATGTATAGTCGTTATTAACGGTGTTCAGAGTAAAAAAACAAGTAAGCTTAATGACGGTGATGAGATTATGCTTATGTCACCTGTCTGTGGCGGTTAGGAGGTGCAGATGAATAGTTATTCAATTACAGATGCGTGTATCGGCTGCACACTGTGCGCCAAAAATTGTCCTGTTAACGCCATTTCGGGTGAACTTAAGGGACTGCATAAAATAGATCCGGATAAATGTATTCGCTGTGGGCTTTGCGGAAAGCTTTGCCCGAAGACGGCTATATTGGATGAAAACGGAACAACTGTTGAAAAGGCTGCAAAAAACCAGTGGAAGAAGCCGGTTGCGGATATCGATTCCTGCGTCGGTTGTTCCGTATGTATTGAAAACTGTCCAAAGAACTGTCTTGAGTTGACGAAGGCAAAGTTCGTGGGAGATATTCACACCTATGTTGCGTTGAAAGATGAGAAGGAATGCATCGGATGCGGCATTTGTGCAAAGTCCTGTCCGATTGATGTAATCACAATGTCTGATCCGGGCAGAGAAATTGAAACAGCCGTTTCAAAGAAAATTGAGGAGGAAAAGAAAATGGGTAAAGCTTATTGCAGGGTTTTTCAGGCTGTAATGAAGGTCGGAAACTATTTTATGGGCTATCGTATGCCTGAGTATATCGAGGGCGCAGGCTGCATTAAAGACCTGCCGAAGATGCTTCGTGATAAGGGAGCAGGCAAGGTTCTCGTAGTTACGGATAATGGTCTTATGAAAATAGGTCTTCCGCAGGGTATGCTTAATGCTCTTGAGGAAGCAAATTTCGATTATACGCTTTACAGCGACGTTAATCCTAACCCTACCAGTCTTAACGTTGAAGCTGGATATAAGCTTTATAAGGATACTGGCTGCCAGGCTATAGTTGCCTTTGGCGGCGGTTCTTCGATGGACTGCGCTAAGGGTGTTGCTGCAAGAGTTGCTCATCCAAACAAGACTGTTGCACAGCTTCAGGGTCTTCTCAAGGTTCACAAGAAGATTCCGCTTTTCTTCGCTGTTCCGACTACAGCAGGTACTGGCTCAGAAACTACGGTTGCTGCTGTAATAACTGATGCTGAGACACACAGAAAGGCATCCATCAATGACCCGTCAATACTTCCGAGATATGCGGTTCTCGACCCTGAGCTCACAATGGGTCTTCCTCCGTTTATTACTTCCAGCACAGGTCTCGATGCGCTTTGTCATGCGGTAGAAGCATATACAAACCATACATACAATACTCCGCTCGAAGATAAGCTCTCAAAGGAAGCTGTTAAACTCATATATGACAACCTCCTCACAGCTTATCAGGACGGTTCAAACCTTGAAGCACGTCAGAACATGCAGAGGGCTGCATTCTTCGCAGGACGAGCGTTTACAAGAGGCTGCGTAGGTTATGTGCACGCAATCGGTCATACTCTCGGTGGTCTTTATGGTGTAGCTCACGGTCTTGCAATGAGCATCATACTTCCTCACGTTATGAAGGCGTTCGGTCCAGCTGTTTATGACAAGTTGGCTGACCTTGCTGATGTATGCGGCATGGAAGGTAACTCAAATAAGGAAAAGGCTGAAAAGTTCATAGCATGGATTGAACAGATGAAGGTTGATATGAACATTCCTTGGGGTCTCGATATGGTTGAAGATAAGGACATTGACCAGATGATTGAATGGGCTATGAAGGAAGCAAATCCGCTCTATCCGGTACCTGTTGTATGGGATAAGGCAGCTTTCAAGGCATTTATCAACAGCATCAGAGTTCCAAAGGCTGAGTAGGCTGAATAAACAATAGACATAAAAATCCTGTGCATTGTACTGTACAGGATTTTTTGATAGTGCGTATAATATATGTAAAACAAGTCTGTAGCAATTGGTCTTTATTGTAAATATTGCTCGCTTTTGTACAATATGATAAAATCATACGGTGACAAGGATGTTTTCAAGGGTTTCCATATTAAAGAAGAGGACCTTGTTTTCGAGGACGCTTGGGCGACCGCAGAGAAAACGAAGTGCTTCCGAAACCTGAATCGCGGCACAGCATGGCGGCACGAAGGAAAGTATAGTTTTGTTAATCGATTCAGTACTTTCATCATATAGCTTATTAAGAACACCGCTTCCGGGAGGAATAACGGCTGTCTGGAAGTTCCAACCGTGAACAGCGCCGTGTATCATTGTTATTTCAAACTTTGAGCAGGCATCTTCAAGTATAAGTCTGCTTTTAACAGAATCCAAAGCATCTATTACGAGCGAGTGACCACGAATGATTTCTACTGCATTTTCTGAAGAAAGCTGTTCGTTTATCGATAATACTTCAGCATTTTGATTGATGCTCAGGATGCGCTCTTTGGCAGTATCGGCCTTGCTTTTTCCCATACTTGAGGAGGTTGCGAGCAGCTGCCTGTTAATATTTGATTCCTCAAAGTGATCGTAGTCAAGAACCGTGATGTTTGATACTCCAAGGCGTGCGAGATATTCGCAAATATAACCGCCGAGACCGCCGCACCCTGCGACAAGAACTCTTTTAGTTGCTAAAAGTTTCTGCTCATCCTCTGAAATTGCGGGGAGGTTGAGAATAAATTTTCCATCCATCTTCATTACAGCTCCTTTCTGCGATTTTGATTATAATCCGTTTTATTGTTTTTTTCAACCGGGAGGTACGATAATGCATACAAGTGAAAAATGTGACATAACAGTCATAGGTGCCGGACTTCTCGGATGTTTCGTGGCGAGGTCTCTGAGGGAGTATAATCTTAGCGTCAGGGTTCTTGAGGCTCGTGAGGATGTGTGTACCGGAATTTCAAAGGCCAATACCGCGATAGTTTATACCGGTATTGACAATAAACCCGGCTCATTAAAAAGCGAGCTTTGTGTAAGGGCAAACGAGGGCTTTGACAGTCTTTGCACAGACCTTGGTGTTCCTTTCAGCAGGTGTGGATCGCTTATGGCTGTCTTTGGCCCAAAAGGTGAGAAAGCCCTGATAAAGAAGTACAATCAGGGCGTGGAAAACGGAGTGCGAGGCATAAAACTACTGTCAGCCGAAGAAACTCACAGTATGGAGCCAGGCCTCAGCTCTGAGGTTACAGCTTCCTTATTTGTGCCGGGAACCGGAACGGTAAACCCTTGGCTATTATGCATAGCAGCTTATGAAAATGCTTCGGATAACGGAGCGGAATTCCTGTTTAACAATAGAGTTATACAAATGGAACGGGTAAACGGTGGCTTTCGATTAGTTACTGAGGATAATGAGTTTTTTTCAAGGGCTGTTGTCAACTGTGCGGGCCTTTTCGCTGATACCGTACGAGAGCTGACAGAAAAACCCTTAGTCAGGATATTCAGAACAGGTGCCGATTATTTTGTTTTGGATAAAAAAGCTGAGGGAGGAGTGTCTCATATTATTTTTCATGAGCCTGAGATTGGGAAAAAGGGACTGACACTTGTTCCGACTACTGAAGGTAATATACTTGTGGGTCCGAGTGACAGAGCTGCGAGTGAGTATCCTGATGAAGCAGATGTCAATGGGCTTGTGCAACTCGAAAAACAATGTAAAGAGGTTGTGCCAAAGCTTGAAATAAATAAAAAAATTCGATGCTTTGCCGGCTCAAGGCCAAACACTGTACTTGTAAAGCCTGAAGGCAGAAGATATATTAAAACAGATAATAAAATACCAGATTTTTCCATTTTTGAAGAAGCGGGTCTTTTCAGTCTGATAGGGATAAAAACACCCGGACTGACATGTGCCCACGAGCTGTCAAGGTACCTTTCAGCCCATATAGCTGATTATCTCTGCTGCAGTGAAATTAATCCGGAATTCAATCCGGTGCGTAAGCCGATTATCAAAACTTCTGAGCTTACGCTTGAAGAATGGAAAAAGCTTGTTCAGTGTAATAAAGCATACGGACAAATCATTTGTACCTGCGGAAAAATCACCGAGGGAGAGATAGTTGGGGCTATAAGACGCGGTGCAGCAACTGTAAACGGAGTAAAACGCAGAGTCGGTTCCGGAATGGGCTGTTGTCAGGGCAGCCGCTGCACACAGAGGATAGCTGAAATTATTGCTCGTGAGCTTTCTATTGAAGTGAATGAAGTCACTATGGACGGAAGAAATTCATATATCATGAGGGGTGGTGTTTCCTGTGAAGTATGATATTCTGATTGTTGGCGGTGGCGCTGCAGGCATGGCAGCAGCAATAAAATCATCTGAGCGAGGTGCGAGCGTGCTTCTCGCAGAAAGGGACTTGGAATTGGGCGGAGTTCTAAAGCAGTGCATCCACAACGGCTTCGGACTCACATATTTTCACGAAGACATTTCAGGAACAGAATATGCAGACCGATTTAGAAGGGCAATTGCTGACAAAAGTATAGAAATAATGACTGAAGCAAATGTTGTCAGCATATGTGAGAACAGGACCGCTGTTATTGCAACCAAAAGTGGTATATTTGAGGTTTCGTTTGACTTCTGCATTATGGCCACGGGCTGCCGTGAAAAAAGCATTGGCTCAGAGCTTATCGGCGGAACAAGACCTGCCGGTGTATATACTGCAGGAGAGGCTCAGAAAATGATAAACCTTAATCACTATGATTTAGGCGATAATTTTGTTATACTCGGAAGCGGAAATGTAGGGCAGGTAATGGCTCGAAGATTGAAAATTCTTGGCAAGAATGTGGCTGCAATGATTGAGCAGAATAATAGTCTGGGAGGAATGACCAAAAACAGACAGGACTGCATTG
Source organism: Firmicutes bacterium UBA1768 (assembly GCA_002315335.1). Classification (GTDB taxonomy): domain Bacteria; phylum Bacillota; class Clostridia; order Peptostreptococcales; family Anaerovoracaceae; genus UBA1768. The sequence goes on along the minus strand of DCGW01000084.1, from coordinate 72,022 downwards.
AAGCCTATAACATCCCGGTAAGACTGAACTCTACAGTTGATATGATTTATGGTGAAGGACACGTTACTGCTGTAAGGGTAAAGCATCTTGATTCCGGTGATACAGAGATAATAAAATGTGATGCTCTCATAACCGCATTGGGACTTATTCCGGACAGGGTGCTTGCAGAAGAACTGGAAATAAATGGTAATTATCTTGATTGGCTGTACTTTTGCGGAAACTGCGAAAGCGTGCATGATATAGTTGATGCGGTGACGATACAGGCAGAAAGGCTTGCGTCGGAAATATGCGATTTAACGGAGGATAAACTAAATGCTTAATGTGCTGACTCCAAACGAGGTTTTACAGCTCATCAAAGACGAGTTTAATGAAATAGAAGAAGTATTTGAGTATGTTCGGATAGATGCTGCCGTCGGAAGAGTATTAGCGGAAGATATTGTCGCTGAGGAATTTGTTCCGGATTTTAACCGTTCTACTGTTGATGGATATGCTGTCAGGGCTGAGGATACCTTTGGCTGCTCTGAGTCGATACCTGCAATATTATCTATCTGCGGAGAGGTAAAAATGGGCGAAAGGGCTTCTTTTGAGCTTTTGCCCGAAACCTGCTGCTATGTGCCGACCGGCGGAGAGGTTCCTGTGGGAGCTGATTCGTGCGTCATGATAGAATTTGTTGAGGATTACGGAGACGGTACTGTGGGAATATATAAGCCTGCAGCTCCCGGACAAAACATGATATTCCGCGGCGACGACGTCAGACCCGGTAAGGAGCTTATGCTTAAAGGGAGAACTCTTACGTTTTCGGATACAGGAGCACTTGCAGCACTGGGAAAAGCTGAAGTCAGAGTAAAGAGGAAGATAAAAACTGCAGTTATATCAACCGGAGATGAGCTTGTACCTTGCAATGAAACACCCGGCCCGGGAAAAATCAGAGATGTAAATTCATCTATGCTGACAGCAATGCTGCATACTTATGGTGCCGAACCTGTCAGTTTCGATATAGTTCCAGATGAAGAGGAAGAGCTTGAAAAAGTACTTAATAAAGCTCTTGTCGACTGTGATATGGTACTTATCTCAGGAGGCAGCAGCGTTGGTACCAAGGATGCGACTGCTCGAGTAATAGAAAAGACTGGTCAGCTTCTTATGCATGGAATAGCTGCAAAGCCTGGAAAGCCGACTATTCTGGGAAAATGCGGAAACAAGCCTGTTTTTGGCCTTCCCGGACACCCTGTTGCAGCTTATTTTGTTTCTAAGCTTTACGTTTTGCCTGCAATGGACCGTCTCATAGGGAGGGGAAACAGACCCTATTCTGTAACCGCATTTCTTTCTGAAAACGTTGCGGCTAATGACGGAAGAGAGCTGTATATTTCCGTCAGGCTTGAAAATAATGACGGAAGGCTGATTGCCCATCCTGTCAGAACCAAATCCGGTCTTATTACTGCGCTTGCTGGAACCGACGGATACTTTTGCATAGAACGAGACTGTGAGGGACTTACGCAGGGTGCTGAAGTTCAAGTTTTTGTAAATGAGGCTTATTGATATGGGATTTGATTATCTTACAAATGTGCCGCTTGAAAAAGCGAAGAGAGAATACATAGAGACCCTTATTGAAAACGGTTTTGGCTCCGTTTCTGAGCGGATTCCCGTTCAAAATGCCTGCGGAAGGGTGACAACAAAAGCTATATATGCTCACATCAGTGCTCCGCATTATGAATCGAGTGCTATGGACGGAATAGCGATAAAGTCAAGTGATAGCTTTGGAGCGACTGAAACAACGCCTGTCACGCTTTCGGATAGCCAATACACAGTTGTTGATACCGGTGATCCGATTCCGGAGGGCTGTGATGCAGTAATCATGGTAGAAGATATCGTATGTCATGACGACGGCACTGTTACTATATTTGCTCCGGCGGCTCCATGGCAGCATATCCGTCAGATTGGCGAGGATATCTGCGCGGGTGAAATGATACTTCCGGCCCACGTCAGGGTTTCTCCCGCATCAATTGGGGCTATGATTGCAGGTGGAGTTCTTGAGATAGAGGTTGTTAACAGACCTAAAATAGGGATAATTCCGACCGGTGATGAGATAGTAGAGCCTTGTACTGACCCAGGAACGGGAGAAATACAGGAGTTCAATTCCTCAATTTTTTCGGCTATGGTTGAAGAATGGGGAGCTGAGGCGGTAAGATATCCTATTGTTCCGGATAAATACGACAAAATTAAATCAGCAGTATTAAGAGCAGTGGATGACTGTGATATAGTAATTCTTAATGCCGGCTCCTCGGCGGGGAGAGAAGATTTTTCTGCAAAGGTCATAGGGGATGTCGGAAAAGTGTTGAACCACGGAATAGCTATCAAACCGGGAAAACCAGCAATTTTGGGGATTTGCGGCAGTAAGCCTATTTTAGGTGTACCTGGATATCCTGTTTCTGGAATTATTGTTATTGAAGAGATTTTAAAGCCTATAGTCGATTATTGGACTGAAAACGAACGTGTTGAGGAAGCTGTGGTTGATGCCGTACTATCAAGACCGATTGTTTCAAGTCTCAAGTATAAGGAATTTGTTCGTGCAAGGCTTGGGTATGTCGGAGATAAGCTTATTGCCTCACCGTTGAACAGGGGAGCGGGTGTTGTCTCGTCTTTTGTAAAGGCTGATGGAATGATAGAGGTCCCTCAGGGCTGTGAGGGCTATGGAGCATCAGAAAGTGTAAGGGTTAAGCTTCTGACATCTGAGAAAAAGCTTCGCAGCACGGTTGTCGTAACGGGCAGCCACGATCCGCTGCTCGATGAGCTCGGAAACCTGATGCACACCAATGACCGAAACGTATTTATGAGTTCATCACACGTGGGCTCAATGGGTGCAATAATGGCTATGCGCAGAGGTGAGGCTCATGCGGGCGGCTGCCACTTGCTTGATACAGAGACAGGTGAATACAATCTCTCGTATATGAGGAAGCATTTTCCGGACAGGAATGTAAAGCTTATCCGCTGCGTTGGACGACAGCAGGGACTTATGCTTCAAAAGGGTAATCCTCTTGGTATCAGCAGCTTTGAAGATATTGTCGGGGATAAGGTCAGATATGTAAACAGGCAGAAGGGCTCAGGCACAAGAATTCTGACAGACTATCTTTGTACAAAGCACGGATTGGATGTAAAGAAGATTTACGGATACGACAGGGAGGAGCTGACTCACACCTCGGTTGCGGCTCAGATTGCAGCCGGTTCGGCAGATGTCGGCATGGGCATATTTTCTGCCGCTAAGATATACGGACTTGACTTTTACCCGATTTGCATAGAGGAATATGACCTGCTTATTCCGGATTATGCCTGGGATACTCCCGTGGTAAGGGCCATGCTCGAAACCTTAAAAAGCGAGGCTTTCAGAGAGAAAATCCTGTCGATGGGAGGCTATACCGTTGATAATCCGGGAGAAATAATTGAGTATTGAAGGTTTAAATAGGTATTGCTCACGTTGATAATTAATGACACCCTTAGTTGACATTTTACGATATTTTTTTTATCATCATTATGTCGGAATTAATATGGTGTTATTATGAACACTTATATAAATTCAGGCGTTATTAACATTATTTATAGAATTTTTTAATACATTAGTGGAGGAAAATCGAATGAAAAAAGTCTTTTGCCTTATTCTGGCGGCAGCCCTGGTAATGCTTACCTTTGCTGGATGCGGAGAAAATACAACTGTACAGAAGAACGAACTGCCTATGCAGATTTCACAGGATGACTGGAACGATGCAAGGCAATATGTAGACCTTTCGACTGGTATAAAAATGTCCTATGTTGAGATGGGAGACCCGGAAGGTCCTGTTATGATACTCCAGCATGGAATGACTGATAACTCAAGGTCGTGGAGCCTTGTTGCACCTTATTTTACTGAAGCGGGCTATCATGTATATATGCCTGATTTAAGAGGTATGGGAAAAAGTGACGCCCCTGACGGCTACTATACTCCTATAACCTACGCAACTGATTTAAAAGCATTCTGTGATGCTTTGAATATTGACAAAGCTACGGTTATTGGCCATTCGCTCGGAAGCTATACAGTTCAATTATTCTCAATAATGTTCCCGGAAAAATGCGAAAAAATTGTATTGGTCAGCTCACTTCCTATAATAAATTATCAGAATGATAGATTAATAGGTTTATATGAAAATTTTATAGAACCTTTGGGAGAAGATGAGAAGCTTTCAAATGAGTTTTTGGAAACATGGTATAATACAACATTAGCTGAAGAAGAATTTGCAGATGTATTTGATGAATTTTTATCCTGCATGAAGGAAGAAGCACAGGCTTTATCTAAGAAAGCCTGGAAAAACATTTGCTTGGGATTTGTAACCATGAATATGACAGACCTGTATGACCAAATCGACCATAGTATTCCTGTTTTGGTTTTACATGGTGATGCCGACGGAATGGCATTAACTGAATATCAGCAGGAGCTCCTTGATATTTTTGAAGTGGATGAAAACAGTTATGTAAACTACGAAGGCATAGGGCACAATATTCATTTTGAAATGCCGAAAAAATGTGCAGCAGATATTCTCACATGGCTTGATACAGGAACTTTGAATAAGGAAGTTCAATAATGAGTAAAGAAACAATACGGATTGGAATAGCCTGGCGTGCCGATACGGAGAGAAATTCATATAAAAACTTTGTTACGGTAATAAAGGAGGCCGGAGGAGAGCCGGTGCTTCTTGATCAGGTTATTGACTACGACCTTGACTACAAGGACGGAAAAATTGCGCTCATAGGAGTGGATAAATTTGACTTCCTTTCGCAGAAATATGCCAATATAGTAAAAGCGAATAAGCATCATAATTCAAATGCCGAGGAAGTGCTGAAGGGTGTTGATGCGGTAATATTTTCGGGAGGAGAAGATATTTCACCGACTTTGATTAAAGAGCCTGAGCGTTGGCATGGCAATTTATACGAAAAGAACTATAATGCTACCAGAGATGTGAGTGACTATCTGCTTATGTCGTGCTGTATTGAGAAGAATATTAAGACTGTAGGCATCTGCAGGGGCATGCAGATGCTTGCTGTTGTATCCGGTGCTTCAATGATTCAGGACCTCAGAGTATTCGTAAAAAAGCAGGGGCTTAAATATTATTATGAGCATAGAAACAGAAAGCCTTTGCCGGGTGGTTATCGTGATTTCAATCAACATGATATAGATATTACAGATAAAAATTCAATTCTTTATGATATTTATAAATGTGATAAGCTGACAAAAATGCCTTCGTGGCACCATCAGGCAGTAAGGTCTGTCGAAGGAACAAAGCTGAAGGTCACAGCAACCGCCTTTGGGAGTGGCTGTGAGATTATAGAAGGGATAGAGAGAACTGATAAGACTCTGATTTTAGGCGCACAGTTTCACCCTGAGGCTGCGGTAGTGAAACATCTGAATAAAGCAGAAAATGCTGATAACTACACTGATAGGGATACGGCACTAAAGCTGTTTACCTATTTTTTGGAAAAGGCATATGTGGTAAAAACGCTTGATTAGAAAATCGAGTTATTTTACTTTAAATTTTTTGATTAATATCGATCATGCAAAAGAAGAAAAGTGAGATGAGGTCTGTTATGAAAAAGCTACTGACAATTATTTTAATAGCGGTTTGCGTTCTATGCCTGTTTGGCTGCGGCAGCGGTGACAAGGCGGACAAGGTAATTTACGGAAAAATATACACAGCCGATGAAAATAACCTTTATGCCGAAGCTCTCGCAATAAAAGACGGGAAGTTCATTTATGTAGGCAATAAAGAGGATGTAGAGAAGTACATAGGTGACGACACAATTGTTGAGACCTATGACAACGGTGAATTAATTACACCTGCTTTGGTAGACGCGCACACACATGTAAACCAGCTGATGGTTGGAAAATTAGATGTAATGTGCAGCTTAGAAGCAGATTCAGACAAGGATGCTATACTAAAACAGATTAAGGACTTTGTCGATGCTCATCCTGAGATGGAATTCTATTATGTTAATGGCTGGGATGCTAAAGCCTTTGCCAAGGAAAAGTACAATATTCCTACATGGCAGATGCTTGAGGGTATATCTGACAAGCCAATCTTATGTATGTCAAGTGATGGCCATACCTATTGGGTAAACAAGGCACTGCTTGATATGTCTGGCGTGACTAAGGAAACTCCTAATCCGGAAGGAGGAGACATAGCTAAGGACCCTGAAACGGGTGAGCCGCTCGGCCAATTCACGGACAATGCCCAATATCTGATTGACCCATGTAAGCCTGAAAGATCGAAGGAAACCTATTATGAAGCAATTCAGAGCGCGGACGACTTTTGCTTAGAACAGGGTTATGTGACAAGGTTCCAGGCTCTCGACAACGAGAAATATGATGTATATAAATATCCGTCGATTACCTATGCTGAAGAATTGGACAAGGCAGGTAAGCTGCGTTGCTATGAGCAGGCTTCCTTTGTAATACAAAACAATGAGGACGCGATAAATGATGTTGACGAAGCAATAAAGCTGAGAGACGAGACTAAGGGCGGTAACTTTGAACTGACCACGGTGAAGTTCTTTGTTGACGGCATCATTGAAAATGCAGGCGCATATCTGAGTGAGCCTTACACTTACTGGCCTGATGATGAGTGGTACGGAACTCCGATGTGGGAAGGCGAAGAAGCGATAAAGAGAATGGGAGAAGTGATTGCCAAAGCAAATGAAAACGGTATGTCCTGTCACTTCCACTGCATGGGAGATCAGGCGGTTTCAGATGTGTTGACTGCGATTGAATATGCTGCTGATAAGGTCGGCAAGGACACTGTCAGAGAGTGCAGAAACGCAATTGCTCACTTAGCATTAGTAGATGAAGCTGATTTCGCAAGGTTTGCTGACTTAAATGTTATTGCGGTCTTAAATCCATGGTGTGCTAAGGATCCTAAGTATTATAATGTACAGGTGGCTCTCTTGGGTGAAGAAAGAGCCGCAGAACAATATCCTATGCAGTCATTTATTAAGGCCGGTGCAAATGTTTCCTTCGGAACTGACTTAGGTGCATCCTTTACTTATGAAAGCATAGAATGCTTCCACGTATTAACCACAAGGACCTTTAACAACGATGACCCGGATACTCTGTTAAATGGATCAGAAAAGCTTACCAGAGAGCAGGCCATAAATGCAATGACTATCGGTGGAGCTTACCAGATGAGAAAGGAAGACGCCTTTGGTTCAATTGCGGTCGGAAAGGAAGCTTCAATTTGCTTGTTCTCTAAGGACTTACTTACAATTCCTGACACAGAGATTATGTCGACAGAAATTTTGAACAGTATGTTCAAGGGAGAATGGTATAAGGAAGTATAAGACAAAAAACTCTTGTTAATTGTCTTTGCGACGCATATAATATATTAAATGGCTTGCTGATTGTTTGTCAGTTGATTTCAGACGGTAAAGGAGTTCAAAATGAATATTTTTCCTGCAATAGATATTAGAAACGGAAAGTGTGTAAGACTTGTACAGGGTGACTTTGCAAGACTTGAAACCTACGGAGACGACCCTGTTAAGGTTGCCGAAAACTGGATTTCACAGGGTGGCAAAAACCTTCATATTATTGACCTTGACGGAGCACTCGTAGGCGAAGCTGTTAACAAGAAGCTTATTAAAAATATTGTTAAGGCGGCAAATGTACCAGTACAGTTTGGCGGAGGTATCCGCGATATGAAGTATGTTGACGAAATGATAGAAGCCGGGGTGACAAGGGTAATCTTAGGAACCTCAGCTCTCAGCAACAAGCCTTTCTTAAAGGAAGCGCTTGCAGCCTACGGAGAAAAAATTGCGGTTTCGCTTGATGCAAAAAACGGATATGTTGCTGTTAAAGGCTGGACAGAGCTTACAGATGTAACTGCCGTGGACTTGGCGATGGAAATGGAAACCTACGGTTTGAAAACAGTAGTATATACAGATATTTCAAAGGATGGGATGTTGGCCGGACCTAACTTTGAAGAAATTGCCCATATGCAGTCAAAAATCAAGTCAAAGCTAATCGCTTCGGGCGGAGTGACCACTGCTGAAGATGTAAGAAGACTTAAGGAAATGGGAGTATACGGGTGCATAATAGGCAAAGCCCTTTATACAGGAAGCATTAAGCTTGCAGACGTATTATAAAGACCGGTTGCCCTGCATATCCAGTGCAGGGCTTTTCTTGTATTTCGGAGGAAATAATGAGCGAAAAGACAATTATTGCGATTGACGGAAATAGCCTTATCAACAGGGCATTTTATGCAATTCCGCCGCTTTCTACAAAGAGTGGAATACACACAAATGCTGTATATGGCTTTGTGGGAATGCTTAATTCTCTTATTGGAGAGCATAAGCCTGAATACATCTGTGTGGCTTTTGACCTTAAGGAGCCAACCTTCAGACACAAGGAATATGCTGAGTACAAGGCCGGCAGAAAGAAAATGCCTTTTGAGCTTGCTGAACAGTTTCCTTTGCTGAAAAAGGTTCTCAAAGCAATGGACATAAAAATCCTTGAACTGCCGGGCTTTGAGGCAGATGATATTATAGGAACTGTTGCCAGAAGAGGAGAAGCGGCCGGACTGGAACCACTCGTAATAACCGGGGATAAGGATGCGCTTCAGCTGGTTTCAGATACCACAAGGGTAATTATTACTAAGCGGGGAGTATCAGACTTCGATTTTTACGACGAGGACGCAATGTTTGAAAGATATAACATGACACCTCAGCAGTTTATCGACCTTAAGGGACTGATGGGAGACTCCTCGGATAATATTCCGGGAATTCCAGGCGTTGGAGAGAAGACCGGAATTAAACTTATAGAAAAGTTTGGCTCTGTAGAAAACCTCGTGCAGAACTATGAAAAGATAACAAAAGCCGGCTTAAGAGCTAAGGTTGAGGAGTACAGGGCACAGGCTTTGATGAGCAAGAAGCTTGCGACTATCAATACTAATGCTCCGTTGGAAATTGATTTTGAGGAATTCAGGCTTGATACACCTGATAAAGCAGAGGTTTTAAAGGTTTATCGTGAGCTGGAGCTTTTCAGTCTTATCAGTAAGATAGATAAGACCTGGCTTGGGAACTTTGCAGCTGAAGCCGGAAGTGCCGAAATGAAGGCTGGTGCTGCTGAAGGCGCGGGTTTTGAAGAGTCATACACAGAAGCGGGTGGTATTCATTGTAAAAATATTCCTGAATTACCAGAAAATGTAATCATTCATATCGAAGGCAGAGATGGTTTTTCCCCTTCAGAAGACGATCTGAAAAATCTCTTTGGTGAGCTGAAAAACGAGGGTGTCTTTGTTTATCTGAAGGTCTTTGGAGACAATAACCATGTAAAAGCTCCAGAAATATATGGCGCTGCATTTTTGATAAAAGAAGACCTGTATTACCTTACTGCCGGAAAATCTGTTGCGGCGGCTGCAATGATGGTATCAGAGGCTTATGTGGGCATCAAGGGTCACCTTCTAAAGGACGACTACTATATGCTAAACTGTGTTTGCATGGGAGAAGGCTTTGCAAGCGGTGATTTTGAGCCTCTGAGGTTTAATACGGAATATGATACAGGCATAGCGGAGTACGTGCTCGAACCCTCGCGTTCCGATTTCGGATTAAAGAATATGTCAGTAAGGTACGGCGGTACCGATATTATGGACGAGAGTGAGTTTATGAAGGTTAACTCTCAGGTGGATTTGTTCGCTGATAATGACACAAAGCTTGCGGAATATGCCCTTGAGATATTCAGGCTTTGTGCTTTGGTTGAACCTGTGCAGCGGGGAAGAATGGCTGAATGGGAGCTTGACAGACTATGCTATGAGATTGAATTCCCGCTAATTGAGATATTTGCTGCCATGGAAACCATAGGCTTTAGAACCGACAGCGACGTTTTGAATGAAATCGGCACAATTATAAATGACAGGCTGGAGGGACTTTCTGATACGATATATGATATGGCGGGCGAGAGCTTTAATATCAATTCTCCGAAGCAGCTTGGAGTGATACTATTTGAAAAGCTTGGGATGCCGTCAGGAAAGAAGACCAAAACTGGTTATTCCACAAGCGTTGACGTACTTGAAAAGCTGCGTGAGGATTATGAAATAATAGATTATATTCTCGAATACAGAACTCTTACTAAGCTGAAGTCCACCTATGTTGAGGGTTTGCTGCCTCTTATTGGCAGTGATGGCAGGATAAGGGCGCATTTTCAGCAGACTGGAACAGCAACTGGAAGAATCAGCTGTACCGAGCCTAACCTTCAGAATATCCCGGTAAGGACAGAGCTTGGAAGGCAGCTAAGGCGGGCGTTTATTGCTGACGAGGGCTGGGTTATGGTTGATGCTGACTATTCCCAGATTGAACTGAGGGTTTTAGCTCACGTTTCTGGAGATGAGGGCATGATAGAGGCGTTCAGGAGCGGAGCCGATATCCACAGGGCAACAGCTGCAAAGGTGTTTGAAATCAATGAGGATGAAGTGACTTCTGCGCAGAGAAGCTCTGCAAAGGCGGTAAATTTTGGTGTAATTTACGGTATGAGCGGCTTTGGACTTTCGGAAAACCTGAAAATCACAAGAAAACAGGCAAGCGAATATATTGCCGACTACTTTGAAAAATATAAGGGCGTTAAAAGCTATATGGACAAAACCGTGGAGGGTTGCAGAAAAGACGGGTTTGTGACAACCATTAGCGGCAGACGCAGAGAAATACCGGATATCAAAGCTTCAAACTTTATCAGGCGTCAGCTTGGAGAAAGGCTTGCAATGAATTCTCCTATTCAGGGCTCTGCTGCTGATATTATTAAAATAGCGATGATAAAGGTTTATGATGAACTACGAGATAAGAACATGAAGGCAAAGCTTATACTTCAGGTTCACGATGAGCTGATCATTGTTGCTCCACCAGAAGAGGTTGACAAGGTTGAGGAACTTCTCAGAAGAAATATGTCACAGGCGTTAGAACTTGCAGTGCCTTTGGAGGTTGGCCTCGAAAAGGGAAGTAATTGGTATGAAGTTCACTGACAGAAAGGATAATAACGATGTTAATAGGTTTAACCGGAGGAATAGGTGCTGGAAAATCAACTGTATCAGATTATTTAAAGGAATTGGGCTACACTATTGTTGATGCAGATAAAGTGTCAAGAATGATTGTGGAACCCGGGAGCCCTGCGCTTGAGGAAATAGCAGCTAATTTTGGAGATGAATATATTGATGAAGAGGGCTGTCTTAAGAGGCGTGAGCTTGGCATGCTGGTTTTTTCGGACAAGACTGCGCTTGCAAAGCTAAACATTATTATGAACAGCAGGATTCATGAGGAAATAATTAGGCAGATTAAGGCGTCAGAAAGCAAGCATACCTTTTTAGATGCTGCTACGCTTATTGAAGCGGGTTATGATGCTATTATTGACAGGCTATGGATAGTAGATGCGGATGACGAGGTTCGTGTTGAAAGAGTAATGAAAAGAGATGGAGTTACGAGGCAGGAGGTTCTCGACAGGATGGCAAATCAGATGTCGAGAGAGGAACGGTTTAACAGATCGTGTACTGTGATTGATAATTCTGAGACGGTTGAAAAAACCAGAGAAAATGTTGCAAAGGAATTGGAAAAGCTGAATAATGAAGGTTAAAAGCTATTTGACTTATGTCGAAAATCTCGACCTCTTTTCGATGTGGATGCCATCCTGAAAAAGAATGAAAATTAATGAAAAAACTGCTTGACATACGACCGTTTCTGAAGTATCATGTACAAGTCAGCAAACGACAGATACTAAATATGCGGTTGTGCTGGAATCGGCA
>DCGW01000084.1:43067-60182 GCA_002315335.1 Firmicutes bacterium UBA1768 | reverse complement strand
GGTTCAAGTCCCATCAACCGCACCAATTGAACGGCAGCTTTGATAGAATATCAGGGTTGCTGTTTTTCTGTGTTTTTGAGATTTTAATGCAGGCGAGAATAAGAAAAATCAGCTTGTTTCTTAAAAATTATTATAGTTTTATCAATTTTACTTATAATTATTGAATTATAGTGTTATAATACTAAAGGCTTGTAAAAATAATTTTACTGGTGTATTAGAATTTAATATTATTCATCTCAGGAGGATAAAACAATGTATAATTTCAATTTTGACATACCGACTCGAGTTCTTTTTGGTCCGGGAAAGCTCAAAGAGCTGCATCTTGAAGCTCTTCCAGGCAAGAAAGCTCTGATAGTCATCAGCAGCGGAACATCTGTAAAAAAATACGGGTATCTGGAGTCTCTTGAAAATGAGCTCAAGCTGGCGGGAGTTGAATATCTTATTTTTGATGAGATCAGATCAAACCCTACAAATCACAATGTAATGGATGGTGCCAAAATAGCTAAGGAAAATGGTTGTGATTTTGTTATAGCTCTTGGTGGTGGTTCTGTTATGGACTGCGCAAAATGCATTGCCATCATGGTCACAAACCCTGGAGATATCTGGGACTATTTTCAGACAGGTACAGGTGGAAAGAAGGACCCTCAGATACGCCCAATTCCAATTGTTTGTATTACAACCTCTGCAGGTACTGCAAGTGAAATTGATTATGCTGCAGTTATCTCAAATGATGAAGCAAATGAAAAATCTGGTTTCATGACACGCTTCATATATCCTACGCTTTCTATAGTTGATGCTGATTTAATGATGAGTGTTCCGCCAAGGTTGACAGCACTTCAGGGTATGGACGCATTTTTCCATGCAGCGGAAACTGTAGTAAATAAAAATGGTCATCCTTTATCGGAGCTTTTTGCACTGAAAGCAATAGAATACGTTGCTAAATATCTCCCGAGAGCAGTCAAGGATGGCGGTGATAAAGAAGCTCGTGCATATGTTGCGCTTGCAAATACTTTTTCAGGCTTTTATATGATGCTCACAAGTATGCATAGAATGGAACACGCCATGGGTTCCTTCCACGATTCGCTCATTCATGGCACAGGTCTTATTCTTATTGCCCATGAGTACTATGATTTTCTTGCGGAAAGAAAAGCTGCTGAAGAAAAAATGATAAGAATGGCAAAGGCTATGGGGGTTGAAAATCCGACATCAGGCAAAGATTTTGTATCAGCTATGGACAAATTAATTGAAGCAGTAGGCTGTGGCGGACTGAAGATGAGTGATGAAGGAATATCCGAAGCTGAGCTCGAGCTTTATCCTAAAAAAATGACAGACATAATCGGTGGCAATATGCTGACAGACCCTATCAAGCTCACAACAGAGGATTATATGAGTATTTTCAGAAAAGCATATAGATAATGACTGAAGCAGAGAGTTTCAATGTGAAAGAGTGTGGTGTAAATCATGCTCTTTTTTACATGAAGCATTCTTGCGGAAAAACGGGTATATCGTAAAAAAACAGGGAGAAGCGATGTTCTCCCTGAAAGTCAATTATTTATTTCTGACCGATTACTACGCGCATTCCCGGCTCTGCAGTTTTGAGTATTGTTTCCATATCATCCTGATCTAAAGCAATACAGCCGCCGGTATAGCCCTTTACACCCTTTACGTGAATAAAGATTGCTGAGCCATTAGGGTAGACGTTTTTTGAATTGTAGTCTGTTGCCAGTCCGTAGTTGTACTGTGGAGAATAGTCATACATAGCTTCGCCTGTACATTCATGACCGGTTTCTTCAATGTCGATTATCTGGTTGTAATATTCACAGTCCTCATCACAGGCATAGGTTGTTTCTTTAATATCAATATAATCAAATGCTGTTCCTGGGTTTGGAAGAAGTCCAAAGGCTGTAACAATACCTAAATCCATAGTCGGAGCTTTTGCGTCACCTTCTTTGGTCTTATCAATTCCGTGCTTTCCCACATCAGCTATTGACTCAAATTCGAGCTCCCATGCACTGTTGTAATCTGACTTGACAAAGTACTGAGCAACAGCACTGCAGCCGCCAGTATATCTGACTAAGAGAAGCTGATTTACATTATCATCAAATCTGTATTTTCCGAGAATTTCAGCCCAATATTGTGCGGTATCCGGGTTGATATTCGGGTCGTCCGGCATATCAACTGCTGCCTCGTCAGCGTTATCGGCATCTTGCTGTTCTGCTGAGTTGGTACCGCATGCTGTCATACTAAAAACCAGACATAGCACCAATAATAAGCTGAGTAATAACTTCCTGAGTTTAATGTTTTCCTGTTTCATGTTTAACCTCCTTCGGTGAAATATCAGTGGTATTATAGCATAGAAATAATCTATTGGGTAGGTGGAATAAGATTATAATTTATAACGAAAATAAAAATAACTCTCTATATAAACAGTTGACTGACAAGTGAGCCAAAGCTATAATTTATAAGTAACTAATTTCGCTTTAGTTGCTGTGAATTATCGGAAACATAAAAGCGTTATAATATTGAATGGTGGAAAAATGAAGAGAATTTTCATAGTGGGCTGGGGACCGACGGCAGACGAGGTTTTCTATTTTATTAATAAGTATAAGCTGTTTGAGGTTGCCGGTTTTGTACAGTATAAAAAAGATATTTGTGAAAATAATCACAATGGCTTGCCAGTCAATGCTTTAGAGGACCTCGATTCTGTAATTGACAGAGAAAAGGACTTCGTATTTGCTGCGATGTTCTGGGACAGGCTCAACGATATTAGAAGAGTTTTGTATGAGGAGCTTAAGGCGAGAGGATATAAAATAGCAAGCCTTATTTCACCAAATGCTGACACTAACGGAGCTGCAATAGGTGAAAATTGCTGGATTCAGGACAATGTCTACATTAAGCCCTTTGCTGAAATCGGCGATAACACCTATCTCGACACAGGGTCCTTTATCGGTCTGAATTCCAAGGTGGGTAAGCATTGTTATATTGCTGGAAAGGCGCTTGTTGCTGGCTTTTGCACCATTGGAAACCAGACCTTTGTGGGATTAAATTCAACAGTTTTTGACCATACTGACGTGGGTTCTCTATGCATAGTGGGAGCAACTGTTGGCTTAAAACGAAATATTCCTGATTGCTCTGTGGTCAAGACCTCTGGTGACAACACTGTCGTGAAGTCGTATGAAAAAGAGCTTATGCCCGACAAATTGGTTGCGGAAAGGAACCTGAGATAGGTGCGGCTATTTGAAATAAAAAACAAAAGGACAGTGTTGTGGATAGTATTAAATTCAGCTTAACTCATAGAATATTTGTGTTTATTCAGAAAAATCTTGTGGTAACTATTGCTTTCGCTGCGGCGGTTATCACATCTTTTTTTGTGCCTGTAAGCAAGGTATATCTGGATTACCTTGATCTGAAAACCTTAACCTGTCTTTTCTGCGTGTTAGCTGTAGTCTGTGCTTTGAAGAATATCAGCTTTTTCTATGTATTAGCCTGCAATATAGTAACAGTATTTAAAAATGCACGCCTGAGCGTAATATCACTTGTAACCATTACCTTTGTTGGCTCCATGCTCATAGCTAATGACATGGCTCTTCTGACGTTTCTTCCTTTGGGGTATTTTGTGCTTTCAGAAACTGGTAAGGAAAAGTATATGGCCTTTACCTTTGTAATGCAGAATCTTGCAGCAAACCTCGGTGGAATGTTAACGCCCTTCGGAAACCCACAAAACCTATATCTTTATACGAAGTTTAATATACCGACAGGTGAATTTGTCTCGATTATGCTGCTTCCGTTTGCGGTTTCAATAGTTATGATTATTGCTTGCTGTATTGTATTTGTTAAGCCGGAGCCTCTTGTGGTGAAAAGTGAAAAGAAGGCCATACCTCGGGGCAGAGCGGCGATATATCTGCTGCTGTTCGCTTATTCTATTATAATAGTTTTTCGCATTATTCCGTTTTGGACAGGACTGATAGTTATACCATCAGCACTTTTGCTTTTGGACAGAAAAGCCCTGAAAATGGTTGATTATCCGTTGCTGTTAACCTTCGTATTCTTCTTTATTTTTGCGGGAAATATGGCGAGAATAGATGAGGTAAGTGCTTTCCTTTCAACCTTGATTTCACAGAATACAATATTGGTTTCGGCACTTTCGTGTCAGCTGATTAGCAACCTACCCTCAGCAATTCTTCTTTCGCAGTTTACGGCGAACTATGCAGATTTGCTAGTTGGAGTAAATATAGGAGGTGCGGGAACGCTGATAGCATCGCTCGCAAGCCTGATAACCTTCAGGGAATACAGCCGTCATTATCCAAAGGATACAAAGAAATATCTTGGTTTGTTTTCGGTCTTCAATTTTGCTTTTTTGGGGATATTGCTTGTGGTGACATTATTATTTTAGAAATGGAAAAAACTGGAAATTGGCTGTGAGACTAATTATTTCAACTATTGATTATCGAGGAGAGGGAAAATGAAACTTTTAATTCAACGAACAACAGGAGCAAGTGTAGAGATTGCCGGTAGGATAGAGGGAAAAATTAATCGGGGTTATGTTGTACTTATCGGAGTTTGCGAGGAGGACAACGAAGCAATTGCCGACAAGATGATTGCTAAAATGCTTGGACTCAGAATTTTTGCGGATGAAAACGGAAAGACTAACCTTTCTCTCTCTGATGTGGAAGGGGAGCTGCTGTTAGTTTCGCAGTTTACTCTCTATGCGAATTGCAAAAAAGGCAACAGACCCTCATTTATCGATGCGGGAAGCCCGCAGCATGCAGAAAATTTATACAACTACATCGTATCTGAGTGCAGGAAAAGGGTGGCAGTGGTTGAAACGGGTAGCTTTGGAGCGGATATGAAGGTAAGTCTTGAAAACGATGGGCCTTTTACCATAATGCTTGACTCGAGAGAGATAATAGGAGAAAAAAAGTCGTAGGAGGACAGACGCATGGGCTTTGAAATAATTGTTGCAGCTTATCTTGTTATTGTTAATATAATTGGTTTTGTGGCTATGGGCTCGGATAAAAAACGAGCTATTAAGGACCTGAGGAGAATCCCTGAGAAGACTCTGTTTTTACTCAGCATAATTGGCGGAAGTATAGGAACACTGGCAGGCATGTATGCCTTCAGGCATAAGACTAAGCACTGGTATTTTGTAATCGGAATGCCGGCAATACTTATTGTTCAGGTGGTTGTTTTGGGGCTTTGTTTATTTTAATTAATTAAAATCTTTAGTCTTGATTATTATTGCTTATGCTTGTATTATTACATTAATAGTACAGTATTTGACTGCGTACAAAGAATACTTTAACAGGAGGTAGTTTGATTATGAAGATTATAGTTCTCAACGGAAGCCCTCGAAAGAAGAACACCTCGATGCTCGTTGCAGCCTTCAAAGAAGGTGCAGAGTCAAAGGGACATGAGGTAACAGAGTTTAGGGTTGCAAAAATGAAAATCGATCCATGCCTTGCCTGTGAACATTGCCACGGAAAAGGCAATGGCGTTTGTGCAATAAAGGACGATTTTGTAGAATTAAGAGCGGCGATTGAAGCTTCCGACATGGTAGTTTTTGCTTCTCCTATTTATTATTTCAACATTACCGGACAGCTCCAGACGGCAATTTCGAGATTTTATGCAGCGCCGTTAGACCTTGTAAAGAAGGCGGCTCTTATCATGAGCTCAGCATCTCCTGACGTATATGATGGTGCAAAAGCGCAGTACAGAGACATCCTTAAGTGGTACAAGGCAGAGGATAAGGGAGTATTCTCTTTCATAGGAGACGTCGCAGAAGGAGACGATGCTTGTGAAGAAATCAGGAAATTTGGTGCAAACCTGTAAATGATTTCCAATAATTACAGAATAAAACATTGGAGGTGTGATGAATGAGAAAGCTGAAAATAACTGTTATTAAAGTTGATTTTAATGAAGAACTCTGCAAGGAGTTCGGCGCACCTGACATAGTTCCTTGCCCGGTTCATTATGTGGGGCAGGAGATGTACGTTATCGACGGAAAGAAGCCCGATGAGCTCTGCGGCGGAGCCTGGGGTTCATTTGAAAAGTATGTGTTTGCGCTTACACACGGTCTTGACGAATTTCAGTTTCCGGGGTGGCTCGGAAAGCAAAAGGTTGCTATTAACACCTGCAATGACGGCTTAAGACCGGTAACCTTTAAAATCGAGGTTTGTGAATAATATAACAATATGCCTGCCGGCGAAAAGGAGCAATTCTCCAGTTCGTTCGGCGGGCTTTTATTTAGCGCACTATTTCGTTTATTTGTTATTGACTTCGACGCATTTTCTAATTGCATTTTAGTTGGTAATATGCAATAATCAACAATAAAAGTAGCTATATCTGTTTAATTACAAAAGAGGGGGAAAAGATGAAGAGATTTTTCAAGATTATCAGTATACTTACAGCTGTGTTGTTGGTGACAGCGAGTTATGCGGCATGTTCAAGCACTGGGGACGAAGCCGAAAATGGGACCGAAACGGCTGTTGATACTCCGAGCCTGCAGTTAAGCGTTGATGAATGGCCGGTTATTGACGGTGCGACTGCACTCTCGCCGTATTATGAGGCGATGGCTGCGGAGCTTTTGGGGATGGACATCGAAGAAGCAAGACAGTATGTTTACTGCAACAAGACTGACGGAGCCTTTGAAAACCTGATTAACGGAAGGGCTGACATGATATTCTGCTCACTGCCGGGTGAGGGGCAGCTGGAGGCGGCTAAGGAGGCAGGAGTAACCTTTGAAACCTACCCGTTCCTCAATGGAGGCTTTGTGTTCTTTGTCAACAAGTCAAATCCTGTTGACAGTCTGACCATAGACCAGCTTCACGACATTTATGCCGGCAAGATTACAAGCTGGAAGGAAGTCGGCGGTGATGATGTTGACATTATTCCTTACCAGAGAACCGAGGGCTCAGGTTCACAGAACGGCATGTATAAGTATATAATCGGTCCTGACGAAATAATGGAAGCGCCAACACAGCTCATAGCGGCAGAGATGGGAGATATTGTAGACGCGGTAGCCTTTTATGATAATTCTGAAGGCGCAATCGGTTATTCCTACTACTATTATGTTGCCAATATGCATTATTCGGATGATATTAAGCTTATAAAGATTGACGGTATTGAGCCAAACGACGAAACTATTGCTGACGGAACATATCCTATCATTAACCAGTCGTTCGTTATTATCAGAGATGATACACCGAAGGACAGTGTTGTCAGACAGATAATTGACTGGGTTTTAAGCGAGGAAGGACAGGCTTTAGGTGAAAAGAATGGTTACATCAGAAACAAGAGCGGTAAGTAGCTTCAAAAAAATCCTGTCCGTTTCGGTTGCTGCTGCACTTATTTTTACTATGGCGGTGGGATTGACAGCCTGCGGCTCGGGAAGCGTAGACAAGGAGATAAGTATTGATATTCCGGATAGCGATATAGTAGGGAACAGAGTTGAGGCACCGGTTAAAACCGAATACTTCACCGATAACAACTTGAGAACCATAGAAGGAGAGTATGAAGCTCCTTCGTATGTAAATGCTGATGCTTCAGACCTGATACAGATAGATGGGCTGAAAAATAAAGAAGTACAGCAGACCATTAATGATAAAATAAGAGGAACCTTTATGGAGATGATTACTGACACTAATCCGCCTCCTGTAAGGGGCGCAAAGCTTGCGGTAAGGGACTTCCTTGATGAAGAGGGCAACCTGCTTCCTTCGGAAATCACTGTCGACTGCTATGTTGAGGCAAGCTTTGAAAACATATTATCCGTAAAACTGTGGAAATACATCACCTACGGCAGCTATGAGTATGATAACTGCTGCTGGTACAGCGATACAAAGGTTTTAAACTTTGATTTAAATACTGGTAATGAATTAAAGCTTCAGGACCTTTTTGCGGACAATGTTGATGCCTGTAAATACATAAACAGGTACACAAATAAGCTGCTTGAAACAACGGATTACGAGTCGGAAGAAGTGTTTGCTTACACCGATCAGTTTCAGATTAAGCTTGCATCACCTTTTGAGGGCTTTAGCGATGATGTGGAGTTTTTTGTGAGCGATTATGACGGCTCTGTTAATATCATACTTGACTACAGAACACCTGAATTTTATGTAGGAGACAACGGCACCGATACTACGTGGATCAGTATTCCTTACTGTGAGGAAATGGGATATACGGAAAAGTTTGACAACGAAGAATGGCTCTTTGAGGATGAAGACGTTTCATATTCTCTGATTGTCAAGCCGGTTGACGAAAACCATAAGGTGAGAATGCAGGAAAACCCGGACCTTTCAGATGTTGGAGAAATGATATACTATAATAAGTCGCTTGAATACTATGATTATCAAAGCGAGGGTTTTGTAAACTATGCTAAGAAGCTCTATGACAACGTAGAGGATGTTGATGGGTTAATTAAGGATGTAGAGAAATACCGAAAAAGCTATGACGGAGAAATCAGCGCAAGTCATTATTATAACCTTTCAAGTGAATCGGTTGGAAAGTATGAGATATTGTCTGTTGACGAAATTTTAAGTGCAGAATCAATTGTAGGTGAAGATTATTATCCGATTTTCTATGATGAAACTGTGCAGTATATTACGATGGATTCGACAAAATCGAAGATTGTTGGCATAGATGATCTGTTTGTTGACGGAATTGACTTTGAAGAGGCTGTTCTTAAACAGATGCTTGCAAAGAAAGCTGAGGTTGAAGAATGGACAGCGGAAAGCGGAAGGGAATTTGTATGGTCTGATAAGACAGAAGAATACCTTAAAGCAATGATTGAGTCCATTAATGGTTTCAGACTTGGTAACCGCAGCTTAGCATTTTCCTTTAAGTACAATGCAGAGGCTATGGCTGCTGATTATATTGGCTGTGATGCAGATCTTCTTTGGTACTATGCGTATCTCTGCACCGGTGAGCTTTACTACAGAGACTTTGGATGCAAAAGCCTTACTATATTTGGATAGAAATGGTTATCAGAAGGGATGAAAAATATGGAAATGTTATGGCCTCTTTTGGTCATTGTAGGTTCAAATACCTTTTACCACATAAGCTCTAAGAGTATAGCGGAAGGCTCAAATGCTTTTCTTTCACTTGCTGTAACATATCTGGTTGCGTGTGGGATTTCGCTCATGCTTTTCTTTATAACGTCACCGTCAAAAAATGTTATTGTAGAGTTTGATAAGCTTAACTGGGCCTCTCTGATACTGGGATTTGCCATTGTAGGACTGGAGTTTGGCTATATTTATCTATACAGAGTTGGGTGGAAGCTTTCGGTTGGTTCGCTTGTTGCTAATGTCACACTGGCTATAGTTCTATTGGTTGTGGGTGTTCTTTTATACAGGGAGTCCATAACGTTAAAACAGATTATCGGCATGGCTATGTGTGCCGGTGGATTAGCGCTTATTAATATTAAATAATATTTTCCGCTCATCATAATATTCTCGACAAATTCACTTTTATCTTTACTAAATTGGACTTTTATAGTATAATTGTACGGTAAAATTTACAGGCCACTGGCCGGTTAGGAGATAATAATGGGTAGACACGGTACAATTGCGGGTAGAAAAGAAAAGCAGGACGCAAAAAGATCACAGATATTCACAAAGTATGCCAGAGCCATCGCAGTAGCAGCAAAGGCTGGCGGAGATATGGATTATAACTTCGCTCTTAAAAATGTAGTTGAAAAGGCAAAAGCTATCAACATGCCTAATGACAACATTATCAGAGCCATCAAAAAAGGTACTGGAGAATTAGGTGGAGAAACCTATGAAGAAATAACCTTTGAAGGCTATGGCCCTGGAGGAGTTGCGATTATCGTACAAACCCTTACAGACAATAAAAACAGAACTACATCATCAGTAAAGCATGCATTTGACAAGCATGGCGGAAACTTCGGAACACCTGGCTGCGTAAGCTATATGTTTAATAGAAAAGGCTATATTTTAATAGAGAAGGCTGACGGAGTTGAAGAGGATGCATTAATGGAAGTTGGAATGGAAGCTGGAATGGAAGACATGGTTGTTAACGAAGACAGCTTTGAAATTTATACAGAGCCAGCAGACTTCAATGCTGTTGCAGAAGCATTAAGAGGAGCAGGCTATGAGCTTTTAGAAGCAGACGTAGATATGATTCCATCAATGGCAGCTACTCCTGACGGCAACGCAATTAACACTCTCAAGAAGCTCATCGGAGCGCTTGAAGATGATGATGATGTTCAGAAGGTTTACCATAACTGTGAGGCTGACCTTGAAGATTAATAAATAATATGTAAATTATTAAAAATTTGAGCGGAAGAATATTATTTCTTCTGCTCTTTTTTTACATAATACGAAAATATGTGATATAATCACTATTGGCGAGACAAAAGGTGCTTGTAAATACAAAGAATTAATATGGAAGAAGAAAATGAGTAATAATAACAATACTAAAATGAATGAAGT
Source organism: Firmicutes bacterium UBA1768 (assembly GCA_002315335.1). Taxonomy (GTDB): domain Bacteria; phylum Bacillota; class Clostridia; order Peptostreptococcales; family Anaerovoracaceae; genus UBA1768. The sequence goes on along the minus strand of DCGW01000084.1, from coordinate 49,737 downwards.
AAGCAATCAGATGGGCCTTGCGCAACCTCTCAAAAGCGGTTGGATTGCGGCATTTGCGGTTGCTTCGTGTTGGTTTGGAACGCATGTTGGGGGAGGCTTCGCTTCGGGCAATCAGGTTGTGTCCTTCTTTGGACAGTACGGGTCGTACACTGTGATTTTTCCTCTGCTTGCTATGGGGCTGTTGGCTGTGGCCTTTTGGATAATCACAATGTTTTCAAAGGTTTACGGTTATAAGGAATATAAGCAAACCTTTTCTGCGCTTTATCCACACCCTAAAATGGAGTATCTGTTCGAAGTTTATTATTTAATTATAGTTTTTGCTGCGGTTGCTGCAGCTGTTGCAGGAGCGGGTAATGTTCTTGCAAATATGTTGGGCGTAAACTACGACCTTATGTTTAATAAGGTGTTGTTCAACCTCTTAATAACCGCAATCCTTATTATATTGATTGTTTTTGGGGTAAAAATTGTCGTAGCCGCATCAACGCTGCTTTCGGTTGCCATAATTATTATTTCTGTAGCCATGATTGTTGTGGGTCTTACCGTTGATTATGAAGGAATTGCAAGTCAGGTCATGGCGTATTACAACGTGACTGATTTTGCTAAATACACACATTCTCCGGCAACTTCGATTATAAGAGGCATATTTGTTTATGCTGGCTTCCAGGCACTTTCAATTCCTGTTGTTATCGCTGCTTCTAAGGATTTGAGCTTTAAGGGAGTAAAACGCTTTGCTGTTTTAGGTGGTATTCTCAACGGCTTCATACTTGCGGGCTCTGTTGCAATGCTCTCCAAGTGGTATCCGTTAATTGCTGCTCTTAAGGACATTGGAGATTTTGGCAATACTTTGTCAATTCCAAATCAGACTGTTCTTGGGCTGATAGGCATGAAGTGGCTCACATCGCTTTTTGGGGTGCTTTGCTTGTGCGCTTTTATTTCAACCTGCGTAACTCTTGTATATACGCTGACCCAAAGATTTCGGGTATACTTTTTCCCTAAAAAAATAAAAAGCGTTGGAGTCAGAAGCTTTTTCACGGCAGCTATAATCATAGGCCTGTGTTTTCTTATTTCGTTAATGGGACTCAGCTCTATAGTAAATATTCTATATAGCTTTGATGGATATATAGGCTTTTTTGTTGTAATTATTCCGGCATTTATCTGGGGTATACCAAAGCTGAAAAAGGGTCTAAAGGATCAGAAAAAAACAATAAGTTAAGCTATAAATATAATAAGAATAGCTGATTGCTTAAAGAGAATAATATTTTATTGAGATTAAGAAGGAGAAATGGGAAATGAGCAACAACTTTAACAAGCCTTATGATAATAAGGATAAAAACGAATTGTCGTATTTTTCGCAAAACAAGAAGGATTATTCGGGAAATATCGGAAACGGTTCAGCCAATGTAAATCCGCCGAAAGGAAAGCTCTATTACAATATAGCTTTTGTTGTGTGCGTTGCGGTTGCTGTTATTCTTGTGATAGATGCAATAAAAATCATTGCAGGTGGAGTGGAAGAAATTTCAAGCTTAGTTGCACCTGTATTATGTGCTGTTTTACTGATTATTGTTGCCTTAAGATATATAACTCGCATCAGGTTTACTAATTGCTATTTGAAATATTATCTGTTGATTGCAGATGCTGTGGTTGTAAGTGTAAGAGAATTGTCGGAAAGAGTTGGTGTTTCGGAAGATGCCATGCGTGAAAATCTATTAATGGCTGTTCATAGCAAATACATTCCACAAGGACGTTTCAGCGATTCAAAGAAACTGTTCTTTATTACAGGAGGGGAATATAACCGATATACCTCAAATCCTGAAAAATATGAGGTTGACGAAGTAGAAAAGAAGCATATTTAGTCATTTTGTGTAATCGGCTTTTACGGAATAATAGAGTATGAGAAAGCTGCTTCTTTGTCAGCTTCCGCTTAAGTTGGAAACCGCTGAAGGGGCGACGACATAAATGAGGGCTGAAGGTGCCTTTCATGAAACACCAAGCCAGGAACGCGAGCTGAACTTTGAAACGCAGGAAACCTACGGGTTGGAAACAACTAACCAGAATAGGTTTACATAATATGACTGTATTATCAAATTGCACCGAATTTTGTGTTTTTAGCAAAAATCAGTGCAATTTTTTATGGAAATGTCATAATATTTTATGAACTACATTAGAAAATTTACAAATAATTCCAATTAATGCAATTTTTAGATGAAAATACAACAAATTTACTCATTCATATAAAGATAATATAAATACAGACAATAGAAAAGCACCGAAATTTGCAAAATTTTCAAAAAACGGTGCATATAGTCCGAACAGAGCTGTTTTACACGCCAGCGTCTGCTAACATTATCCTACAATCCAATTTCATTTGCACAATCATAAAAACTGTGGTAAAGTTTTAAAGTTATAAATTTGAAATTCGGGAGAAACACCTATGACTAAAGATAAAATAATTAACATCGCAGTAATCGCCCATGTTGATGCTGGAAAATCTACCTTAGTAGACGCTTTTCTCGCACAGAGCGGCGTATTCAGAGATAACGAAGAAATGAAGGACTGCGTCATGGACTCGAACGACCTCGAAAGGGAAAGAGGAATAACGATTTATTCTAAAAACTGTTCTGTAATGCATAACGGTTATAAAATAAACATTGTTGATACTCCGGGTCACGCAGACTTTTCTTCTGAGGTTGAGAGAATAATTAAAACTGTTGATACGGTAATTCTGCTTGTTGACAGCTCAGAGGGTCCTATGCCTCAGACACGCTTTGTGCTCAGCAAGGCGCTTGAACAGAACCTCAATCCTATTCTGCTCATCAATAAAATTGATAAGAAGGATGCAAGAATTGATGAGGTTGTTGATGAGGTATATGAGCTCTTCATGGATTTAGAAGCTAATGATACTCAGCTCGACTTCCCGATTCTCTACGGTATTGCTCGTCAGGGAATAGTGGTCAGAGACCCATCTGAGGTGGACAACCTTCAGGTTGAGGCTGCAGACGGAACAAAAATTAAGAAGAGTGCTTCCGGCCTTGGCGGCTTAAACATCACTCCGCTTTTCGACACCATTATTAATCACGTCGAAGGTTATCCCGATATGGATGATGAGCCTCTTCAGCTGCAGATTTCAACGCTTGGCTATGATGATTATATTGGCAGACTTGGAGTAGGAAGGATTTATAAGGGAACTATACACCAGGGAGAAGCCATTGCTGTAGTAAAGCCTGATGGCAGCTATGCAACGGCAAAAATCGGCCAGACATTTATTTACAGAGGAATGAAGAGGGTTGCTGTAGATGAAGTCAGAAGCGGTGATATTGTAGTAATATCCGGCATTCCTGATATTACTATTGGCGACACGCTTTGTCCGGAAACTGCAATCAATCCGCTGCCTTCAATCAGCATTGAAGAGCCGACACTCTCTATGAATTTCATAGTAAATACCTCGCCTTTTGCAGGTAAGGAAGGAAAATATGTAACTACAAGGCACATCAGAGACAGGCTTCATAAAGAGCTCGAGGTTAATGTTGGCTTGTTGGTTGAAGATACTGGCAGTACAGACTCGTTTAAGGTTTCGGGCAGGGGGGAACTTCACCTCTCAATACTTATCGAGCAAATGAGACGTGAAGGCTATGAATTGGCTGTTTCAAAGCCTGAGGTAATCTACAGAAAGGGTGACCATGGTCAGAAGCAGGAGCCTGTTGAAGAGGTAGTAATAGAGGTTCCTGATGAATACGCTGGTACTGTGATTTCAGACCTCAATCTCAGAAAAGGACTTATGGTTTCAATGGAGGGCAAGAACGGCAGGTCAAGAATAATTTATACTGTACCAACAAGAGGTCTTTTGGGATACAGAAGTCAGTTCATCAATCAGACACACGGCGAGGGAACGATGGTTCAGCGTTTTGTGGGCTACGAGGACTACAAAGGCCCTGTTCCAGAAAGAACTGCAGGCGCTATTATAGCTCAGGAAGAGGGCTTCTCAACTCCTTATGCGCTTAATAACGTACAGGAGAGGGCTCAGCTTTTCATAGGACCTCAGACTCATGTTTACGAGGGAATGATTGTAGGTCAGAACAGCAGAACACAGGATATGATAGTTAATCCTTGCAAGGCAAAAAAAGCTACAAATACGCGAGCGGCTGGTTCAGACGATGCAGTTAAGCTGTCTCCTCACAGAATTTTCACCCTTGAGGAAGCACTTGAGTGGATTAATGACGATGAGTTGGTCGAAATTACGCCTGAAGATATAAGAATAAGAAAGAAAATTCTTGGAGAACTTGAAAGACGAAGAAGCGGAAGAATATAACATTATTGAGAGTGTGGTTGGTAGTCAGCCACACTTTTTAATATTGTTAGAATTTATTTGAATAGTACTCTTCTAATAATTAATTATATTAATAACAGATAATATTTTACAGCGGTAAGTTCAAAAAAACATTGGTGCAACGGAATTGCAGACGTTTATCTGACTCGTATTGCGGGATAAGAAGCGTATGAAAATCATTTACACTCAACACAAAAAAATGTATAATAGACTATAACTGTGAGGAAATATCAATGAGTGAAGAAATATTAAAAGACAGTGTAAATGTTGCTGATGAAGTGATAGCCCTTACCGCTGGAATTTCGGCTTCAAGAGTTAAGGGCGTAGCCTCAATGGCGACCGGTATTACAGACAGTATAAGAAAAAACATTCTCCGTTCCGATGTCCATGAGGGAGTAAGAATAAGCCGGGAAGGTGAAAAACAAGCTCTTATTATTGACTTGCATGTGAACGTGGTTTTTGGCTATAGAATTCCGGAAGTGGCATGGGAAATACAGGAAACGGTAAGAAGTGATGTACTTCAGCTTGTTGGAGAAACCGCAAAGGCGGTTAACATTTTTGTTGAAGGCGTAGAATTTGTTGAATATAACGAAACAGAAGGAGAGGACCATAATGAAAAGAAGTGAAGCTCGTGAATTGCTTATGCAGATGCTGTTTGAAATGGATATCCATGGTGATTTCGGCAATGAAAAGAGAAACAGCTTTATTGAGAATAACGGGCTGGAAAAAGACCAGAAAACATATTTTATGGCTGTCCATAGCGCCTGCACGAAGAACCTCGAAGAGATTGACAGAATGATAAATAAGTTTGGTAAAAACTGGTCGATAGAAACCATGAACAGAGTAGATGTTTCTATACTCAGACTGGCAATCACAGAGATATTCTATTCAAAAAACGTACCGGCCTCAATTGCTATTAATGAAGCGGTCGAATTAGGGAAAAAATTCGGAGGAGATAATTCGGGGAAGTTTATTAACGGAATTCTCGGATCAATAACAAGAGAAAATGAATAAAAAATATTATTTAGGAATTGATACCAGCAATTATACTACTTCAGTAGCGGCTGTTGATGAAGAAGGAAATTTATTGTTTGATAATAGAACACCACTTTCTGTGAGCGAAGGTGAGAGGGGAATGAGGCAGAGCCAGGCTTTGTTTGATCACGTTCATAATCTTCCTGACACAATTTTGGGACTTTCAAAGATAACAAAGGAAAAAGGTCTTGTGCTCGGAGGCGTAGGTGTTTCAACTAAACCGCGCCCTGTTGAAGGCTCATATATGCCTTGTTTTCTTTCTGGTGCGGCAGCTGCGGCAGTAACCGCAGAAGCAGCAGGAGTTCCGCTGTTTGAATTTTCGCATCAGGAGGGTCATCTTGCAGCGGCGCTTTACGGCTCTGAAGAGATACGCGATATGAACAGGCCTTACCTTGCGTATCATCTGTCGGGAGGCACAAACGAAATTCTTATTTGTCAGGGCAGTGAGGTGAAGGAAATAGTTGGCGGCACTAAGGATATTTCTTTAGGTCAGCTTATAGACAGGTCAGGGGTGGCTATGGGTATGAGGTTCCCTTGTGGAAAGGAAATGGATTATCTTGCTTCGAGGTATAACGGAGAGGTGGGAAACCCCTTCTGCCTTATTAAAACAGAAGATGGACAAATGAATGTTTCGGGAATTGAAACTCAGGTGCAAAAATATACTGCTGCAATGAAAAGGGAATCAGACAGAATTGCACCTTCAAACTGGATACTCGAAAGATGTGCTGAGGCCGTACTTCTCTCAATTCATCAGGTTACCGAAAAAACCGGTATAGACACGGTCGTTATGATGGGTGGAGTTTCGTCGTCCACATATATCAGAAAAAAACTTTTGACAGATTTTGAACCGCAAAAGGGAAGATACACCACAATATTTTTCGGCAGACCTCAATACTGCTCGGATAATGCAGTGGGAATTGCTTTCTTAACTCGTCTTGCAGCTTGCTGCAATTAAGAAAGGCCTTCTAAATGAAACCTATAGAAATATCACAGCTTAACAGATACATAAAGACGGTGCTTCAAAATGACCCGCTACTTTCACAGATTGCTGTTGTGGGTGAAGTCTCTAATCTGAAATATCACAGCTCGGGCCATGTTTATTTTTCGCTGAAAGACAAAAACAGCACTGTCAGATGCTTTCTTCCTCAGTCGAGAGCAGTTAGCATGGACTTCCTTCCCGAAGAGGGAATGGCTGTGGTTGCCTATGCCTATATTTATCTTTATGAAAAAGGCGGTTATTATTCGCTGAACATAACTGATTTAAGGCCCCAAGGAGAGGGCTCTCTTTCTGCTGCATTTGATAAATTAAAG
>DCGW01000084.1:0-43028 GCA_002315335.1 Firmicutes bacterium UBA1768 | reverse complement strand
AAATTAAAGAAAAAACTGGAAGTCGAAGGACTTTTTGACCCAAAATATAAGAAGCCTATTCCGAAGTTTCCTAAAAGGGTGGGGATTTGCACTGCAGACACGGGTGCGGCAGTCTGGGACATAATCAGGACCATAAAAAATAAAAACTCGGTTGTTGATATTGTGCTGTGCCCCTGTAAGGTTCAGGGTGAGGGCGCAGCCGAAGATATAGCGGCAGCTCTCAAAGCCCTTGAAAACATGAGCGAAAAGCCCGACGTTATTATAGTCGGAAGAGGCGGGGGCTCAATGGAGGACCTTTGGGCTTTCAACGAAGAAAAAACCGCACGAGCTATTTTTGGGTGCTCAATACCAATTATTTCTGCTGTCGGACATGAAACAGACTTTACCATAGCAGATTTTGCTGCGGATTTCAGAGCAGCAACCCCTACCGCAGGAGCCGAAGCCTCGGTTGCAAATACTATTGACCTTCAGACAACAATTGAATTCCTTCTTGATGAAGCGCGGGCTTTAACCGAAAGGAAAATTTTCAGTCTTGAAACTGATGTAAAAAACGCTTCGCCCTTGACTTTGTTAAATAATCTTCAAAGTCGGGTGGAGCTCATGGAAATCAGAGCGGGTTCTATATACAAGGAGGCTGCCGCTGCCTTTAAATCGTTAATACAAAGTGAAGAGGCTAAGATGGAAAGGCTTATGGCGGGTGCAGAAAGCTTAAATCCGCATCGACTGATGGAGCTTGGCTACGGGGCAATAAGCGACAAAAATGGCAGGCTGATCAAAGCAATAGATGATGTAAATGTTGGTGATGATATTAACGTCAGAATAAATAATGGTGAGTTTTGTGCAAGGGTTACACAAATTATTTAATGGTATTTTATCTTCACCGGAAATTCATAATATCGACACAATTATTTGGTATAAACACACTTAAATACAACAAGATATATGTGTTATTGTTGTAATATATACTATTTAATGGTATAATATACTAATATCAATTTACAGATAAGAGGTAAAGCAATGATAAAATACGGTTTAGACGGAATGGGTGGTGACAATGCGCCGCAGTCAACCTGCAAAGGCGCTGTGGATGCTCTTGCAAAGCTTGATGCCCAGGACGTAATATATATATTTGGCAATGAAGACGATTTGAGAAACGAGCTTTCCAAGTATAAATACGATGAGGAAAGATTGGTGATTGTTCCTACGACAGAGGTTATTACGAATGACGATGCCCCTGTTAAGGCAATAAGAAGAAAAAAGGACAGCTCTATGGTAGTTGGCCTGAATAAGCTCAATGAGGGAGAAATTGACGTTTTTGTTTCGGCAGGCAGCACAGGTGCTTTGATGAGTGGTGCGCTGTTGTTAATAGGAAGAATACGCGGTATAGACAGACCTGCATTAGCTTCGATTTTTCCTCCTATGACAGGAAACAAGCCGGCTCTTCTCCTTGACAGTGGAGCGAATACTGACTGTAAACCAAACAACTATCTCGAATTTGGTGTTATGGGCTCAATTTACATGTCTAAGGTTATGGGAGTTGAAAATCCTGAGGTTGCCCTTATTAACATCGGAAGCGAAGAAACGAAGGGGAATACCGCCGCAAAAGAGGCCTACCAGCTGATGAAGGATGCAAAAAATCTCAATTTTATAGGCAATGTAGAATCAAGAGAAATTCCTGATGCACCTGCTGATGTATATGTTTGTGATGGCTTTGTAGGTAATGTTATTATTAAATACACAGAAGGACTGGGAATGGCATTTTTAAACCTTCTTAAGGATAAGCTCAAGAGCGGAGGCCTGGGAACAAAGCTTGCGGCTGCAACCTTAAAGGACAAGCTCAGAAGCTTCAAGGGAATGTTCGATTATTCTGAGTATGGAGGAGCACCCTTCCTTGGAGTAAAGGGTGCTGTAATAAAAATGCATGGTTCTTCAGATGCTGTTGCTGTATCAAATTCTATTATTAAAGCCGGTCTTTATGTTAAAAACGGAGTGGTTGACATTATTCATGATGAAATAATGAAGATAGCAGAGGCGGAAGAATAAAATGGACGATAAAAAATTTAAAGAGCTAAGCAGAAGTATCGGCTATCGCTTTTACGACACCATGCTGCTAAAAACCGCATTAACCCACAGTTCGTTTGTCTATGAAAACAGGCTTTCTTATGCAAATAATAACGAAAGACTTGAGTTTTTAGGCGACGCAATTCTTGATGCGCTTGTAAGTGAATATCTGTTTGAAAAGTATCCTGATGAGGAAGAAGGCTTTCTCACAAAGGAAAGGGCCGCACTCGTTTGTGAGGATGCTCTGTTTGAATACGGAAAAAAGATAGAGCTTGGTTCTCACCTTATTCTGGGTAAGGGGGAGGAAAGAAACGGCGGCAGGACAAGAAAGTCAATGATTGCCGATGCGGTTGAGGCGGTGATAGGTGCTGTTTTTCTCGATGGAGGCTGGAAGGCAGCGAGAAAAGTTGCATTTTCACTTTTAGATGAAAAGCTTATTCAGGCAGCGAGCGGCGAGCTTATGATAGAAGATTATAAATCGCTTGTTCAGGAAAAGGTTCAGTCCGAGGGGCAAAAAAATATCAGATATGTTGTGGTAAGTTCAGAAGGGCCTGACCATGACAAGACCTTCCACGTTGACCTTACCATAAACGGAAAGATCAAGAGCCGTGGCAGCGGAAAGTCTAAGAAAAAGGCTGAGCAGGCTGCGGCAAAAAATTTCTTTGAAAGCGGAGAATTGTAAATTGCATTTTAAACGATTAGAATTACATGGCTTTAAAAGCTTTGCCGAGCCGGTTATTTTCGACTTTACCGAAGGCATGACCTGTGTTGTTGGCCCGAACGGGAGCGGAAAATCCAATATCGCTGATGCCATCAAATGGGTTTTGGGTGAACAGAGTGCCAAAAATCTCAGAGGCGGCAAGATGGAAGAGGTTATTTTTGCCGGAACAGCCAATAGAAAACCAAGAGGAATAGCTGAGGTTACGCTTGTAATTGACAATGAAGATCAGTCATTGCCTATAGACTATTCGGAGGTTGCCATAACCAGAAAGATGTACAGGTCGGGAGAAAGTGAATATGCTATTAATCGCAGACCTTGCAGAATGAAGGACATTAAGGAACTTATTATGGACACCGGTATAGGTGTTGAGGGCTATTCTCTTATCAGTCAGGGCAGGATTTCTGAGATTGTTAACAACAAAGCCGAGGGCAGACGTGAGCTTTTTGAAGAAGCTGCCGGAATTGTAAAATACAGAACAAGAAAAAGAGAAGCACAGCGAAAGCTTAATGCTGCATCAGCGAACCTTGACAGGGTAAATGATATTATTTCGGAAATAGACGGAAGGATTGATGGTCTTAAAGAAGACAGCGAAAAGGCAACGGAATATTTAAGTTTAAGGGATAAGTACAGGCACCTTGAGATAAACCTTGCTGTAAGACAGGCTGAAAGTTTAGATAATAAAATTGCTGACCTAAACGAAGAAATTAAAGTAAGAGAAAAAGAAGCGGCAGAGCTTGAAAAAGAGTTAAAAAATAATGCCGAAAGACTTGAAAAAGCAAAGGCTGAAGAAGCCGTTCTTTCGGTTGAAGGAGATGAAACCGCAACTAAGCGAATGTCGCTGCTTGAAAAAATTTCAGAGCACAAGAACGATATTGAGGTTTCTGGAGAAAAGCTGACTGCATTTGAGAGAGAGAGAACTCGACTTGAGGGAGAAATCCTCAGGCTGAAGCGTGAAATAATGCAGGAAGAAGCTGCTATTGAAGACTATAATGACAGATGGAAAAAACTGGAAATCAAGAAGGTCGAAATAGCAGAGCAGATAAAAAATCAGGAGGCTGTATATTCCAAATCCTCAGATTCACTTCAAAAAAAGAAGGATTTAATTGAAGAAAAGCGTTCTGCTGTATTCAGCTTACATTCTGGCATAAATGTTGGAAAGACTGAGATTTCGGGATTGGAGTCCTTGATAGATGGGCTTGACAGAAGAAAGATTAAGCTCACTGAGGACAGTGATGAGAGCGAAAAGATAATTTCAACAATAAACTCACAGCTTGAAAGCCTGAAGTCTGAAGCCGACTCTCTTGAAGCTTCAAAATCAAAGCTTGAGGAAGAACAGGACTCAGCAAAATCAGAAGTGGAAGAGTCCGAATTACAGAAAGAAAAAGTAACAACAAACAAAGGCGAAATTGAGATAAACCTCCACAGAGCAAAGACCAAGCTTGACCTTCTTTCTGGGTTTGAGCTTTCGTATGAAGGCTTTGCTCAGGCGGTTAAATTCATAATGTCTAAAAAGAATTCACTCAAGGGAATCAGAGGTGTTGTCGCTGACCATATAGATGTCCCGGCAGGCTTTGAAACCGCTATTCAGACTGCACTTTCTGGATCGATGCAGAATATAGTCTGTGAAGACGACAAATCTGCTTCAGCAGCAGTTGAGCTTTTGAAAAAGGAACGTGCAGGCAGGGCAACCTTCCTTCCTATAAAGGGTATTAAAAGCGGAAAGGATGCTGCTGAGTCCCAGGATTCTGAAAGAATAAAAAATGAACCTGGTTTTAGGGGCTTCGGCACTGAGGTTGTTGGCTACGATGAAGAGCTAAGAGGTATTGTAACATATCTTTTAGGTAAAACAGTAATAGCTGACAATCTTGAAAGCGCAATAAAAATGTCCAGCAAATACAGAGACGGACTTAGGTTTGTAACCATTGAGGGAGAACTTGTAAACCCGGCAGGCGCTATTTCTGGAGGGAGATTTAAGAAGGAAAATACCAACGTTTTCAGGCGAAAAAATGAAATCAAGGCTCTTGAAGAAATGATCGGCGAATATAACGACGAACTTGATGACCTTGAAAAAATGGAAGAGGCTGCTGGTCATCGTGTAGAAGCGGCTAAATTCAACCTCACAAAGGCTTCAAAGGCAGTCGGAGAAGCGACTGAAAGGCTTATTTCTTTGCAGACAGAAATAGAGAAGAGCGAAGAAAGACGCAGCGCAATACAGGAAAACGTTGATAGATGGCAGGCTGAGCTGAGAGAAATAGACAATGAAACTACTGAAGCACAATCTATGATAGATAAAATCAGAGCTGATGTGGGCGCTAAACAGGAAGAAATAAATCTTAGCGAGGATGCTGTTGATGAAGAATTGAAGGCACTTGAAGAGGACAGACAGTCTTCGGAGGGTCTGCTGGAATTGATTTCAGGATTAAGACTTTCAGCCCATACTGTAGAGTCGGATTTAAAGCATCTTGCAAGCTCTGAGCAAAGCAGCAGATTTACCATTGCAAAGCTCAATGGGGAGATCGAAGAAAAGCTTAAAGAAAAGGAAATGGCTGCAAATTCAGAGGCCGAAACTGTTGCCCATATTGAAGCACTTTCTGCATTACTCGAAAAGGCTGAGGCTGAAAATAAGAATCTGGCTCAGAAAACCTGGGAGATTAAAAGTAAAAAGGAAGAGGTTTCATCACTCAGAAACGAGTGTGAGGAACTTAATATGCAGTTTTCTGAAAGGCTGAACACGGCAAAGGCTGCAGTTTACGATATTCAAGTAAAGCTTGCAAGAAGCGAAACTCAGGCCGAATCTGTGAAGAACAGCCTTTGGGATACCTTTGAGGTAACCTTCCCTGAAGCTCAGGCAATGAAGACAGAACCGTTTACGGTATCAACTGCTTCACGAGAGAGCAGGGAGATTAAAAATCGCATGAGAGAGCTGGAGCCTGTCAATATCGGTGCAATAGATGAGTATAAGCAGGTTAGCGAAAGACTGAGCTTCCTTACGGAGCAGAGAAGTGACCTGATAGAAGCTACAGATTCTCTTATGGATATAATCAAGGATATGGACAGGATTATCACCACAAGGTTTTTGGACAGCTTTGAAGAAATAGGAGGTCAGTTTAAAAGAACCTTTGCGGAGCTTTTCGGCGGCGGTGCTGCGGAGCTTAAGCTTGAAAACTACGATGATGTACTTGAGTCAACAATAGAAATTGTGGCTCAGCCGCCGGGTAAAAAGCTGCAGAATATTAATCTTTTATCAGGTGGAGAAAAGTCATTGACGGCAATTGCGCTGTTGTGTGCAATTCTGAGAGTAAGACCAACACCGTTTTGTATTCTTGACGAGGTGGAGGCTGCGTTAGATGAAGCTAATATAGAAAGATTTGTTGATTATATAAGAGCCATGGACAACATTCAGTTCATAGTTGTCACACATCAGAAAACAACTATGGAAAAGGCAGATGCTCTTTATGGGATAACTATGCCGGAAAAGGGTGTTTCAAAGGTTGTTTCGCTGAGAATGGAGCAATGATAACGAAAGAGAGGAAGAAAAATGGGATTTTTTTCCAAATTGAAAAGCGGACTTCAAAAGACTAAAGAGGCAGTAGTAATTAAGTTTGAAGAAGCTTTTGATACATATACCAAGGTTGATGATGCCTTTCTTGAAGAGCTTGAGGATATTCTCATTATGGGTGATGTCGGAATGGATACTGCCATGAAGATAAGTGACAGGCTCAGAGAATCGGTAAAAATCAATCATATAGATGATGTTAATGCCGTTCGTGAGGAGGTAAAAAAGATTACTGCCGATATTCTCAACAAGGGTGAGGCGGCACACAGATTATCCGAAAACTATCCTCTGGTAATACTCGTGGTGGGTGTAAACGGTGTAGGCAAGACGACATCTATTGCTAAGATTGCAAACGGACTTAAAAATGAAGGTAAGTCGGTCCAGCTTGTTGCGGCAGATACTTTCAGAGCAGCTGCTGCAGAGCAGCTTATTATCTGGGGAGAGCGCATCGGTATCAATGTTATCCACCATAAGGAAGGCTCTGATCCTGCAGCTGTAATTTTCGACGGAATACAATCTGCAAAGGCAAAGGGAACTGATGTAATAATATGCGATACAGCAGGAAGACTTCACAATAAGAAGAACCTGATGGCCGAACTAAATAAGATGAACAAGATTATTGACAGAGAATTTCCTGAGGCGGCAAGAGAAACTTTACTGGTAATTGACGGTGCTACAGGTCAGAATGCCAAATCTCAGGTTAAGGAATTCAGTGAAATTACAGATCTGACAGGAATAGTACTCACTAAGCTTGATGGAACAGCAAAGGGAGGCATAGTAATTACAATATCTGACGAGTTTGATATACCTGTTAAATATATAGGCGTAGGCGAAGGCGTTGACGATATGCAGGCGTTTGTACCTGCTGACTTTGCAGATGCTTTATTCGATAAGGGAGGCGAAACAGGTGAGTAAACCTACTGTAGCGGTAGTTGGAAGACCTAATGTTGGTAAGTCGACTTTTTTCAACCGCATTATCGGGAAACGAATATCAATAGTTGAAGATACACCGGGTGTAACCCGTGACAGAATATATGCGGAGGCCGAATGGCGAGGAATGCAGTTCGCGCTTATTGATACAGGCGGAATTGAACCTTCTACCGCAGATGTAATTCTTTCGCAGATGAGAGAACAGGCTCAGATTGCCATGGAAATGTCCAATGTCATCCTTTTCATGGTTGACGGCAAGGAAGGCCTGACCTCAGCTGACAGAGAGGTTGCTTCGATGCTGTACAGGACGGGGAAAAAGGTTATCCTCGTAGTAAACAAGATTGACACAGGAAAGCCCGATGACAACTTTTACGATTTTTACGAGCTTGGACTCGGAGTGCCTTACCCTGTTTCTTCAGTTAACATGCTTGGTTTAGGAGATGTTTTAGACGAAATAGTTGACGGCTTGAAGGAAGCTGGAGAGGAATACGAGGAAGACGACAGTGTTAAGGTTGCGGTTATAGGAAAACCGAATGTTGGAAAATCCTCTCTTGTCAACGAACTTTTAGGTGAGGAAAGAGTAATAGTATCAAACATTGCCGGCACGACAAGAGACTCAATAGACTCTCCGTTTGAGTATGATGGTCAAAAGTTCACCCTGATTGATACTGCAGGAATACGAAGGCGCAGCAAGGTAAACGAGAATATCGAAAGATACAGCGTTATCAGAGCTATTGCAGCTATCGAGAGAAGCGATGTCTGCCTGATGATGATAGATGCTTCAGAGGGTGTTACGGAGCAGGATAAAAAAATAGCCGGTTTAGCTCATGAAGCCGGCAAGGGAATTATTATAGTTGTTAATAAGTGGGATTTGGTTGAAAAAGAGACTAATACCATGAAGGAATACACCAAAAACATCAGGAAAGAGCTGATTTATCTTAGCTATGCACCTGTGCTGTTTATTTCTGTACTTACCGGTCAGAGGGTAAATAAGATTATGGACAAGGTAATAGATGTGGAAGCTGAGTGCTCAAAAAGAGTTCCTACTGGGGTTCTTAACACTCTGGTTTCTGATGCGGTTCTTATGAATCAGCCTCCTTCTGATAAGGGCAAGAAGCTGAAGATTTATTATGCAACTCAGGTTGCTGTTAAGCCCCCTCTCTTCTCGTTTAAGATTAACGACAGGGAACTGATGCATTTCTCGTATGCAAGGTATCTTGAAAATAAAATCAGAGAGGGCTTCGGCTTCGAAGGTACCTCTATTAAGTTTGTTTATAGAGCGAAGGGAGAGGATGGAAGCTTTGCAGGATAGTGAAAACTAATACACTGCTGCTTTTATAAATTAGAAGGGAAGTTTCAAAATATGATTGTTTCAGTTTCCATTTTTGAATTTATAATACTTGTGGCTGCGTGCTACCTTATTGGAAGTATAAACTGGTCTATTCTTGTAAGCCGAGTTGTATTTAAAACTGACATAAGAACGCTTGGGAGCGGAAATGCTGGAAGCACTAATGTTCTCAGAAGCTTTGGCAAAAAAGCTGCTATACCGGTATTCATACTCGATGTCGTAAAGGGTGTTTTCGGCTACCTTGTCGGAATGCTTGCGCCAGGCGGCAATGTGACTTTAGCTATGATATGTGCTTTTGCTGCAATTGCAGGACATGTTTTTCCGATTTATTATGGCTTTAGAGGCGGAAAGGGAGTTGCGACAACCTTTGGAGTATGCCTGGTAGCGGCTCCTTTGGCAACTCTTATTACCATGGTTGTGGTAGTAATAATATTTGCGATCGGAAAAAGGATTTCCTTAGGTTCGCTTATCGGAATTTTACTGTTTACAATTTTAGCCTTTGCGATGTCGTATCCGACGGCTATTGCGGCTTTCGGTGTTGTAATGACGTTGTTGATATGGATTAAGCACAGAGGAAATATAGTCAGACTCCTCAAGGGTGAAGAGCCGAAGTTCAGTCTTAAAAAGTGAGGTAGTGAAATGGAAAATAAGGTTACAGTACTCGGAGGAGGAAGCTGGGGTACGGCTATTGCTATCAGCTTAAGCTCAAAGGGCATATCCACCGGATTATGGGATATTGATCAGGCTCACGTTGAGTCTATGATTAATTCAAGAGAAAATAAAAAGTTTTTACCGGGAACTTTATTTCCGGAGGCTTTGACCATATACAGGAATGAAGAGGAGGCTATTGCTGGAGCTGATGTGGTTATTTTTGCAGTACCTGCTCAGTTTTTCAGATCTGCAGCGACAGCGGCTAAGCCTTTTCTGAAAAAAGGTATGACAATAGTAAACGTTGCCAAGGGTATCGAACAGGGGTCTCTGATGAGACTCAGCGAGATTGGAAAGGAAATTATTCCGGAATATCCTTATGTTGTTGTTTCGGGACCATCCCACGCTGAAGAGGTGTGCTTGGGAATGCCTACAACATTGGTATCTTCCTCAAATGATGAAGAAGCGGCTAAGAAAATTCAAAATCTCTTCATGACTGATGTTTTGAGAGTATATACCAATTCAGACGTCTGCGGAGTTGAACTCGGAGGAGCTCTTAAGAACATAATTGCGCTCGGAGCAGGTATAAGTGATGGCCTTGGTTTCGGGGATAACGCAAAGGCGGCGTTAATGACAAGAGGTCTCGCTGAAATTGAGAGACTCGGACTGGCGGCAGGGGCAAGAAGCGAAACCTTTGCGGGACTTTCTGGAATAGGCGACCTGATAGTGACCTGCACATCTATGCACTCCAGAAACAGAAGGTGTGGAATAATGATAGGTGAGGGAATAGATACTCAAACCGCTATTAAAAACGTGGGCATGGTTGTAGAGGGTATTTTCACCTGCAAAGCAGCTTATGAGCTTGCAAAAAAATATGATGTAGAAATGCCAATAGTAAATGGAATTTATGCCATAATTAACGATGGTATGGATCCTAAGGAAGTAGTCAGAAAGCTCATGACAAGAAAAAGAAAGAGCGAAAAGTAAAGCTGTTTCAAAAGCTATTTGACTATTAGCAACTTACGCTTTTCGTAGAGGGTATTGGAATAGAATATTTTGAAAAAATCTTGATAGGTTTTGTTCAATATGATAAAATAAAGCATTATGAATGATAAAATTGAGTTCAAAAGGTTTGTGCTGAGAGTGAGCTTGTGGGCTCTTGCAGTATTGGTTGTAATTCTCATTGTGTACTGCATACCTAACCTATTCGATGCACTAACCTCAACATATTCTGCTTCATACGAAACCGTAAAGGTGTCTGACACACAAAAATGCTATCTGGTTAAGGATGAACAGATTGTATATGCAGAAAATACAGGTACTGCATCCTATGGTTTCGGTGAAGGTACATATATCAGAAAATATTCACAGGTATGCTCTGTCGGAGACCGTGGATATTCTACGACTCAGCCGGGGACCTTGTCGTACACCGTTGATGGTTTAGAAGCATACTTTATTCCGGAAAATATAGGCAACATTACACAGGAGGCTGTTGAAGAGTTTGATTATACCATGCAGCAGTTAGGCTCCGAAACAGTAAACAGAGGTGACCCGCTTTTCAAGGTGGTTGACAATAAAGAGTGGTATTTAATTTATTGGGTTGACTCAAAGGAAGGCGGAGAGCTAAAAGATAATCAGGAAGTAGAAGTCGTATTAGACGAAAAAACAAAAATTCAAGCACAGATAATAAGCATTTACAGTCAAGGCGATGACTTTATGGTTGTACTGAAGTCAAGCGACTATTATGCGAGCCTGCCAACTCAAAGGGTAGTTGATGCTGAGGTAATAACGGTAAATGAAACCGGTATTGTTCTCGATGCTGACTCCATTGTAAATGTTGACGGCGTTACGGGAGTATATGTAAAGCAGGTTGACGGAGACTTTAAGTTTGTTGAGGTTGATATCATCACTTTCATCGGAGACAAGAGGATTGTAAGAGCAAATACCTTCACTAAGAATGTCGATGGGGAAGATCCTAAGCTTGTTCAGACTATTAAGCTGTACGACGAGATACTGAAAAAAGGTGAAAATCTCTCAAAAAACTATAATAAGGGCGGCGATAAAGATGAGTAGTATTAAAGAAAACCTTGGAATTATTGAAAATAAAATACAGTCTGCCTGCGACAGAGCCGGCAGAAAACGTGAAGAGGTTCTTCTGATCGGAGTTACAAAGACAAGAACAGCCGATGAGGTCAACGAAGCTGTAGCCTGCGGAATTACCGATGTCGGAGAAAACAAGGTCCAGGAAATACAGGACAAATACGATAAGGTGGCCGGAAATGTCAAATGGCACATGATAGGCCATCTTCAGACAAACAAGGTAAAATATATTATTGACAAGGTTGCTCTTATTCACTCTGTGGACAAGATAAAGCTCGCAGAGGAAATTGATAAGAGGGCAAAGGAACATGGTATAATTGCAGAAGTACTTATTGAAGTTAACGCTGCGGGAGAAGAATCAAAGTTCGGTACCGACTTAGACGGTGCGAGAGCGCTTATTGCCGAGGTCAGAGAAAAGTGCAAAAATATCAGAATTAAAGGTTTGATGACAATTGCACCAGCAACAGATGACCCGGAAGACGTCAGGATATACTTCAAAGAGTTAAAACAGCTTTTTGATGAATATAAAGCAATCAAAGATGAGAATATGAGTTTTGAACATCTTTCCATGGGTATGTCAGGTGACTACGAAGTTGCCATTGAGGAAGGAGCAACCATGGTAAGAGTCGGAACGGCAATATTCGGACCTAGAAATTATAATTTACACTAACGGAGGAAATCATTATGGGAACAATGGATAAGTTCAGAAGTATAATCGGTCTTGAAGAAGTGGATGAACCTGAAGAAGTCGTAGAAGAAAAGGCGCCTGCTAAAAAGCCGGAAGCTCGTCCGCAGTATGCTCAGCAGAACAACGATTATTACAGAGAAAGAAGAACCGATGCAAGAAGAGCGGTGGGAACTCATGCAAGAGATCAGCACGGTAAAGAGGTTAAGCTTTTAGTTATTGAGCCTAACAGCTTTGATGAATGCTCAGCATTAGTTGACAACCTTACTGCAAAGAAACCGCTGGTTATCAACCTCGAAAAGCTTGATACTCAGGTTGCAAAGAGAATTTTCGACTTCCTCAGTGGTGCAATATATGCGCTCGACGGTAAGATTCAGAGAGTTGCAAACAACATCTTCGTATTTGCACCTGCAAACGTAGATATAACCTCTAATGTTGATGAAGCTGTTGCCAGACCTGAAAACTATTATCTCTAAGTCAATATGAAAGGTTGGGGTAGTAATGGGATCACTGGTATTATTTGCTTTAAAAGCTTTATATGATGTCCTGACCATATTGATTTTGGTCAGGTGTTTTGCGAGCTTTTTCATAAGATATCCATATGTGCCGAAATGGTATAAAGTCATAATAGACCTGACAGAGCCTGTGCTTGCACCATGCAGAAATCTTGTCTCCCGGTTTGTGCCGAGAATGATGATCGATTTTTCTCCGGTTTTAGCATTGATTCTGTTGGGGGTTATTTACAGAGTTTTATATATGGTATTGTTCAGGATTTTTTACTGATACAAATAGAATGGCAGGTAGGACATATGATTTATATTTTATTAATTGCGGCTCTTGTAGCCATTGATCATGTTCTGAAGCTTTTTATGGTTAGTACGCTTGATATCGGGCACTCTGTGACTCTGATTGATGGCGTATTTGACTTTACTTACGTTCAGAATATGGGGGCTGCTTTCGGTATACTTGAAGGCAGAAAAGAAATACTTATCGGAGTGGCGGCGCTGCTGATAATTCTGATGTTCATATATATGATAGTACACAGAAGAAGGAGCAGACCTTACGGATATCCTTACAGGCTGACTAATGTTTCCTTGTCTTTGATTATTGCGGGGGGCATTGGAAACCTTATAGATAGACTGACTCAGGGCTATGTCATAGACTTTATTCAGTTTAAGCTGATAAACTTTCCGGTATTCAACTTTGCAGATATATGTGTGGTGCTCGGAGCCTTCCTTCTCATTGTTTCTGTTATCAGCGGAGGAGAAAGAAAAGAAGCGGCAAAGCGCAAAAGAAATTACGAAAGAAACAGAAATGCACAGAAGAGGCTTAAGGAAGAATACGAAGAAAAGGATCAGGAAATCAGAGATAAAATCAGAGAAGAAAAGAAAGCAAGAAGAGATTATTAGTTAGTAAATATGCAGGAGTATTTGATCACAGTAGAAAGTGAATACCAGGGGATGAGGCTTGATGCATTTTTGGCTTCACAGACGGGAGAAGAGCTTTCAAGGTCGTTTATAGTGAGGCTTATAGAAAAGGGCGGGCTCAGCGTAAACGGACTTGAGGAAACCTCTAAAAAAATCAAAATCAAAGGGGGAGACATTATTAAGCTTTCTGTTCCCGAGCCTGAGGCAATAGACGTTGCGGCTGAGGACATACCTTTGGATATAGTATACGAGGACGAGGCTGTCGCTGTCATCAACAAACCTCGTGGTATGGTTGTGCATCCTGCGCCGGGAAATGAAACCGGAACAATGGTAAATGCTCTGCTCTTCCACTTTAAAGATCTTTCTTCCATAGGCGGGAAGCTCAGACCCGGAATAGTACATCGAATTGACAGGGATACCTCCGGCCTTCTTATGGTGGCAAAAAATGATATTGCACACAAATCCCTTTCTGAACAGCTTAAGGTGCATTCAATAACTCGAGTATATGATGCTGTTGTATATAACAGCTTCAGGGATGACGAGGGAACTGTTGATGCTCCTATCGGAAGGTCAAAGAATAACAGATTTAAGATGGCTGTAGTACCTGACGGAAGAAGAGCAGTAACTCATTACAAGGTTGTGGAAAGACTGGGAAATTTTACCAGGATTGAGGCGCGACTTGAAACAGGAAGGACTCACCAGATAAGAGTGCATATGTCTCATATCAGACATCCTCTTTTAGGGGACGAGGTATATGGCTCGGCAAAAAAAGTAATGGGTGCAGAAACCCAGATGCTTCATGCAAAGGTACTTGGTTTTGTTCATCCAATAACCGGAGAATATATGGAATTTAAGGCACCGTTACCTGAACATTATGTGAAGGTTCTTGACAGGCTCAGAAAGAAATGAGAGGATACGTTGTAATTGACAGACCTGAACTAAAAGTCAGGGAATACGAGCTGTATACCGCATATTACTGTGGAATCTGCAAGTCTATAGGCAGAAGGTTTGGCCAGCTTCCGCGTTTGGCTCTAACCTATGATGCGGCCTTTGCAGCTATTATTTTAGCTGCTCTCGACGACACATCAGAGACTTTTGAAAAAGAAGGCTGCATAGTTCATCCCGTGAATAAAAAGACCTTCGTTGTTAACAGCAGCGCTGTAGACTATTCTGCAGATTTGATGCTTATGCTGTCTTACGGAAAGCTTGATGATGATGTCAGAGATGACGGAAGGCTATTAGCTGCAGTATTGAAAAAGCTCTCACAAAAGACATATGAACGACTTTCTGATACTTACACTGAGTTTGAAAATGCTTTATCCAATGGTCTTGCTGAGTTGTCGAGGTTAGAAAAGAATAATTCTCCTTCCTTGGATGATACGTCAGAAGCTTTTGGTAAGATTTTGGGGAGCGGACTTGCTCATTATCTTGACTCAGAAGACATAAAAGCAACTGTTCTTTATAATTTAGGCTTCAATCTTGGCAGGTGGATATATCTGATGGATGCTGCTGAGGATATAGAAGAGGATATAGAAAAAAATCATTACAACCCGCTGATAAGCAGGTTTGAATTTAATATAAATAAAGAAAGTCCCGATGAATTCAGGAACAGAATACGAGAGCCACTTGAGCTGAATTTGTTTCACTATCTCGGTGAAGCTTCAAAGGCGATGGACCTTCTCGAAATAAAAAGGAATAAGGGAATAGTAAATAACGTAATTTATCTGGGTCTCAGGAATAAAACCGAGGAGGTTTTATGCGGTAAGACCCGGAATAAGAATAGAAAGGATTTATAGATGAAAGATCCATATGAAGTTCTCGGAGTAGATAAAAATGCCTCAATGGAGGAAGTAAAGTCTGCTTACAAAGAATTGGTAAAAAAATATCACCCCGACAAATATCAGAACAATCCGCTTGCTGACCTTGCCAAGGAAAAGCTTCAGGAAGTAAACGAAGCTTATGATGCAATCAGCAAAGGAAGGACAGGAGGCTATAGTGGAAGTTCTTATTCTTCCAGCAATTCCGGTTCCTACGGGGCATCTGGCAGTTCTGAAATGCAGTCGGTCAGAAATATGATAAACTCAGGCAACCTTATGGGTGCAAAGTCTGTGCTTGACCGTTCAGACGTCAGAAATGCTGAATGGTTTTTCCTGAACGGCATTATTTCAAGCAGATATGGAAGGTTTGATGAAGCTGTCTCATATGTTTCGACTGCGGTAAATATGGAACCGACAAATATGGAATACAGACAGACCTTAAACGCGCTTGCAAATTCGGGCTCAATGTACAGAAATAATTCCAACAGGCAGGGTTATGATAATGACAGTCTTTTGAAGTGCTGTGCTGCATATGCTTGCTTCGACTGTGCTTGCCCTTGTATTTAAGGAGAGGAGGCATTCCTGTGAAAGTATTAGTAATTAACGGTCCTAACATGAATATGATAGGAATAAGGGAAAAAGATATTTACGGAGAAAAGACTTACCATGAGATGGTAAGCTACATTGAAAGAAATGCCGAAAATCTTGGTATTGAGGTTGAAGTTTTTCAGTCAAATCATGAAGGTTCAATAATTGATAAAATTCACGATGCGTATGAAAAATTTGACGGAATGATTATAAATGCTGCGGGTTATACTCACACAAGCATTGCTATTATGGATGCTATGAAAGCTGTATCCATTCCTGCTGTTGAGGTTCATCTGACAGATATTTTTGACAGGGAAGAATTCAGAAAGGTTTCTTACCCTGCGCTTGCATGCATTAAGTCGATTTACGGACATGGTTTTAAAGGTTATGTAGAAGCTCTTGAAGCTTTAAAAGAGGAGGTAGGAAAATAATGATATCCGAAAAAATGAAGCAACTGGTTGCAAATAGTTCAGCTATTCGAGCTATGTTTGAAGAGGGAAACCGCCTTGCTAAGGAAGTGGGTCCGGAAAATGTATACAACTTCAGTCTTGGAAATCCAAATGTACCTGCTTCTGAATCGGTTAAGAAAGCAATAATCGATATTGTTAACGAAGAGGACAGCAATATACTTCACGGATATATGAATAATAATGGTTTTGAAGGTGTAAGACAGACTGTTGCAGACAATTTAAACAGGAGGTTTGGAACAAGCTTTGGTATATCAAACATTATTATGACTGTCGGTGCAGCCGGTGGACTGAATATGATTTTCAAGGCTCTTTTGAATCCGGGGGAAAAGGTACTTACATTTTCTCCTCATTTTGGGGAATACAGCAACTATGCTTCAAATGTAGGTGCTATTCTTGAGGCTGTGCCAGCAAATACAATAGATTTTCAGCCGAATATCGCTGAGTTTGAAGCTATGATCAAGCCTGATACCAGAGCTGTTATTATCAATAATCCTAACAATCCAACCGGGGTTGTTTATTCTGAAGCAACTATAAAGAGTATCGCTGAGATTCTTGAAAGAAAATCTGCTGAATACGGAAATCCGATATATCTCATTTCAGATGAACCGTACAGAGAATTGGCTTATGATGGAGTAGATGTTCCATATCTTACAAAGTATTACAAGAATACTATAGTTGGGTATTCATGGTCTAAGTCACTTTCTCTTCCGGGTGAAAGAATAGGATATCTTGTAATACCATCGGAAATAGATGATTATCAGAATGTATTCGATGCAGCTACAACAGCAGGAAGAATACTTGGCTTTGTTAACGCACCTTCTCTGATGCAGAAGGTTGCTGCACGATGCATTGATGAAAATGCAGATGTTGAGTATTACAATGAAAACAGAAAGATTCTTTATGGTAAATTAATTGAATACGGTTATGAATGTGTAAAACCGCAGGGTGCATTCTATTTATTTGTAAAATCTCCAATAGCTGATGAAAGAGAATTTTGCAAGGCGGCAAAAAACCACAATATTTTAATTGTTCCGGGTAGGAATTTTGGTTGTGAGGGCTATGTAAGAATAGCGTATTGCGTTTCAAGAGATACTATACTCAAGTCTCTTCCTGAATTCAAAAAGCTGATTGAAGAGTATAAGTAATATTATAAAATTTAATATAACTATAAGTATTATGTAAATTAATATCACTTTGGATATAGTTATGTAAACAATGCGTAACAGCAATTGCCAAAGAAATCATACTTTTTTCATGCGGCCACAACACATATATACTATATATACAAAGAATTGCACAAAAACATACAAAATATAGAAATTATTATTTTGGAATTTACAGATTTTGGAAATTATTATTGTTTAATAATATTGTAATGGCCTGTATTTATTGATAATCAGGCTGATTTCGTGTATAATTCTAATTGTTTATATGTAATGGCCGTGATACAGGTAGGTCATATGACATATATTACACAGAAGCTGCTGATAATACCGGGCATAATAATCGGACTTACTTTCCATGAATTTGCTCATGCTTTGGCAGCGTCACTTATGGGTGACAATACAGCTAAAAATATGGGAAGATGTTCCGTAAACCCGCTGAAGCACATTGATTGGATTGGTTTAATCTGTCTCTTCTTTGTCGGTTTTGGATGGGGAAAGCCGGTACAGGTAAATCCATATAATATTAGCGGAAAAAACAGGAAGCTTAAACAGGTAGTCATTTCGGCTGCGGGAGTTGTCGCAAATCTGATAATCGCGTTTATATTTGCTATTATTGTAACGGCACTTGCGCATTACAATTCGGCTTATGTTTATGGTTCCGGAATCGGTACTTATGTTTACTATGTTTTGTACTATGTAATGTACATAAATATAGTGCTCATGATTTTCAATCTGATTCCTATCCCGCCTTTAGACGGGTACAATATAGTGGCAGAATTAACCTCATTTGATGAGACACCCTTGTATAACAAGCTGCTGCAGTACGGTTCTCTGATTTTAATTGTGCTTTTGGTGTTCAATGTATTTGATTACATACTGACACCGGGGATTAATGCAGTTCTCAGCGCATTTCAGACCGTATTAGAGTTGGTCTTTTGATTTTCATTATTAGTGAAACTCACCGGACTCCTAAGCAGATTGGCGTGTAAAATCGGCAGTCAAAAGAATGAAGGGAGTATGAATGAATAGTTTAATAAAGAAGGTGCTTATGGTCGCCATCTGCTTAACCCTCATATTAACCTGTGGGGCGGTAGCAATGGCTCAGGATAATGATAACGGTTCAGAGTGTTCGATTATCCTGGACGGAAAAAAGCTTGAGTTTGATCAGAGCCCTATCAATATTGACGGAAACATATTGGTTCCTATGAGACCTATATTTGAAGCATGTGATGCTGAAGTGACCTGGGTCGGAGGAGCAAAGCCTACAGTTTATGTAAGAGGTAAGAACAGCGTAACTATAGAAATGTACATAGGTGAAAAGATTGCATATGTAAATGGCGATCAGGTTACTTTATCGGTAGCGCCTATGATTTACAACAACAGAACTATGGTTCCGGTTCGTTTCGTAGCAGAAACCTTAGGAGCGACTGTTGAGTGGATTCCACCTAACGTAGTTATCACGACTAATATGTCATCAGCACAGTATATACTGATTCCTGATGAACCTAAGACTGAAATTCCAACCGGCAATGCAGCTTCTACACCGACAGAACCAGCTGTACAGCCTGCTCCGGTTACTCCTGTTGCAGAACCCGCACCTACGGTTCAGCCGGTTACACAAGTGACACCGACACAAACAACCCAGACTCAGGACAAAACAACTGATACTCCTGAAAAACACTATGAGTCAGCTTTAGTTAGCTGCGAGGATTATCTCCTTGGTGCAGGAAATTATTATCACCAGGATGGAATAAAGGGAGCTTGCTATATTACGAGTCTTGGTATGCTTGCTGCAAATCTTACTGGTGTGGATTGGCCTGCAGCTAAGGTATATGAAATCAATAACAACAGCGTTATTGGCGGTACGGAAGCCTTATTCGCAAGTCTCGGAATTAAGCGAGATAAGAGAATTTACTTTGAAGAAAGTAAAAAATCAACTGATAAAGTAAAGCAGGTTGTTGAACTTCTTAAGAACAATCCTGAAGGTGTAATCGTTAAATTTGAAAGCGATGTAACCACTCACTTTGTTGTAGTCAGAGGAATTAAGGACGGGAAATTAGTAATTAATGATCCGGCGAACGATTCATATTCATACGTATCATTAGAAAAATCATGGACAGGCAAGGGCATGTTTGACAGTTATGACGAGGCTATTGCACATATGGTTTTAGTTGAGTATTTTTCAAAGGCATAGGTTATGACAACAACAGAAAGAAGAAATAAAATAAGAGAAAGACTTGAATCTGAATTACAGGCGGTGAGTGCTTCTGCACTTGCCGCTGAATTTTCTGTATCCAGACAGGTTATTGTCGGAGATATAGCTATATTAAGATCAAGCGGTCTTGAAATAGATGCGACTCCGAGAGGCTACCTTTTGCATCGTGAAAGAACTGGTATTATTAAAAAGATTGTTTGTGTTCATACTTCGGTTGAGAAAATGGAAGAAGAATTGACCACAGCTGTGGATTATGGATGTTCTGTTCTTGACGTAATTGTGGATCATCCGGTATATGGTTCGGTAAAAGCTGATCTGAACATAGAATCACGCTATGATGTTGAACTGTTCATGAAGAAAATTACAGCTGATGATGCAACCCCCTTGTCGACTCTTACAGGTGGTACTCATATTCATACGCTTATTTGTGATTCGGTTGAGGGGTATGAAAAAATGATAGAGAAGCTTAGAAAAAGCGGAATAGTTTCCGAACGAGATTTTTAAGGAGGCAGCTCATGAAAAAATTTGCATATATTCTTTTGTCTTTATGCCTTGCATTTACTACTATACCGTTTATTTCTTTGGGTGAAAATGAAACTGTAAATGGGGCTGATATTCTTTATGCGGCCTTAGACGGCGTGCCTATTACAAATGGAAAGGTCTTCTACGGGAATGGTGGAAACATTCAGCTTACAGGTGATTCTTATATAAGAAACAGGACTCTTAGTGTCAGTGATGGTAATAATTGGACCTTAGATCTGAATGGGTACAACTTAACATTAGGCGCGGAGCTTTCTGTTTCAAATAAGTCTGTGCTTACGATTATTGATACAAGTGAATCTGGAAGCGGAAGGCTTACATTCGAAAGCGGTGGAATAGCAATTAATGGTTCATCCGGTGAAGGTATTATAGGGACTTTTAAGGATGGAAATATATCTTATGAAGATGAACAGCATGTTTATTCAACGGTTATCATAAAAGGTGGTATGATTTCTGCTATAGATAGTCCTACTGTTAAAGCATTGGGAAATGGTGCGACACTTAAGGTCGAAGGAGGTAATGTTTACAATTCCTCCACTGCGGCTATTATGACAAGTCCGAGGAAGGAAAATGGCGGTGTTGACATTAGTGTCACCTCTGGCAGCGTCACTTCGACACTCGGTCCAGCATTAAAGCTATCTGCTTACGGTAATTATTATATCGGAGGCGACTCGACTACAATTACAGGTACTGCAGGAATAGAGATTGGCAGCGGCAACTTAACAGTAGTGGGCCAGCCAAATATTACTGGAACAGGTGAATCTTCATTAATCAGAAGTGATTCGACCGGTTCAGCGCTGTCATTGATAGTTGAAAATGGAAACAACTGTTACGGAAAACTTAATGTCAATATTGACGGAGGTTATTTTTCAAGTAACAGCGCATATGCGGTTGATGAATATGTTTCAGAAGCTGCAGGTTCTTCTATTGCCGAAATCAAAAAAGTAAATGTTGAGGGAGGCTACTTTAAAGGTGGAGAAGGTGCTGTAAGAACAGATATTCTTAAGAACTTTATTGCAGGCGGATATTTCAGCTCGAGCCCAGCTAAGTGGATTAAGGGCGGATACACTATTGCTTCAGCTGGCGACAATGATTATAAATATAGAGTTTTGAAGAGTGAAGCGAATATTAATGGCACTGTTGCGGAGGTTATAGCATCTGTTTATCCTGTATCATCCTCAGATGAAGCGGTTCAGGCTGTTGCAGATAACATCAGAGCTAATATTGGGGAATTGATTGGCTTAGATACACTTAAGGCTCTTTCCTGGTCAATGTTTAATGATAATAGCATTTTCTCTAATGATCTTATAAAGCAGGCGAAAGCTGAGCTTAGTGCGCTGGGAAAATCGAGTGGAGGCACCTATACCGCTGCAAATCCTCTCTTTGTAATAGCACCATATTTTGACATCAATGTTGTATCTGCCAATGCGACTAACGGCAGGATAGAGCTTAAGATAGATGCAAAGTATGATTTATATGCGACTACTGCCGAAGATGCTTCTTCAATAATTAAAACCGGAGAAAATAAAAATGCGGTAAAGCTTGTTTCCTATGAAACGATGAAATTCAATGATCCAGTTGAAATCAGTATTCCTTTACCAAGTGAATTTTTGAGGGTACTTAACGGAAACTTCTATGTAAAGCACAGTAATGGAATTGATAAAAATTCATACATCTACAAGGGAATTTTAAAGAATTATGCAGCTGAATTTGACGTATACAGAGCGGAGAACGGCCTCGGATCATTTGTAATTAACAGTGAAGAGCCTGCTGCTTATATTTCCGATATGCCATACTATTTCACCTCTATTCAGGAGTGTGTGGATAACCTTGAGGATGGAAATACACTGAACCTCTATAAGCCGGGAGAAGCAGTCTTTTCCAAGCTTATAACCTTCAGAGTAAACGATAATGGTAATAAGTTTACTTACAAAGGAGGAAGCGGTTACGAGGTAACCGTCGGAGAGGATGGGCTTTACAAGGTAAACGAAATCAAAACCTACTTTACTGATATAAGAAAAGAAGAATATTACTATAATGCGGTTGTATGGGCTGTAGATAACGGAATAGCAATGGGTATCTCAGATACTATTTTCGTACCAAACGGAGACTGCACAAGGGCTCAGGTTGTAACCTTCCTGTGGCGTGCTGCAGGTTCACCTGTGATAGAGGACTTCACCAATCCGTTCAGCGACATTAATGCAGGTGATTATTACTATGACGCAGTATTATGGGCTGTAAAAAACGGTATTACTACCGGAATGACAGAAACAAACTTTGCTCCATCCAATATTGTTACGAGGGCTCAGTTTGTAACCTTCCTTGCGAGATATGCCGAAAATATTGATTATGAGGATGAAAGTGATGTAACTGATGACAACCCATTTACTGACCTTGAGTCTGGTGCATACTATGTAGAGCCAGTAATATGGGCTTATCAGAGAGGAATTACTACAGGTGCCTCAGAGGACAAGTTTAATCCGTTGGGAACCTGTACAAGAGGACAGACAGTCACATTTATTTACAGATACTTCTATCAGAACTATAATAGCTAATTGGAAAAATATGGAAGATGATGTATTTTTTCCAAAATTGTTGACAAAATCGTCATTTATGTTAAATTAGTATATGCGGGTGTCAAGACACCTACATATACTAATTTTTTATTTTAATCAATAATTGGGAGAATTAAGATGGATAAGTTTTCTGCGTTTCTTAAACGCAAAGGTGTTGTGATTTCTGTTAAAACCTATGGTATAGATGCTATGGGGGCAATGGCTCAGGGGTTATTTTGTTCGCTGCTTATTGGAACAATTCTAAATACAATAGGCACACAGCTTAACCTTCCGTATTTTAACACAGTTGGTGGATTTGCTACAGCAATGGCTGGCCCTGCAATGGCCATCGCTATAAGTTATGCTCTCAAGGCACCTAACCTTGTAATATTTTCTATGGCTGCTGTCGGAGGTGCGGCAAACTCTCTTGGAGGAGCCGGAGGTCCTTTAGCAGTTCTTGTAATCGCAATCATTGCAACAGAAATAGGTAAAATGGTTTCTAAGGAAACCAAAATAGACCTTCTTGTTACTCCTTTTGTAACTATAATGGTTGGCTCAATTCTTTCTACCTGGTGGGCTCCGGCAATAGGCGCTGCCGCTTCTAAGGTTGGTTATATTATTATGTGGGCTACAGAACTTCAGCCGTTCCTCATGGGTATGTTGGTATCTGTAGTTGTAGGAATGTGCCTCACACTTCCGATTTCATCTGCAGCTATCTGTGCAGCTCTGTCATTAACCGGTCTTGCTGGTGGGGCTGCGGTTGCTGGCTGCTGCGCTCAGATGGTTGGTTTTGCTGTTATGAGCTATAAAGAAAACGGTATGGGAGGTCTTGTTTCTCAGGGAATCGGTACATCAATGCTTCAGATGGGTAATATAGTAAGAAATCCGCGAATATGGATTCCGCCTACCATTGCGTCCGCGATAACGGGACCTATTGCGACCTGTATCTTTAAGCTTCAGATGAATGGTACACCTATTTCATCCGGAATGGGTACCTGCGGCCTTGTTGGTCCTATAGGTGTATACACAGGCTGGATTTCAGACGTAACATCAGGTGCAAAGGCGGCTGTAACATCCTTCGACTGGATTGGACTTATTCTTATTGCCATAGTGCTTCCTGCTGTTATTTGTTGGCTTTTAGGTATTTTATTTAGAAAGATGCAGTGGATAAAGGAAAATGATCTTAAGCTTGATTAAAATATAAGTAAATTTTCTGTATTCATATTTTGCGGATGAACTACTCATCCGCATTTTAAATTATTGAAAACTACCACTTTTCACAAAATAACAAAATGTGTTATAATATCATTGTATTGTTTGTTTCGGACAAATAATATTAGTTAATGCTCTTATGTGCAAAAATTGTCTTTAGTACATAGGGCGTACAACAGTTGTCAAATAATATATTATATAAAGAGAGGTTTAATATGAAAAAGATTGATATTGCAGACAGAATGAAGTTGGTGCATTCAGACATCAGAGGTCCGCTTTTTGTTGAAGCTAACAGAATGATAGCGGAGGGAACTCCAGTTCTGAAGCTTAATACCGGAAATCCGGGAACCTTTGGCTTTGGACTTCCTGACAGCCTTAAATCAGCAATATTAAATGATATTGATAAAGCAACACCATACTGCGATGTAAGAGGAATGGTGCCTGCAAGAGAGGCAATTTATGAATATCATAAGGCAAAGGGCTTAACAGCATTCACTATGGATGATATTTATATTGGAAATGGCGTATCAGAGCTTGTACCGATGGTTCTTACACCGCTGCTCAACGATGGTGATGAGGTTCTGCTGCCTACACCGGACTATTCGCTTTGGACAAACTCTATACTCCTTTCAGACGGCGTACCTGTATATTATACTTGCGTTGAAGATAACCACTGGCTTCCTGACCTTGACGAAATCAGAGCTAAGATAACTCCTAAAACAAAGGCTATGGTTATTATCAATCCTAATAACCCTACAGGAGTCCTTTATCCTGAGGAAACGATTAAGGCAATGGTAGAAATTGCAAGAGAGCATAATTTAATCATATTCTCTGATGAAATCTACGATAGACTGGTAATGGACGGCAAAAAACACGTTTCGCCTGCAGCTATTGCGCCAGACCTTTTTGTAGTTACCTTTAATGGTCTTTCAAAATCACATATAGTTTGCGGCTTCCGTGCTGCATGGATGGTTTTCTCAGGTCCGAAGGAGGGTGCTGCGCCTTATCTTGCTGGAATAATGCAGATGGCGGCTATGAGACTCTGCGCAAATGCTATAATGCAGCTCGCTATTCCTGCCGCACTTAAGGACAAGGCTTTTACCGAGTCTATGATGGTTCCGGGCGGAAGATTGTATGAACAGAGAGAGGCCGTAATGAGTGAAATTGAAAAAATTGATGGTCTTACCTGCGAAAGAAATGACGCTAATTTCTACTGCTTCCCACACCTGGATGCAGAGAAGTTCCACATTAAGGATATAGATAAGTTTGCGCTGGACTACCTCCATGCTAAGCATGTTCTCGTAATTCCGGGCAAAGGCTTTAACTGGGATAAGCCTGATCACTTCAGAATTGTAATGCTTCCTGAGGCTGATATTCTCAGAAAGGCTGTTGCCGATTTGGGTGACTTCCTTGCGGATTATAAGCAGTATTAAAGGAGAAAATGATGAAAATTGCAATAGCCGGTTACGGCAACCTTGGCCGCGGCGTAGAGTGTGCTGCAGCACAAAATAAAGATATTGAACTCGTCTGTGTTTTTACGAGAAGAAAGCCCGAAACTGTAAAGCTAATGACACCGGGTATTCCAGTGCTTCCTGTAGCAGATATGGAAAAGATGGCTGATAAAATCGACGTTCTGATTATCTGTGGCGGTTCTGCTACTGACCTGCCTGTTCAGACGCCGGAGTATGTAAAAAAGTTTAATGTAATAGACAGCTTTGATACTCACGCAAAGATACCAGAGCATTTTGCTGCTGTAGATAAGGCTGCAAAGGCTTCTGGTAAGGTCGGAATTATTTCTTGCGGCTGGGACCCAGGTCTTTTCTCTGTTAATAGACTTTATGCTTCAGCAATCCTTCCTGAAGGTAAGGACTATACCTTCTGGGGAAAGGGAGTCAGCCAGGGCCATTCTGATGCTGTAAGGAGAATTGAAGGCGTTGTTGATGCAAGACAGTATACAATTCCTGTAGATGAAGCTCTTGCTAAGGTAAGAACAGGAGAAAACCCTGAACTTACAACGAGGCAAAAGCATACCAGAGAGGTATTCGTTGTAGCTGCTGAGGGTGCTGATAAAGCGAAGATTGAAAAGGAAATAGTTACTATGCCTAACTATTTTGATGAGTATGATACGGTTGTTCGCTTTATTGATATGGAAACTATGAAGAAAGAGCATAGCGGACTTCCTCACGGAGGCTTTGTGATAAGAACAGGCTCTACGGGAATTAATAAAGAGCATAACCATGTGATAGAGTACAGCCTTAAATTAGATTCAAATCCTGAGTTTACGGCATCTGTGCTTGTTGCATACGCAAGGGCTGCCTTCAGACTGAACAATGAAGGTGTAACCGGTGCAAAAACAGTATTTGACATTGCTCCTGCTTATCTTTCGCCTCTCTCGGGTGATGAGCTGAGACATAAAATGCTTTAATTTTTGTATAATTACTATCAGAGCTTCCTGAGTTGGTTTTGCTGACATATGGAGGCTCTGTTTTATTGAAATTGGTTGTTATTACCTGGGATAAAAGTATTTGGGCGTTTTTAAAATGTAATATTAATCTTGACAATTTTACATGGAATTGCTATTATTAATTCGTATCATTTTTGTAGGAATTGAGGTGAGGCTATGTGGCTCTCAACAAAAAGTAAATATGGCCTGCGAGCAATCTTTGAGGTGGGTATAAGATACGGTGAAGCACCGGTTTCGCTGAGCTTTATTGCTGAAAAGCACCACATTTCTCAGCCTTATCTGGAACAGATTTTTTCAATGCTGAAAAAGTCCGACCTGATAGTCAGCAAAAGAGGCCAGCAGGGCGGGTACCTTCTATCAAGAAAACCGTCAGAAATTACTATCGGAGAGATATTGAGGTGTCTTGAAGGTTCCTTTATTCCGACTGAGTGTGAAAGTGAAAACATTTTCTGCTGCGGAGACTGTATAACTGGAACGGTTTTCAGAAAAATTAATGATGGGATAAATACTGTAATTGACAACTTTACATTACAGGATCTAATAGATGAAAAAGGAAGTGACTCAAATGGAGAAAAAGGTTTATCTGGATTATTCGGCAACAACACCTGTAAAGCAGGAGGTATTTGATGCTATGCTGCCATATTTTATGGCGGAATTCGGTAATCCTTCAAGTATTTACCAGATCGGTATAGAAAATAAAAATGCTATCAGCGAAGCGAGAGAAAAGGTTGCAAAGCTGATTGGTGCTGAGGACAAAGAAATCTTCTTCACCTCAGGCGGTACTGAATCAGATAACTGGGCGCTCTGCGGTGCGGTAAGAATGCTCAGAAAAGAAGGAAAAAATCACATAATTACAACAGCAATAGAACATCATGCTATTCACCATACATGTGAATTTCTAAAAGAATATGAGGGCTGTGAGTACACATATCTGCCGGTAGACGAAAAGGGCAGGGTTAACCCTGAGGACCTTGAGGCTGCAATAACTGATAAGACAGCAATTGTAAGCATTATGCTTGCAAACAATGAAATTGGTACTATACAGGACATTAAAGCACTTTCTGACATCGCACATGCTAAGGGTGTCTTATTCCATACTGACGCGGTTCAGGCAATAGGCAACGTGAAAATTGATGTTAAGGCTATGGGCATAGATATGCTCTCAATGTCGGCACACAAGATTTACGGACCTAAGGGTGTCGGCGCATTTTATCTGAAAAAAGGAATTAAGCTTCCGAACTTTATTCAGGGTGGAGGACAGGAAAAGGGCCATCGTGCCGGTACAGAAAATGTTGCCGGAATAGTAGGCTTCGGAAAGGCTGCTGAGCTTGCCCTCGAAAACATAGACAAGCATATTGCTGAGGTTTCTTCAAAGAGAGATTACTTTGAAAAGAGTCTGCTTGAGAAAATTCCTGAAATCGAGGTTAACGGAGATACAGCAAACAGACTTCCGGGAAACTGCAACATCCTCTTCCACTATATTGAAGGTGAGGCGCTGCTGCTCTTCATGGATATGAAAAACATCTTTGTTTCAACCGGTTCGGCTTGTTCTTCCTCATCGGGTGCTGCATCACATGTTTTAAGAGCCTGCGGAATTCCTGAAGAGCTTGCTCTCAGTACTATCAGATTTACTGTGGGCGACCTTACAACCAGGGAAGACCTTGATTATGCAATAGGTGAAATCGTTCAGATAGTAGAAAAGCTGAGAGCTATTTCGCCGTTCAACAAAAATAATAAGTGGCAGGTATAAGCTCAAAATATGGCAAAAAACCTTCTGCTTTACCGAATTGCTATCAAATAATGTTTATATAGAATAAGGAGATAATATTATGGCCAATATGTATAACGATACAGTGTTAAAGCACTTTGCAAATCCTCAGAACGTAGGAGAAATGGAAAACCCAGATGCAGTCGGCGATTACGGCAGCCCTGTATGCGGAGATATGATGAAAATCTACCTCAAGGTAGAAAATGAAGTTATCACAGATATTAAATTCCAGACCTTTGGCTGCGGTTCAGCTATTGCATCATCAAGCGTTGCAACCGAAATGATTAAAGGTAAGACTCTTAAAGAAGCCTTAAAGGTTACAAATGATGACGTTGTAAAAGAATTAGGAGGTCTCCCTGATCAGAAAATTCACTGCTCACTGTTAGCAGAACAGGCAGTAAAGGTTGCTATTTACAACTATTGCAAGGAAAATAATATCTACATGGAAGAATTAGAAGGATTTGACCCTGATGCAGAATTTGAACACGACCATGGTTGTGAAGAATAATAAGGTTGTTTTAGGTATGAGCGGCGGTGTTGACAGCACCGCTTCAGCTTTGCTGTTAAAAAAGAGAGGCTATGAAGTATATGGCCTCTATTTTGACGTTTTTGGAAAACCTGATAGTGAGGGGTGGAGGAAAGCTCAGGCTGCAGCGGGAAGAGTGAAAATTCCTATTGTTTACAGGGATGTGTCTAAGGAATTTAGAACTAAAATTATTTCTTCATTTCATAACGAATATGTGGCCGGAAGAACACCTAATCCTTGCATAATTTGTAACAAGTCTATAAAATTCAAGGTTCTTTTTGACGAAGCAAATGCTATTGGCGCATATCATGTTGCGACAGGTCATTATTCATCAACAATGGAAAAAAATGGAAATTATCATATCGGGCGTTGTGCGAAAAACAAAAAGGATCAGTCGTACGTTTTGTGGAAGCTGAGTTCTGATGAGATAGAAAGAATTATTTTTCCCTTAGCAGACTTAACCTCAAAGCAAGAAGTCAGAGCAATGCTTGAAGACGAAGGTTTTGAATGTGCGGCCGATGCTGACAGTCAGGAAATATGCTTCATTGAAGATAATGATTATGTGAAATTTTTGACTGAAACAATGGGCTGCAAGCCTGTACCCGGTAAGTTTGTCGACGGTGAAGGCAATATTTTGGGAGACCATCCCGGTGTAATAAGCTTTACTTTGGGCCAGAGAAAAGGACTGGGAATAACCTTTGGAAAGCCGGCTTTTGTTACCAAGATCAATGCTGCTAAGAATGAGGTTGTGCTCGGATCTAACGAAGACCTGTTTAAAAATGCTGTAATCGCTTCTGATTGTCGGATATCAGAAGCAGCAGACCTTGATAATTTAAAAGCCAGAGTGAGATATTCTTCGCCGCTTATTGCCTGCAGAATAACCGTCCTTGAAAACGGAAGGGTACTAACTCAATTTGAAGAGCCGCAAAGAGCCCCTACGCCAGGACAATCGATTGTCTGGTATGATGGTGACTTGGTTGCTGGTGGTGGTATTATTGATGACAGTTATAATATTTAGTTGAGTTATCCCATGTTTTGTGAGATAATATAAAGAACATTTTTTATGAAGCTCAAGGTGGAGGTTGACCTATGAAGTGCAAAGACTGCGGTGCAGTTATACCGGAAAACAGCAAATTTTGCCTTGAATGTGGGGCGAAGGTAGAAGTAAAAAAGGAAACTAAAGCCTACCGTCCGGGGCTTATGCATTATGCATATGGAAACAATCAAACCTGTGGCGGAAAGTCAAAGATTTTGATAAGAAATGGTTTTGTTTACAGGATAATTAACAGGGTTAACGAAGCGGCAATTTCTGTCACGCCGGTAAGTGATAACGATACAAGCCAGACTCTCTATTTGCTGAAGGGGCAGGGCGCATTTCTTTCCTGCATTAACATGGTAGAGGATGAGCTTATCTTTGCGGAAAGAGGAGAGCAAAACTCTATATGTGCCTTCAATGTATATACAGGAGAAAAACGTGTAATTAAAGCTGGGGTTGAACCTGAAGCTATATGGATAGAAAATGAAATTATCACCTATGTTGAAGCAGATAAGCTGTATTCGTTGAAAATTGACGGAGAAGACTTCTACAGCTACAACCTCGATTATAAGGTTGCGGACAGGTTGATCGGCTATAGCGGAAAAATTTATACCTGCACAGCCGACACCAGCGAAGCGATGGAAATTCCGTATTACTCGTCCGAAATCAGACCGCTGGGCTTTGAGATCGGTAAGGATATGCTTTATGCTATGATAGGGAACCTGTATTATGCTCCGGTTAATGATGATAACGGCAATGTCATTATGTGCAAAGAGATTTCAAGTCTCAACATAACAAACGGAATTCAGGACACAGACAGGCTGATAACTGCCTTTGAGCAATACGTTCTGTTTAATAGAAAAGACGATGCGGAAAGCAGCTTTTTGTGGAATATTCAGACCCTGAGAGTCTATAAGCTGAACAGGCACATTGATGTGGATCCGTACAGCTTCTGCCAGGCTCTAAGCGATTATATCTTTTTAGAAAAAAGCGGAAAACTATACATGATTCCTTCCCCTGAATTCTTCCAGGGAGAAGAGGATGTGTTTATTGATAAATATTTGTTTTAGGGATAGAAAGTATTTTGTTTTGTAATGAGGTTAGTATGAATAAGAAAAGATTAATTACATCGATAGCACTGGCCCTTGTGCTGCTATGCGCTGCGGCATTCATTTCTTTTGGTGAAATGAACATTCAGACATCATCAAAGATTAATAGTGACGGCTCATATACCATGATAGTAAATGCCACTCAGGATGAGGGAGAGGTGTTTTATCAGTGGTACAGGTGCAATTCCTCCGGTTCAACAATTTCTACGGTTTCCGGGGCAAATGACAGTGTTCTGCGGGCTAATCCTGATGAAGAAAACACCTATTATTTATGCAGGATAAGCTATCTGACTGAAGAGGGTGAGCAGAGCCTCGATTCGTCGGTTTTCACTGTTGAAGCAAAGCCTGAAGAAAAAAAAGTTGAAATAATGACCTTTGCTGTTGACGGTATAGATAAGCCTATTACAGGGATGACACCTGATACTACAGCCATTGCTACGGGAAGCGCCGCTGCGGGCTATTCGATTGTATCTGTGGAATGGGAGCCGAGAACTTCAACCTTCCAGCCGGAAACCGGATATACAGTTACGGTTACAATTAAGATTTCTGAGGGCTATGAGGCCGGCAAGGGCTATAAATGCATGGTTAACGGTGAAAATGCCGTCAGCAACGGAAATACTACAGGAGAAACTATAGAATTCTATTACACTTTTCCAGACACCGAAGCAGCAGAGCAAAGTGATATGATAAATGAAGAAGAGGAAGAGGCATCTACTCCTCTCGGGATTCCGGCTTTGGTTTGGGTACTGATAATTCTTGCTATCATAGCTATAATTGTTGTTCTGATTGTGAAGTCAATCAAGTCTAAAAAGGCTGCTGCCGCTGCTTATAAAAAGAGAGGCAGATGTGACGACGAAGATGTTTATTCCGCCAAAATCAGAGAGGCTGAAGAAGCTGAACAGGATCTGAATGAACTCAAGCGAATCAGAGCCCTTGACCGCGAGAATATGATGAAAAACAATCGCAGTGCTGTCTACGGTGCAGAAATGACGGAACAGGATGCGGTTCATAGGAGAAAGATCAGAGAAACCGTCGAGGAGCCTATGGACGAAAGCGGTACAAATAATCAGCCTGAAACCTCGGGCTTCAGAGCTGCGGGCTATTCTGCTCAGAATGATGAAAGAATCACGGGCTCAAGAGTACAGGCTACTAAAGAAACCATTATTATGTCCAAGGATGCAATGGCAAAACAGGCTACCTCGGATACAATAAACATGCAGAAATCAGACATTCAAAAAGAAACAAAGGGCGGTTCGAGAAAATCAAAGCCTGCAGGAAATGTTGAGGATATCATTAACGATAATGATATCAGTTACTTCGATGACAGCGAAATTGACAACAAGTATTTCTAATCGCAGTAATAATTGGAAGGTAGCTTTATGTTAAATAATAAAACCGTTATTTTAGGTGTAACCGGCAGCATAGCCGCATATAAGATTGCAAACCTTGCAAGCATGCTTGTTAAGCAGAATTGTGATGTGCATGTTATCATGACTCAAAATGCAACAAACTTTATCACGCCGGTTACCTTTGAAACCTTAACCGGAAATAAGTGTCTTGTTGATACCTTTGACAGGAATTTTCGGTTTCATGTTGCCCATGTTTCGCTTGCAAAAAAAGCGGATTTAATGCTTATTGCGCCGGCCTCGGCAAATGTTATAGGAAAGCTGGCAAACGGTATCGCCGATGATATGCTTACTACGACTGCGCTTGCCTGCAAGTGTAAAATCATGGTTTCTCCGGCCATGAATACAAATATGTACACCAATCCTATAGTTCAGGACAATCTTAAAAAGCTTGAAGTCTTTGGCTTTGAAATTATTGAACCTGACAGCGGATATCTTGCCTGCGGAGATACCGGAAGTGGAAAAATGCCCGCAGAGACTGTGCTGTATGACCATATAGTCAGAGAAATTGCCTTTGAAAAGGACATGAAGGGTTTAAAGGTACTCGTTACGGCAGGACCTACTCAGGAGGCGCTTGATCCTGTTAGATACCTCACAAATCATTCTTCTGGCAAGATGGGCTATCGTATAGCAAGGGCGGCAATGCTCAGAGGAGCGGAGGTTACTCTTGTAAGCGGAGTTACCGCGCTTGAGCCGGTTCCTTTCGTTAAAATGGTAAATATCGTCAGCGCTCAGGATATGTATGAGGCTGTTTATTCGGAATTCCCTGATACGGATATTGTCATTAAGGCTGCTGCAGTTGCCGACTACAGACCCGCAACGGTAGCAAGCGACAAAATCAAGAAAAAGGACGGAGATATGTCCATTCCGCTTGAACGTACAACAGATATTATTAAAAGTCTCGGCGAGATTAAGAGAGCTAACCAGTTTATATGTGGCTTTTCTATGGAAACCAGGGATATGCTGGAAAATTCAAAGGCTAAGCTTGAAAAGAAGAATCTCGATATGATAGTGGCAAATAACCTTAAGGACAGCGGTGCCGGCTTTGGAGTAGACACGAATAAGGTAACTATAATAACCAAAGCTGAAATAAAGGAGCTGCCTGTCATGACAAAGGATGAGGTTGGTTTTGCACTCTTAGACAACATTCTTCTTAAGCTGAACAAGGGTAAGAAATAATGATTGATTTTGGTAACGAATGGACTGAAATACTAAAGGAAGAGACCGAAAAAGAATACTTTATCGGTCTTCAGTCTTTTCTTGACGAGGAGTACAAAAGTAAGACTGTTTTTCCTCCGAGAGAGGATGTTTTTAATGCGCTCAGGTACACATCTTTTTCTGATGTTAATGTTGTCATTATCGGACAGGATCCGTATCACGGGGAGGGTCAGGCGCATGGACTGTGCTTTTCTGTAAGTGAGGGTGTTGATATTCCGCCTTCGCTGCTTAACATTTATAAAGAATTAAAGGCTGACCTTGGAAAAGAAATCCCGGATAACGGTTATCTGAAAAGATGGACGGAGGAGGGGGTACTTATGCTGAATGCGGTGCTGACAGTAGAAAAGGATAAAGCAAATTCGCATAAAAATATTGGCTGGGAAAAATTCACTGATACTGTAATAAGAAAGCTGAACGAAAAGGAAAGCCCAATAGTATTTTTGCTCTGGGGCAATAACGCGAGAGCAAAGTCAGAGCTAATAACAAATAACAACCACCTGATACTTGAGGCAGCGCATCCGAGCCCTTTATCAGCCAACAGAGGCTTCTTCGGCTGCTGTCACTTTTCTAAGGCCAACAGGTATCTCGAGGCTTGCGGGAAAAAACCTGTAGATTGGTAGTGTTGACGAGAAACTCCTGAGATATTCTTGACAGCAAGCCTTTGTTGTAATACAATGTAATACGCAAGGAGGATGGTATTATGGCAATTTCACTCAGACTATCAAATGATGATGCATTGCTGATAAAAAATTATGCAAAACTACACAATCTTAGTATATCTGAGCTTTTCAGGCAGGCAGTTATGGAAAAAATTGAAAATGAGTTTGATATTGCTGCGTTCAATAATGCAATGGAAGAATATCGAAATGATTCTGAAACTTATAGTTTAGATGAGGTGGAAAAGGAGCTTGGTTTAATTTGAAATACCATGTTGAGTTCACAAAGGCTGCTCTGAATGACTTAAAGAAGCTTGATAAACCGACAGCAGCTCTGATTCTTGGTTGGATAAGAAAGAATTTAGATGGATGTGTGAATCCGAGAACTCACGGAAAGGCTCTCACAGCCGATAAATCCGGACAATGGAGGTACAGAGTTGGAGACTACAGAATCCTTGCTTTAATACAAGAAGAAAAAGTGACCATACTTCTTGTAAATGTAGGACACAGAAATGATATTTACAGGAAATGATAAAAGACAATAAAACTCTTTTGTGTTGAATGCCACAGTTGTATGTGGTTGAAAAGGAAAAAATGAAAACAGCAGTAACTTTGAATTGAACTGCTGTTTTTTGTCATTTCTGCATGATAGTAGGGCTTACTTTCCAGAAGTCTGCCAGAGCCTGTGCCTCAGCTGCGGCTTTACTATCAGCTTTTCCTGAGTTTACTGCCCTTATCATTATGTTTTTCGCTGTATGCTCGAGGCTGGTAAATTCTATCATTGACACCTCATAGCCCCATTCCTTGAGCTTTAAGACGCGGAAGGTGTCTGTCAGTATAGCACAGAACCGCTCTCTCAATATTCCCTGTTCCAGCATTGGCGAATGAAGCTCGTTGTCCATCTGGCTGAAGAGCTCGTGCTGACAGCAGGGGACAGAAAGAATTACTGAGGCTTTCCACTTTTTTGCGTTAATCAATGCGTAGTCGGTGGCTGTATCGCAGGCATGAAGGGTTACAACCATATCTGTTGTTGTGTCATGATATTCGGCAATATCTCCCACCTCAAACCTCAGTTCATCGTAGCTAAGGTCCTGTGCAACCTTATTGCAGAAGCGAATTACATCTTCCTTTAAATCGAGACCGATAATGTCCACGTTATAACCGCATTCTTTTTTCAGATAGTAGTATAAGGCAAAGGTAAGGTACGCTTTGCCGCAGCCAAAATCAATAATCTTGACTGTTCTGTCCTTCGGAAGATAATCGAGCACGTCTCTTGCTATTTCCAGAAAGCGGTTAATCTGTCTGAATTTTCCATAATGTTTTTTCAGAACCTGACCTCTGTCGTTCATTACTCCAAGCCTTATCAAAAAGTCGCAAGGCTTGCCGTCGGGAATGATATATTTTTTTGTAATGTTATGCTCAAGCTCAGTGGGCTTCATAGTAGGCTCAGCTTTTATTATTTTAGCTTTTTCCGGCTTGGCCGCCAGTATCTGATAGTCTGCATCAACAGTAAAAATGTTTACCTGCTTAAATGAATTTTCGATAAGGTCAATCAAAGCGTAATAAACCTCTGAAGCCTTCAGGTTTTCGTGGAGAACCTTCTTCTCATAAAAGTATTCTGCCTGATACATAAGACCGTCTTTAGAAGTAAACGGCCTGACTACTATCTTAGAATACTCAAGAGATTTCTTTCTTTTATTTCCAAGTACGAGTCTGATTAATGTCTGATTTTGCAAAACATCCTGAATAAGACTTTTATATTCCATTTTTCAATTCCTTCTGCTTCTCAATAAGAAAATCTCTGACTTTTTCGTTTAAGCTGTTAATTTCTTCTCTGGTAAGACCTTCTGTTTCGATAGGAGGGAAAAACCTGACTGAGGCTTTGCCGGGACCGATAAATATTACGTTATCCTCAAATATGCTCCTCGTTCCGTCAACCAGGAAGGGAACAACAGGAGCCTTTACCCTGGTTGCTATTGTCAGAGCACCTGGATTAAACTCAGCAATTTCACCGGTTTTGCTTCTGGTTCCTTCAGGAAAAATGTGTATGCTGCTGCCTGCCTTAAGGTTTTCCGAGGCTTCTCTTATGGCCTTCATGCCTGCTTTTGCATTGGTCCTGTCAAGGTTAACACAATCTATGGTTTTCATCCATGTCCCTAAAAATGGTATTTTGCTTATTTCTATTTTTGCGAGATAACCGTGCATAACTTTTGCGTTGGCCAAGAGACCTATAACATCAAAATATGATTGATGGTTGCCGACCAACACACAGGGCTTGTCGGGAATGTTTTCTTCGCCTGTTATCTCAAACTTTGCACCTGAAAAGAACATTACGCAGCCTGTCATGTATTTGATCAGCTTTGGAGCGAGGCTTCTGCATTTTTTACGGCCTGCTTCATCTCCCTTATCGTGTTGTTTTTTGCAATATATCATCCATGGAGAAAGAACAACAAAGTTTATGAAAACTACAATAACTGTCACTACTGTACGCAAGATTTTCATGATAGCCTCCTAAACAAATTCTTTGATAATTGTATATTATTAAGCTTATGATTTCAAGAAAAAAGGACTCGTACTCCCAAAATGCACAGAATTTTGCCTAAAATCACAAAAATCTGTGCAAAGAAGGTTGTTAAGAGCAGAAAAATAACTGAAGCGGCTCAATTTTGATAAAATCTAATACTTAATATTACCATTAATGGTAATATATGGTAATATTGACCCTCAACTATTCCTTAAATCCAAGTAATTTCATATTGACTGCACAGATTTTTACTGAAAATCATAAAAATCTGTGCATTTTGAGTATACATCGTTTTTTATGACCTCCTGAAAGGCTTTGGGGGCATCGGGCAAACGCGTGTTCATACAAAGGGCAATAAACCTTCGGCAATTACTTGTTTATGAATCTGGTTTGTGATAAACTTGACTCAGAAAATTCAATCTGCAGGTACTGCGAAAGGAGAAAAAGCATGGCAATAGTTGGAAAAGCGCTAATCGCTCAGGGCGGAGGCCCAACAGCAGTTATTAATCAGTCACTTGTAGGAGTGATTAACGAACTTAAAAGATATCCTAATATTACAAAAATCTACGGAGCACTAAACGGAGTTCAGGGAATAGTTGACGAAAACTTTCTCGATCTGACCTTGGAAACTTCGCATAATCTTGAAGAAGTTGCAAACACCGTTTCCTCTGCGCTATGTTCAACAAGAGTTAAACCGGATGCGGATTTCTGCGGAAAAATATTTGAAGTCCTGAAAGCTCATGACATAAGATACTTCTTCTATATCGGCGGTAATGATTCTGCCGACACGGTAAGAATAGTAAGTGAGTTTGCGGAAAAGGCAAATTACGAATTGGTTTGCACACATGTTCCTAAGACTATAGACAACGACCTCAGACAGAATGACCATACACCGGGATTCGGTTCTGCGGCAAGATTTGTTGTACAGGCCTTCAAGGGAGT
This sequence comes from Firmicutes bacterium UBA1768, assembly GCA_002315335.1. Lineage (GTDB taxonomy): Bacteria > Bacillota > Clostridia > Peptostreptococcales > Anaerovoracaceae > UBA1768. The sequence goes on along the minus strand of DCGW01000084.1, from coordinate 5,340 downwards.
TAATATGGACGTCAGGTCACTTAACGGCATATATATCGGAATAGTAATGGGCAGAGATGCAGGTTTCCTTACCGCTTCGGCAAGCCTTGCGCAGGAATTTGAAGGCGACGGCCCACACCTTGTTTACCTTCCGGAAAGACCGTTCACAAAGGAAAAGTTCATCGAAGATGTTAAAAAGGCATACGATAAGTATGGCAAGTGCCTGATTGCTGTTTCGGAAGGTATCAGAACACCTGATGGAAAGTCTTTCTTAGAATCAGTTAAGGGCGACCTCGAAAAGGATCCTCACGGAAACGCACAGCTTTCAGGAAACGGAGCTTTGGGCGATACTCTTGCCGATATTCTTAAAGAGGCGCAGGTTGCTAAGCGTGTAAGAGCCGACACCTTCGGTTACCTCCAGCGTTCATTCTACGAATGTGTTTCAGACACAGACAGATTTGAAGCGAGAGAAGCCGGTGAAAAGGCTGTACAATATGCAATAAACGGCGGCAAAAGCGGCTCAGTAAGCATTAAGAGGGTAGGAGAATACGCTGTTGACTACGTATTAAGCGATCTTAAGGACGTAGCAAGACTCGCAAGATCCATGCCGGATGAGTTCATCAATGAAGAAGGCAATGGAGTAACAGAAGCCTTCAAAACCTACTGCAGACCTCTTATCGGTTCGGGAGTTAAACAGAGTGCAAGACTAAAGGCTCCGAGAGTAGAAAAAATCCTTAATAAATAGAGGTGAAAATAATGGATGATAAAATCAAAGAATTAAAAAGGATTATTGATGAGTCTTCAAAAATAGTCTTCTTCGGAGGTGCGGGAGTTTCAACCGAAAGCGGAATTCCCGACTTTCGTTCCGAGACTGGACTCTACAATGCAAAGAAGGAGTTCGGTCGTTCTCCGGAGCAGATAATCAGCAACTCATTCTTCATGTCACACACAGATATTTTCTATGATTATTATAAGAAGAACATGATTTATCAGGCTGCAAAGCCTAACAAGGCGCATCTCGCTCTTGCAAAGCTTGAGGAGCAGGGAAAACTCCTGGGAGTTGTTACTCAGAACATAGATGGTCTTCATCAGATGGCGGGAAACAAGAAGGTTTTCGAGCTTCACGGCTCGGTTCTCAGGAACTTCTGTATGAGATGCGGAACATCCTTCACTCTTGATGAAATCATGGAGATGGATGGCGTTCCAAAGTGCGACTGTGGAGGTACTATTAAGCCTGATGTCGTTTTATATGAGGAAATGCTCGACGATGCAACTATTTCGGGTGCAGTCAAAGCAATTCAGGCTGCTGATACAATGATAGTAGGAGGTACTTCTTTAGTGGTATATCCTGCTGCCGGACTCATCAGATACTTCAGGGGAAAGAACCTTATTCTCATAAATAAGAGTGCAACGCAGTATGACAGCCAGGCCACTCTTGTGATCAATGATTCTATAGGTGAAGTCTTGGGGAAAGCGGTCCTATAACTCTCTGCTTGCATTGACAAGAGGCTATAATTGTAATATAATATAGCGAAATTTTTATTGGTTCTAAAAAATATATATAAATAGGAGAGTAATATGGCTATTAAAAATCTTGATTGGAGTAAGCTCGGCTTCGGCTACATCCAGACCGATTACAGATATGAAGCACACTATAAAGACGGCAAATGGGATGAAGGAAAGCTCCTCACAGACCCTAACATTGTTATGAATGAATGTGCTTGTGTTCTTCAGTATGCACAGACAGTATTTGAAGGACTTAAGGCTTACAGAACAGAGGATGGAAGAATTGTAACCTTCAGACCTGACCTCAATGCAGAAAGAATGGCAGATTCAGCAGAAACACTGGTAATGCCTCCTTATCCTAAAGACAAGTTTATTGAAGCGGTAATTAAGACTGTAAAAGCAAATGAAGACTGGGTGCCTCCTTTCGGAAGCGGTGCTTCACTTTATATCAGACCGTTTATGTTCGGTTATGATTCAATTATCGGAGTAACACCGGCTAATGAATATAAGTTCAGAATACTTACTACACCTGTAGGTCCTTATTTCAAGCTTGGCTTCAAGCCGTTGCAGCTCTGCGTATCAGACTTAAACAGAGCAGCACCTAATGGAACTGGTCACATCAAGGCTGGTCTTAACTATGCGATGAGCTTACGTGCACATGAATTTGCTCATTCAAGAGGCTTTGATGAAAATATGTTTACAGATCCTGCAACAAGCACTAAGGTTGAAGAAACAGGCGGAGCAAACTTCCTCTTCATCACTAAGGACAACAAGGTTGTAACACCAAAATCCTCAAGCATACTTCCTTCTATCACCAGACGTTCACTGATTTATGTTGCTAAGGAATACTTAGGAATGGAAGTAGAAGAAAGAGAAGTTTTTGTTGAAGAGCTTGCAGATTTCAAAGAATGCGGTCTCTGCGGAACAGCAGCGGTAATTTCACCGGTAGGCAAGATTATAGACCATGATAAGCTTATCATGTTCCCTGGCAGTGAACATCCTGAAGATTCTGTTACAAACAAGCTCTATCAGACACTCACAGGAATTCAGATGGGAAAAATCGAAGCTCCTGAGGGCTGGATTTACGAAATTAAATAGTCTATTATCAAAGATGAATAATAAAAAAACAACAGGCAGTAAACGATTTGCTGTCTGTTGTCTGTTTTTTGAGAAAATTGTGGAAATATTATCCACAATGCTACTTTTCAATATAGTTAACCAGCCTGCCGATTTTCTCTATCTCGCAGGTAATTCTGTCTCCTGGCTTAAGGAACTTCGGCGGGTCAAAGCCCATGCCGACTCCCTTTGGTGTGCCGGTCATTATCATATCTCCTGGTAAGAGCTCGTAGCCTCTTGAAAGCTGATAAACAATATCGGCAACCTTGAAAATCATATCCTCGGTGTTCCCGTTTTGCCTCAGCTCGTCATTAACCCATGATTTGATGCTTAGCTTCTGTGGGTCGCCAACCTCGTCGGAGGTTACAATATAAGGACCAACAGGGCAGTGGGTAGTAAGGCTTTTGCCTAAAAACCATTGAACGTGTCTGGTTTGAACATCTCTGGCTGAAATGTCGTTTCCGACAGTGTAGCCAAACACGTAGGAGAGAGCATCCTCTCGTTTGATGTAGCTTGCTCTTTTGCCGATGACAATTGTAAGCTCGACTTCATAATCAATCCTCTGAGTGACCTCAGGATGCCTCAGTATAGTACCACCGGTATGGTTACAGGGAGATGCCGACTTTGTAAAGAAAAGAGGATATTCCGGTGCAGAGTCCTTGGGGCCGCCTGTAATACCTTTGATTTCTTTGACATGCTCAAGGTAATTTTTTCCAAGGCATACAATGTTGCGTTTTGGATAGGGAATAGGTGCGAGTATCCTGGTTTCATCAATAGGATAATAGCCTTCGCAGCTTTCAGGTATACCGACACGATAATAGTTTTCTATAACTTCCTGCATGGATTGGTGCAGAGGTCTGTAGGTTTTCTCTTTTTCGTTAATTATACAGGCCTGCGGTGTGTTGTTATGGTTAATAGTAGCTAATTTCATTTTTGTTCTCCTCGTTTAGGAAAGGCTTTTTCATATGATACCATATTTTTATCTTTTAATGAAAATAGTTTTTATTATCAATCTGATTTATTTATCGGTCATTGATGTTAAAACTAAGCTTGTCCCTGTAAAAGGACAGGCTATTGCACTCTTAAGCGGATGTGTATGCTTTGGATTGTCATTTTTATTTACAAAATTTTCTGTTGAGAAGGGAAAAGAAGGTGGGGCTGTGGAAGCCTTATTTTACAAAATTGTTGACACTCCCGGAAGTCTTTTGTCTGGTTTTTTCGTCCTGCTGATTATTTGCTCTTTGATTGCGTTGCTTTCGGGAGGCCTCGGAGGAGGAGATGTAAAAATATTTTCGGCCGCAGGTCTTATCTGCGGTTTAAAGGGAGGAGTAGAAATTCTGCTTTATGCTTTGGCTTTATCGGGTATTTTTTGCGTAATATTAAGGCTTTTGCCCTTGGTTTTCAAAAGATTATACAAGCTGAAAAAAGTAAAAGAAATACCATTGCTGCCATTTATTACCATTTCTTCTGTGTTGCAATTTTTACAAAAAACATTATACTATTAACAGAAGAAAATGTAGGCAGGAGGATAAAAAATGGATAAGGTTAGACACTTAATTGAGCCCTTAGATTTCACTACAGAAGAGCTCGAAGACCTCTTCAAGCTTGCTGATAAAATAATAGAAAACCCAAAAGAATATGCGCATGAATGTGACGGAAAAATATTAGTTACTCTGTTTTATGAACCGAGCACAAGAACGCGCTTCAGCTTTGAGGCTGCAATGATAAGGCTCGGAGGAAATGTAGTTGGTTTTTCAGACCCTGACTCATCCTCTGTAACAAAGGGCGAAAATGTTCCTGATACGATAAGAATAGTTTCCGGCTATGCTGATGTTGCTGTTATCAGACACCCGGTTGAGGGCGCACCTAAGGCGGCTTCATTATTCTCAAGAATACCTGTTATCAATGCGGGAGACGGCGGTCACCAGCATCCGACACAGACCTTAACTGACCTTTCTACGATAAGATCGAAATTTGGAAGGCTTGATAATCTGAAAATCGGAATCTGTGGTGACCTCAAGTATGGCAGAACCACACATTCTTTAGTTGATGCCATGTCAAGATATGAAAACAACAGCTTTGTTTTTATTTCTCCGGACGAACTAAGGATGCCAGCGTACATTTGTGATGAATTGAAGCAGAAGGGTCAGACCTTTAAGGAAGCGAGAACGATTGAAGAGGGCATCAGCGATGTTGATGTGTTCTACATGACTAGAGTTCAGAGAGAAAGATTCAGCGACCTTGACGAGTATGAAAGGGTTAAAGACAGCTGCATCCTGACTCCGGAAAAAATGAAGCTCGCAAAGAAAGATATGATAATACTTCATCCGCTTCCAAGAGTTAATGAAATTCACCCTGATATTGACGATGATGCGAGGGCTTACTATTTCAGGCAGGCTGAGCGTGGTATGTATATTAGAATGTCACTGCTGCTCCATCTATTAAACCTTGCCGGTGACTTTTGCAGGAATAATACAGCTTCTGAGCATGAGGTTGTTATTGCAGAAGGGGAAGCAGAAATGTGTAAAAATCCAAAGTGCATAACCGCAAACGAAAGTGCGTTGAAACACAGATATTATGTCCATAGAAATGGCGTTAAAACCTGTGACTATTGCGGAAGAATTATTGAATAGAATTAGTGCAAGGTAGTTGTGTGAAGAGTAAAAAAATGATATAATATTTGCGATTCAAAACGTGTATTATTCAGACTCGACGGGAGGCATTTTTTATGGAACCCAA
>DCGW01000061.1:5021-14694 GCA_002315335.1 Firmicutes bacterium UBA1768 | reverse complement strand
CAGCAAGCTGAAGAAGCTTAAGATAAGCTGCAGCTTTCTCTTCTGTAAGTCCCTCAATTGTTCCGCCGCCGTTATTATAGAACTGAGTAGCTTCGCTGATGCTCATCTTTCCCGCTAACTGAAGCACCGGAATCAAAGCTACGCTCTTTAATTTGCTTACTGCGGTTGTATCCACCTGAAGTGCGTATGTCTTAGCCGCAACAACATCGCCATCGCTTGTTGTATCAACAGCTTGTCCTGAAACAACCTTTGTTACTGTTGCACGTGCAGCTTCAAGCTTTTCAATATACTCTTCAGCTGCAGCCTTTGGAACACCTGTAAGCTTAATTGTTGATTTTGAAGAAATCATCTTTGTGATATCAATCAACGAGTAATTCTGTTCAGAATACTTTGCAATTTCATATATTATTTTGCCATACGAAATAGTTCCTAATATACCGCTGTGATTAATATAGAGGTCATACTTAAGCTCTTCATAATTGTATACTGCCGGATTTGAAGTTACTTCATTTCCACTCGCATCCTTTACCGTGCACTTGTAGCAATGTCCATCATACTTTTCATCAATCTTGATAATAAGTGTAGGTGCGGCTGCGCTTGTAGAATAAGCATCTGAACAGGTTGTCCAGGTCTTTCCTGCATCTGCAGACTGTGTCCAGAGATATGTGTAGTCTCCCTTACCGCCTGCAGCTTCTACCTTGAAGTAAGTAAGGTCGCCCTCCTGAGCAGTTTCGATATCAGCAGGCTGTGACTTGATGTAGAGCTTAGGCTCAACTGTAAGCTTGGCAGCAGCACTTGTAGCTGTCTTGCCTGAGTTATCTGTTACTACGCATCTGTAGAAATAACCATCCATTTCAGCCTTAATCGAAGCAATTGTAAGCTCTGATGTTTTTGAGCTTGAAACATTAGTGTCTAACCATGTTTCTCCCTTATCAGTACTATACTGCCACTGATATGTATAAGGCTGCTTTCCGTCTGTTGCAGCAACAGAGAAAGTGGCTTTTGCTGCATCAGTTTCTGCTACTGTAACATCCTTAGGATCAGTTAAGATATCGATAGGATTTGCAGTAGAAGTATCTGTAACTATTGTAACAGTTGATGTTCCGTCATCCCAGCTTACTTCTGCATTGAGGGCTGAAGCTACCGCTCTGAGTGGAATAAATGTGCTGTTGTTGTAGATGAAAGGCTCAACAGCATCGCCCTTTGCGTTTACAAGAGAAACCTTTGCACCATCAAGTGTAATGGTTATATCTCTGTAGTAAAGGTTTGCCTTTACTGTTTTATTTGTTGCTGTTGGAGATGTGACTCCGTTAACCTTAGAGCCATTTGACTTGAGAATAACCTTTGATGTGGCTTCATCCCAGTCTACAGAAAGACCAAGAGCTCCGGCAACGGCTCTTACAGGAAGATATGTGCTTCCGTCAGAGTTAAGGATAAACGGCTCAGTTGAAGCACCTGTAGCATCCACAGGTGAAACAGTTACTCCGTCAACTACGATTTTAATACTTCTGTAAGTTATGTTTTCTTGTTTCTGAGCATTTGTCGCAAATGATATGCATGTCATAGCAAGACATAAGATAAGAACAACGCTTAAAACACTTAATGCTTTTTTCATTTTAACCTCCCTTTTAGTCGTGGTATTCAGCATTACCAGCAGATATATCTTTGTCATTATACCTCAAAATATAATATCTGAAAACATCTAATTTCAATTTTCACAAAAAGAACACAATAATTTTCCTATATGTACACTCACGACAAATTGGTATATTTTACCAGCAAAGCATTTGATAGCTAATCTTGTCAACTTTTGATAGCTATTCTCATCAAAAAATCCTTGCATTTACTACGCTTTTAGCGTATAATAATTGCGCAATATTTACCGAAAGTGGGGTGAAAAAACAATGGCAAATATCAAGTCTGCAAAGAAGCGTATTACTGTTATCAACAGAAAGACAGCAAGAAACAGAAGAGTTAAGGAACATTTAAAGTCAGTTCTTAAGAACTTCGATGCTGCTATGGCTGATGGCAATAAGGAAGCTGCTCAGGAAAAGCTTATCTTAGCTGAAAAGAAGCTTAAGAAGGCTGCTGCTAAGGGAGTTATCCATAAGAACACCGCTTCAAGAAAAGTCTCAAGACTTACAAAGAGCTTCAACAAAGCATTCGCAAAATAGCCACTACCCTATTCCCCACGCACATTCATTATTGAGTGTGCCTCGTACAAGTTAAGTACGAAAACAGTAAATGAAAAAGCCGGTGTGTCTCCCGGCTTTTTTAATTTTTTGTTTATTTCTTTTCTTTCCTCAGGATCGCTGTGTCCTGCATTCCGACTCTGCTTGAAATATTTAAAAGAATCAGCGGCAGGTTGTACATGTTAACCGCGGTTCGTACAAAGTCAAAGATAATGTCTATTGAAAGCGCAACAGCCAATGCTTCCTCAGGAATTCCCAGCTGGCTGAAGAGAACCGTATAAGCAACTACACCACCGCCCGGTATAGGAGGTGTTGCAACCGCCAGGAGACCGGATACTATTATCGCCATAATTATCCAGCTTATCGACCCCTCTACTCCATATATTTTGCAGAAGAAAAAGCTCATTGTCATATAGTAGATTACGGTTGCGGTTTTGCACATTACCATTCCGAGAGGAATACCAAAGCTTGCAATCGATGGTTCAATACCAAAGCGTCGTTCACAGGTTTCCATGTTTGAACCGAATGCGGCAGCTGAGGACGCAGTGGTAATGGAAATCAGGAAGGTCGGCAGGCTCTTTCTTAATATTATGCGCGGATCAACCTTGAAGCGTGTACAGGTTACGGTAGTGACTGTCGCACTGAGTATTATTACCGCACATAGGAAGATAATAACAAGCTTCCATAAGGTGCTGAGCACACTAAAGGTTCCCGACATTATCATTCTTACAACGATAACAAAGATAAAGAACGGTATCAGCCTGCTAATGAGGTCGAGGAGGAATTGAACAATGTAGTTGATCTGTTCTATAACTTCTGCGACCACAGTTACTTTCTTCCCAAGGAAGAGCATCGCTATTCCGACTACAAATGCAACGAAAATAATCTGGAGTGTATTACCGTTTAAAAACGGTTCTATTATGTTGCTCGGGACTATGTCTAAAATCATTTCAAACAGAGTTCCTACCTGCGACCCCTGCGTCTGAGCAGATGACAGCTTGTTTCCAAACAGAGGAAAAGTAACAGAAGCCACCGCGGCAACCGAGAATACTATTCCAAGATAAGTGAATACCAGCCGCTTACCTATTTTACCGAGCATGGTAGTATCACCAATACCATAAACACCCCACATAACTGACAGAAGCACCAAAGGCCCGGAAATACAGCTCAGGAGTCTGAACAGCATTTTATAAATCGGCGTCAGAACGCTATCCAACAATACCTGCGCAACATCAGCTGGCAGAAGAGTGTTCAGCAGCAAACCGACTATTATTGCCGCTACTATCACCTCAGCGATTACCACAAGCGGGTTTTTCTTCTTTTTGACCACCTTGAAGGTGAGAATATTTGTCCTGTTTTTATAAGTATATTGCGGCTTCAGGTCGAGGCCTACTAACACGCTTTCACTAAAGGTTCCAGCATTTCGCGAGTCAATACCTGGTTTTTGTGACTCTCCCCTTCTCTCCAGTCTGAAGAAATAGCGTTCTAAACTCTTTCCCATGACCAGAGTCACCTTTGAAAGCTCATCAAGCGAGAATTTACCTTTCTCCTTTGAGACCGAATTTAACTCATCTGCAGCACTTCGTATTTCAGAACGCGCAAGCTCATCCTCATTTGAAATGAAGTAAGCCTCGTCCTGCTCTCTGTCAACACCTGAAGCGGTGTCATTCTCAGCAGCTATGTCAAAAGTACCGCTGGGCAAATCAGACATTGCTTCAAGACTGCTTTCTTCTAAACCGTCAGACATTGAGCCTCTCAAGAGGTTGTAGTCTTCAAGCCAATCAAGCAGATATTCCTCAGCAGAAAGTCTGTTTCTGGCAATGTCACGCTTGTCCATGCCAAGGCTCAGACAGAAGTCCTGGATTTTTTCTGAAATAATATCTATATTTTCATTTGAAAGTTTATAAGTTTTTTTGAATTTAATGCTCATATTATACCCTTTCAACCTTATCAAACTGAATAAATTTTATTGTACACTCGTTAGAATGTCAAGCATTTGCGCAAAATACGAGTATATGAAAGTGCCTTCCTTTTACAATCTCTTAAATTCGCAAAAGCAATACCAGTCGCAGCCACACAGATAGTCATATCAGATATGCTAACAGCTTTTCCCTGTCATTTTCAACAATTCCATCCATAACCGCTGCCAGAGCCTCATCAAGAATACGACCTATTTCCTTGCCGGGCTTCACTCCCGCCGCGATAAGATCTCTTCCGGAAATTGCCAAGTCCTTTAAAGAAAAACACAGCCCTTCCTCTATTACGGCATCGAGAACCCTTTCAATTTCATCGAGATACTCTTCTTTTTCCTTACGAAAATACGGACTCTGTGCCAGCATATCAGCCCTTTTCACCTTTAACAGCAGCCTGAAGTCCGCTTCCCCGATTCTGTTCAGAAGCCTCAGTACGTTTTGCTTAGCAGGGGGAAACCTGTAATCATGCAGCTTTATCAGCCGGCAAACCCGTTCTGTTATCGAGCTTGAATACCTTAGATTTTTCATAATCCACTCCGCTGTGGCCGCAGATTTCTCCGGATGCGTATAGAAATGACTTATCCCATCCGAATCAATAAGATGACAGGAAGGCTTTTCTATATCGTGGAAGAACATTGTAAGTCTTAGTATCGGCTCAGGACTAATTTTCTGAAGAGCCTCAAGAGTGTGAACCCAAACATCATAGCAGTGGTGAGGATTGTTCTGCTCAAAGCCTATCATAGCATGAATCCGAGGTATGAGAACCTCTATCACAGATGAATACTTAAAAAGAACATATTTTGCATCCTTACCGCAAATCAGCTTAGTAAACTCCTCTCGCTTTCTTTCCTCCGAAATCTCTCTCAGCAGACCTTTGTTTTCAAAAATGCCCGCTTCTGTCCCTTCTTCTATTTCAAAGCCAAGAACAGAGCTGAATCTGAGCGCCCTCATTATCCTCAGTCCGTCCTCATCAAACCTTTCAAAGGGCTCACCCACGGTCCTGATAACACCTTTTTTTATATCCTCAAGACCTCCGACAAGGTCAAGCAATCCTCTTTTCGGCGAATACAGCAGCGCATTCATAGTGAAATCCCTTCGCTTTACATCTTCTTCAGGCGAGGAAACAAACGTTACAGAGTCAGGTCGTCTGTGGTCGCTATAGCTGCCTTCGCTTCTGAAGGTTGTTATCTCAAGGTTTTCGCTGCCAATTACAACAGTCACAGTACCATGCTCAATTCCGGTTAAAATAGTTTTATAGGATTTTTTGGTAAAAATACCAATAATTTCCTGTGGTGTTGCTGAAGTAGTGATATCCCAGTCATGCGGGGTCTTTCCCATGACCATATCTCTTACGCACCCACCTGCAAGCCAGGACTCATAGCCGCCCTCCTCGAGAAGCCGAAGCCCTATGCTGGCATTTTCAGAAATTACAAACTTTTCCATTATTCTTCACTCAACAAAAACTTATTAACCCTATAAAAACAACTATTATTTCTGATAAATATATGCTATAATGTCACCATAAATCAAACAATAAACAACCCTGAATTATTCGTTAAGACTATTTAATTCAACCTACACTATTTATTCGGGAATTCGAGTTTTTCGCTTGATGCAATGCCGCCTAGCTGTGGACTGCTGACAAAGAAAACAGAGCACCCACCTATCGAGAGATAGGGCGTGAATTAACCAGTCTGACGGTAAGCTCGGGGCTTTTTTATTTCCTTTTTTCTACAGATGGCTTATCTTCACAAAGTCAGGCTTTCCTGCCTTAAATGTAGATATATACTTGAATCCTTCAGCCTCAATCGCCTCCAATGCCGATTTAAACCCACAGGCTATGTAATCCGGGCTATGAGCGTCCGAACCAATAGTCAGAATTTCTCCCCCAAGCTCCTTATATGCTTTGAGAATTGCAGGCGCCGGCAGTGTGATCGGCGTATTATATCTGTAAGCTGAAGTGTTGAATTCTATTCCCTTGCCGTCATAGATAACTACCTTAAGAACTTCTCTAATTATTTCCATAATCTCCTCCGGGCAGAGCTTTTCTTCCGGTCTGAAGGCAGCCATGTATCGATCAACCAAATTAATATGACCTATTACGTTATAGTCCTTGAAATTCTTAACACATTCGAGCGCGTATCTGTAATATTCTTCCTGTATTTCTATTCCCGGTCTGTCCATATAAAAATCCTGTGCATCAACTAACTTCCCGTTTGTCATATGAAAAGAACCGATGATAAAATCATATGGATATCTCCTTGCCGACTCCCTGCACGCATCGTAGCAAAGCGAGTTTACCCCAAGCTCAATCCCCTTAACCACGTTAATCGACTTATAATATTTTTGATGTGCAGCCTCGAGCATTATTTTATATGCATCAAAGTCCAAATCAAAAGGAAAGTCCGGGTCAACATATTCTGGATCATGGTGGTCGGTAATAGCAATTTCCTTAAGCCCAAGCTTTATTGCCTGCTCGGCCATTATTGTATACGGTGCATCCGAGTCATCGGATATTGATGTATGAATGTGATAGTCTATCATAATATCTCCCCATTGGTTTTATAATTGTATCTATACAGGATTATGGTTTTCCTGACTTCAATATTTTATCACAAAACATGCACTATTAAAATGAAAAAAAGCCTCACTCTCAATGGAATGAAGCTATTTTTTCTGCTTTGTCTTCTACTGTATGATTCTTTTCACAAGGTAGATTCTCGGCTGCCAATACTCGTCATAGATTGAAGTGATAGTCACTCCTGTCGAGCAGGCTGAATGGATGAATTTGTCGTCACCAATATAGATGCCGACATGGTGGATTCTGCCTCCGCTTGACGCGAAGACAAGCACATCGCCCGCCTTTGCTTCCGCAAGACTGACTGTCGTGCCAAAGCTTCCGTAATCTCTGGAGCTTCTCGGAACATCAATACCCATGTCACCGAACACTCTATAAAGGAAGCCTGAACAGTCAAATGAATTTGGGCCTGTTGCGCCGTAACAGTACGGCTTTCCTAAATAAGATTTAGCATACGCAATGATGTCTGTTACTAAGGCTTCGCGTGCAGATTCATGCTCAATACGATCTTGTTCTTCCTCGTACTTTGCTTTTTCTTCATCGGAAATGGAATCCATAGGGTAAAGCTTGTCGCCTACTTTAATTCCATAAACCCATCCATCAAGCTCATCTGCGGTAACTCTGTACCACCCGCCGAAATTCTTTTCGACTACGGTTACCTTTGTACCTTTAATGAGTAGTCCTTTGACCACCTCGTGTAAATCCGGGCTAAGCATTACCTGAGCAATAGACTGAATTTCAACATTGCCCTCACTATGCTTAACATGATTTATGTCGGTTGCAAATGATGCTGTAGTTAATACCGAAAATCCCAGTGCAAGAACCATTATGAAGACTGCTATAGTCTGCAGTTTTTTCTTCATAAATACCTCACTAAAATAATTCAAAACTCTATGAACACTCCGCCAATGTCACATTCTTCTCATGACAGGTGTTCGTTTCACACCGGGGTTTTGCACGCTTACCGTGGTATTATGTTAACACGTTTTGGACAAAAAGTCAAGAGTTGTCAAGCAATTTCGAACAAGTGTTGTAACAGCCGCTTAACATTGTTGAAATTCAGCAGCAAAACTGCACCCGCAAAAGTGCTGTCTGTACAGTGAAAATTCCTTTGAAAGCTCTATAGAACGTTGATATCCCGCCCTTTTCTTGAAATCAGCCACCAGGTATTTCAATCCATATTCCGCCCCTAAACGAAGCCCTATTTCATTGATGATTACGGGGTTTTTCATAGGGCTGACTGTAAGTGTTGTAGAAAAAATAGAAAAATTATTGTTAACTGCTTCTTTAGCGGTAGTTTCTAATCTCAGATCAAAACACAGGCTGCATCGCGCACCTCCTTCAGGCTCATTTTTTAGATTTTCGCCGAAGGAAAGGAAGGTTTCGGAGTCATAAGGACCCTCAACGAACGCAACTTCATCGAGCCCATATTTTTCGCTTATGAACCTTATCTGTTCCGCTTTTCTATGCTCATATTCTTCCCTGTCGTCTATGTTTGGATTATAAAAAAATACAGTAATATCAAAATACTCGTACAGCCGCTCTATTACCGCAGTGCTGCAGGGTCCGCAGCAGGAATGAAGCAAAATTCTCGGTCTGACTTTTCCACCCTCAGTCAGCACCTCTATCTCCTTCATCATAAGCTTGTCATAGTTTTCTTTCATATCTGTCAAAAATAAACAGGAGTGTAAAAACACTCCCGTAAATTACTCTAATATACTGTCTACAGCCTTCTTTACCACTCCGCCGTCAGCCTTGCCCTTAACCAAAGGCATTACCGTCTTCATAACGAGCCCCATGTTCTTTTTGACAGGCTCAATTCCGTTGTCCTCGATCGCCTTCTTTACTAAATCGACAACCTCAGCCTCAGTAAGCTGAGCCGGTAAGTATGTCTGTAGAATTTCTATTTCCGCCTTGTAAACTTCCAGGAGGTCTGTCCTTCCTGCCTTCTCGAAATCTGCTAACGCATCTTTCCTCATTTTAACCTGTTTTGTAAGAACCTCGATAATGCCTGCATCGTCAAGCTCTTCACGGTGGTCAACCTCGTATTGCTTAATGGCAGCTCTTGCCATATTCACAACATTTTTGCGTGTTGTGTCTTTTGTCTTAAGCGCTTCTTTGAAATCAGCACTCAATTTATCCTTTAAAGACATCATTCACCTCTATTAATACTTCTTAGCCTTTTTTCTGGCTACTTCTGACTTTTTCTTTCTCTTTACGCTTGGTTTTTCGTAATGTTCTCTTTTTCTGAGTTCTGACATGACGCCATCTCTTGCGCAAGATCTCTTAAATCTCTTGAGAGCGCTTTCTAAAGATTCGTTGTCTCTGACGATTACCTGTGCCATATTCCATTTCCCTCCCTCCGTAGCGCAAACTCACTGCGCATTGTTTGTCTACAAGTCGGCTTAATTATTATACAACAACGATTGCTAAATAGCAAACACTTTATTTATTAATTTTGCTTAAAATCAGCCCGGTGGCCAGAGCATCGGTCTGCCTCCGAGGAGGTGAAAATGGATGTGCTCTACCGTTTGGAAACCATCCTCGCCGCAGTTTGAAACGAGCCTGTAGCCGTTGGTAATCCCGGCAATTTCGGCAATTTCTTTTACCTTAACCATTACCTTGCCAAGAATTTCCGCATCTTCAGGAGAACAGCCATCAAGCGAAGTTATATGCTTCTTAGGAACAATCAGCACATGAACTGGGGCCTGAGGCTCGATGTCTCTGAATGCATACATGTTTTCGTCTTCATAGACCTTGCTCGAAGGTATTTCACCTTCTATAATTTTACAAAATATACAATCAGCCATATTAATACCTCACATTCTGTAAATATTAAATGTTTCAGAAATTATAACAGACTACAAAGGATTCCGTCAAGTAAAGGTTCTTTAAGAACAGCCATTTCCAAACGATTTATCAGGCATTCT
>DCGW01000061.1:0-4916 GCA_002315335.1 Firmicutes bacterium UBA1768 | reverse complement strand
CTTTTAGTTCCAAGGTTATTCTGAATAAAGCGGTCGGCAGAGGTCTGTGATGCCTTTGCGAGCTCAGTTACCCTTAATTGCTTTAACTCACCAGAGACTCTGAGGCTTTTGTCCTGTTCTGCCTCAGCAGCCGGCGTTCCGCTCCTCGCAGAATACTTGAAGCCGTGAACCTTACAAAAGTCCACCTCTTCGCAAATACTCAGGCTGCTTTTAAAATCCTCTTCACTTTCACCAGGAAAGCCTGCTATTATATCAGTAGTAATACCATAATTCCTGTCAAAGTCCACTATCTCTTTGACAATATCGAGATATTCCTCACGAGTGTATAGCCTGTTCATGTCTTTCAAGACTTTATCTGAGCCACTTTGAAGAGAAAGATGTACGTGGTGACAGAGCTTGTCAAACTTAAAAAGTGATTTTATGTATTCCGCATTGATAACTGTCGGTTCTAAGGAGCTAAGCCTTATCCTGAATTCGCCTTCTAAGTCATTCAAAGCTTTAATAATCTCATGAATTTTTGACTGACCGTCACCTTCAGCACCATAAAGAGCCGTATTTATTCCGGTGAGTACAATCTCCTTATAGCCTCCGTCTATTAAACGCTTTGCCTCGTCTATTATGGCCTCTGTGCTTCGACTTCTGACCTTGCCTCTCGCATAAGGTATTATACAGTAGGAGCAAAATCTGTTGCAGCCCTCCTGAATTTTTATATAAGCTCTTGTCCTTCCCTCCATTGCGACGACAGGCCCCATTTCTTCAAAGCCTTCTATTTCATCGTAGGGAAGAACGTCTGCTTTTCTATATTCCGACTCACCAATGACTCCGGCATGGGCAAGCTTTTTTTCCAAACAAGCTTCAACAGCTTCAGGAATTGTGTTTTTTCTGTTGGTTCCGATAACAAGGTCAACCTCAGGCATTTGCTTTACAGCCTTGGTTCCGGTCTGCGCATAGCAGCCGGTCAAAACTGTTACAGCCTTCGGATTTTTTGCTCTGCACTGCCTGACAACCTGCCTTGATTTTCTGTCGGCAATTGAGGTTACGCTGCAGGAGTTGACAACACAGGCATCTACCCCGTCAGCTACATCTGAGATTTCCCAGCCTCTGTTTCTGAAGGCTTTTCTCATAGCCTGACTCTCATATTGATTGACCTTGCAGCCAAGATTTGTTATATATACCTTCTTCATTGCTAAAGTTCCAATTCGTACATTATCATCGCAAGACCGGAAATCGGAGCAGTTTCAGCTCTCAATATAGTCTTTCCGAGTGATACAGACACAGCACCTTCACCTGTAATGTACTCAGACTCCTCCTGTGAAAAGCCGCCCTCAGGGCCTACTATCAGCCCAACTTTATACGGCCTGTCCTCTTCCTGAGCCTTAAGCACATCAGGTCTTACCTTCCTGAGCACATCCTTTATGGTTGTTCCCTTTTCATCCTCATAGCAAAAGAGATTGATGTCATTATCACCAATCAGCCCCACTATCTCATTGAATTTTACAGGTTCTTCGACCTTTGGAATAACGCCCCTGCGGCACTGCTTAACAGCCTCGTCGGCAACCCTCTGCCACCGCTCAACCTTCTTTGAAAAACCGCCCTTGTCAATTACGACGGTTCTGTCGGAGAAGACAGGAACAATTTTTGCAATTCCAACCTCTACGGTCTTCTGAACTATGACTTCCATCTTGCCCTGCTTTGGAATTCCCTGATATAGGGTTACCCTCACAAAAGGCTCTCGTGTAAAGCCGCGCTTTGACAGAATTTCCGTCCTTACCAGGTCATCCTCAAAGGCTGCAATTCTGACGTCATATTCAAAACGTTCTCCGTCGGAAATCTCCATAATATCACCAATGCGGTGACGCAAAACCCTGGATATGTGTTTTACATCAGCCGCATCTGTTATCAGTATCTCTTTACCCGTAATATTTTCTTTTTCAACAAAAAATCTTGACATTGTATCATTAAATCGCTACTATAGCGACCCATTCGTCCTCCTCTAAGACCTCTGCGATTTTGAAACCGCACTTTTCTATTTCGCCGGCAACATATTCCTTTTTCTCAGCGAGAATGCCTGAAGAAACATAGTATCCGCCTTCCTTAAGGTGTCGCCTTACATCCTTTGAGAGCATAACAACAAGGTCAGCCATAAGGTTTGCAACCACTATATCAGCCTTATAATCCACACCCTTTGTCAGGTCTCCCTCTTTTACCGCCACCCTGGAGGAAAGTCCGTTCATTTCAACGTTTTCTCCCGCAACTGTTACTGCTACAGGGTCTATTTCAATTCCGAGAACATCCTTTGCTCCCAGCAGTCCTGCCGCTATGGATAATATACCTGAACCACAGCCCACATCCAATACACAGGAATCAGAATTTACAAATTTTTCCAGCGCCTTGATGCACATTGTTGTTGTAGGATGCTTTCCTGTACCAAAAGCCGCTCCCGGGTCGATTTCAATAATTATCTCATCGTCTGAGGCTTTTTTATAATCCTCCCACGAAGGCTTAATTACTATCCTGTCGGTTATTTTCGCAGGCTTGAAATATTCCTTCCAGTTGTCCTTCCATTGTTCATCACAAACGGTTCTGACCCGCATCTGCAGCCGACCCAAAATACCAACCGTGTCTTCAAAGGCACCGCAGCAATTAAAGGTATCAAGCTTCCAAAGCTCCGACTCAATCTGCTTAAGCTGAGCATAGCCCTCAGCAGACTTTTCCAGATAGGCAGTAACATTGGTTTCAGTAGTCTTGAGGCTTTCCGCAAGCTCATCGTCAACATAGTCCCAATCATAGGAGTTCTTTTTCTCCATCAGCTCATAGAAGTCTCCCGGGTCTTCCACAACGAAGCCGTCGACTCCGGCAGCTAAAAGAATTCCCGACACCGGGTCTATTCCCTTTGTAGTTGTATATATTTTAATTTCCAAGTATTCCATAGTATATTACCGGCTGATTAACACTGCCCTGTCTCGTGATATTTCTAATCGTCTTTTTCGTCAAGCTTCTTGAAAATGTCCTTTACCGAATCCATGAAATTCTTTTTCTGGACATGTTCATCTCCTTTGTAGCTTTCCTCAAGCTTTTTAAGGAGGTTTTTCTGTTCATTATTTAGCTTTCTCGGAATTTCTACATTGACTTTAACATAGAGGTCTCCAAAGCTGTTGGAATTAACATATCTTATGCCCTTTCCCTTAAGCCTGAAGGTAGTTCCATTCTGTGTTCCCGCAGGAACCTTATATGAAATCTTTTCGCTGAGCGTAGGAACAGTAATAGTTGAACCAAGTGCTGCCTGAGGATAGGTTATAGGGAATTCGAGGAACAAATCCTGTCCTTCTCTGCTGAAAACCTTATGAGGCTTAACCTGAATTATTACTATTACGTCTCCGTTAGGACCGCCGTTGCTTCCGGCCTCACCCTGTCCTCTGAGAGGGATGTATGAGCCAGAGTCAACACCCGCAGGAATATCAAGGCTAAGCTTAACCTCCTTGCGAACAACACCTTTTCCGCTGCACTTTTTGCACGGAGTTTCAATAATCTGACCGGTTCCTCCGCACTTAGGACAGGTTGTCTGACTATTCATCTGCCCAAACGGAGTATTAACTGTCTTGTTTATTCTGCCGCTGCCGCCGCAATCAGGACAGGTCTTCTTTTCCGTACCCTTTTCAGCTCCTGTGCCGCCGCAGTCAGGACATTTTTCATTTCTTGTAATACGAATTTCTTTTTTTGCGCCAAACGCAGCCTCCTCAAAGGTGAGGACAATTCTTGTTTGAATATCAGCTCCCTTGCGCGGGCCGTTTCGTCTCCTTGAGCCTCCTCCGAAGCCGCCTGAGAACGAGCCAAAAATATCTCCGAATATATCTTCAAAGCCGCCGAAACCACCGCCAAAGCCGCCCTGAGCATTAGGATCAACCCCAGCAAAACCAAAGCGGTCATACTTGCTCTTTTTATCAGGGTCAGACAGAATTTCGTAGGCCTCGTTTACTTCTTTAAACTTTTCTTCAGCTTCCTTGTTATCGGGATTTCTGTCTGGGTGGTACTGCATTGCTTTTTTTCTGAATGCTTTTTTTATTTCATCGGCACTGGCTGATTTATCAACTCCCAGCACCTCATAATAGTCTCGTTTTTCCAATGAGATCACCTTCCGTAAAATGGCATTAGAACCCCCGGATTGCGGGCGTTCTTATGCCAAATGTTATTTAATCAGATACCTGAATGATTATACTAATTATTATTGTCATCGTCAACAACTTCAAAGTCAGCGTCTACCACATTGTCTCCGCCCGGCTGCTGTCCTGCGCCTGCTCCGCCTGCGAAACCGCTCATATCAGGACCTGCTCCGCCTGCAAAGCCGCTCATATCAGGACCCGCTCCGCCTGCCGCCTGAGCCTGCTCGTAAAGCTTAGCTGAGATTGCGTGGAACTCATTTGTAAGAGCTTCTGTCTTAGCCTTGATGTCAGCAATATCTGTTCCTTCAAGAGCCTGCTTAAGGTCTTCCTTGGCAGCTGTAATCTTTGAAACCTCTTCTTCGCTGAGCTTACCCTCGAGCTCCTTGAGGTTCTTTTCTGTTTCATATACGAGAGTGTCGGCCTGGTTTCTGGTTTCAACCTCTTCCTTCTTAGCCTTATCCTCTGCCGCATACTGCTCTGCTTCCTTAACCTTCTGCTGAATTTCTTCGTCGCTGAGCTTTGTGCTTGAGGAAATTGTAATTCTCTGGTCCTTACCTGTTCCAAGGTCCTTAGCGCTTACATTTACAATGCCGTTTGCGTCGATATCGAAGGTAACCTCAATCTGCGGAATTCCTCTTGGAGCAGGAGCAATACCTGAAAGCTGGAATCTTCCAAGAGTTGTATTGTATGCAGCCATTTCTCTTTCACCCTGAAGTACATGGATGTCAACCGCTGTCTGGTTGTCTGCAGCTGTTG
>DCGW01000067.1:13616-16413 GCA_002315335.1 Firmicutes bacterium UBA1768 | reverse complement strand
CAATTCCTCCTCAGAATCATTTTCAATTACTACATTTGAGTGATGCTCCAAAATTATCTCATCTTTTTTTATTGCTTCTCTAATAACTTGAACATTTTGATCTAAAATACTTAATAACGGCGTTGTTATGATTATTCGCCTTTTAGAATACTTTTGGGCATGAGCTAAAGCGTATCGGAGACTCGAAAGAGTTTTGCCAGCCCCTGTAGGTAGATTTAATCTATATATTCCACAAGGTTTCTCCGCAAAAGCCTCACAATACTCTGACATTTCTTTTCTTGCCTTGTCTATTTGAGAATTAACCTCAAAAGAATCGATATGTGCTAACAAATTTTGATAAGCCTCTAACCATATACCATTCATATCTTGAAAGGTTTCGAAATAAGGATTGTTTGCGCTATTCATAAAATTAGCAGTGTCTCTTCTATCTCCTTCAATCAGCGCAGATGTTAATAATCGTTCTAATATTCCAAAATGAAAAAGCATTTCTTCCGGAGAATTTGATATTCCGGCTATTTTTTGACCAATTTCCTCTACTTCTTTTGTGGATTTGTTAAATAGTTCAACAATTATTTTCTTATCACAGCAGGTTTCAAATAAGTTTCTTATTGTCTTTTCATCATATTCAGGCTGTTTTTTCATTCTATGGTCAAATCCAGAATATTTATTCTCATCAAAAACATCAAATTGACCATGATGGCTTCCAATTGCAATAGATAATAATTCAGAAACTATATTATTCCACTCACCTGTATTCTTCCCATCATTGTAAACACTATTGAATTCAGACAAAAGAAGGCGTACGCCTGCAAATGTATGAATTACCGAGCCCTTTCTAACCGCTTCGCCAGAAACCGCTTTTTCTATATATGAAGAAAACTCTTCAGAAAACTTTCCGGTATCGTGAAGAAGGCCACAAATATAACCACTTTTCCCTAGATTTAAAGGACTAAGAATATCCTCAACATTTGAAGCAACATTTATACTATGTTCTTCACAACTTTGTACTCTATTATTATTTATATGAGCAATAAACATAATACCGCCTTTTTCAATCCTTCATGAATACTAATCCATATTATTTTCATAAGAAAATCCAGCCAACAATTCATTCAATGATATTATTTTATCACATTTACTATATGTAGTCCATATAATGTTGTTTTTCTTGATTTTTTCTTATTAGGTCCCTTATTTTGTGGTTTGTTGTACAAATAAATGTACTAAAACAATTATTCGTAGTGGTCACTCCTTCCAATCTCCTTTTTTACAAAACCCTACTGGTGTTAGACAAACCATCATTTAAAAAAACTCTGTGAGTTTGCCATAAAAAACCTCCTTTGAAATACATCGTAATACAAGGAGGTTTTTATGCGCTTATTTGTGTGTTATTGGTTAGATTTCGATGTCAAATCTAAAATCAAGTGAGTTGTAATCGGTATCGCTTCCCGAGAATTCAAATGATAAGCTTCTTTCATCCACCTTATCAAAAGCGACAACGCCTCGAACAGTGCAGCCCGCTTTAATATCTGACTGCATGAAATCGTATCTGTATCTGTCATTCACTTCATATTGATTACCGTCCTGAATAATGACACCCTGATCCGGATACATACTTATCTCTGAAGAATTGTTGTTTTTTATTGTGACAAATACTCTTGTCTCGTCTTCGGTAAAATCAACTTTTGTAAGTGTCACTTCACAGGAACCTTTTGTGATAGATTTGTTTACTTCATAGGTTGCCTCTGCAGGATAAGCATCAACCGCATCAACAACTTCAACAGACTCCGCTACTATATGAGGGGCTGTAACAGTTCCTCCAAGTGCATTCTCACCTTTAAACTCCCCTTTGACTACCCCTGATACTTTAATAAAATCATCGTTATCAACATTTATTTCTTCACTTACATACTCAATAATAGTGTTTTTTTCATAATTCTCCTTGTCATACATCGCTTGAATATATAGGGTATCTCCATCCTTTTCTACAGAAATCACCTTTGCAGTGAAATCAAAACCTCTTCCTTTAAAATCGGATGGAGATGAATACAAGTCCTGTATTTCATCTTTGCTAATAGGATCACCCTTTGTCAATGCATCGTTCGAACTCCCACTACCTCCACAAGCACATATAGTTAGCATAATTGCAATAATAGAAATAGTTATCATTAATTTCTTCATCTTTATCCTCCTTTGTTTTCTGCTTGATATCTATGAATGTTTTTCCGTATCATAGACTATACATATATAAAATGCTGTCTATATTCTACTTTCTTTCGATGACAAAATCTGTCATTCTGAAAAACTTTCTTTTGCGAAAAACAAAGCAGTATCCGTTTTAGAATAAAATCGTGGTCAAAGTAGCTTCCGAGTTCTTCCTCCAAATGACTACGGCATCACCTCAACTGCAGCAACTAAGGGAAAATAATCAAGGTGTGATTTTTATGCTTCCGCTCTCTTCACTCATATAATTTCATCATTGCTGCAATTTCAGTTTTGATTTCCTGTCTAAGGTTGTCCGGGCTAATCACTTCAATTTTGTTTCCCTGACTCAAGAGCCACATAATTATACCCATGCCGTATACCTCAGCTTCTATGATAATTCCCTCTTCCGACTGTTCAATAAGCCTTGCTGTTGGCAGTCTGTCAAGCACAGGCTCGGGATTTTGCCCAAAAAACTTTAGTTTTATGCTTTGAAGCTCACCGGCATACATAAATTGAATTCTCTTACGAAATTCTCCCTCCTCAAACCTATCGGCATGTCTTACCTCAAAGGTTTCGTTCAAGGTTTTATATG
>DCGW01000067.1:6650-13588 GCA_002315335.1 Firmicutes bacterium UBA1768 | reverse complement strand
GCGAAAAACCGCTGGAAATCCATATTTATGTTCATATGCTCCTTGATTGTTCTGCTCGACAACATACCCTATCAGGTAGAAATAGTACTCGGAAAACATTATGGCCGATGGCTCAACGACTCGCTTTTTTGTTTCATTTGGCGCGGCTCCTTTGGAATACTTTATTTCAACCAGCTTATGATTGTGAATGGCCGAGCCAATCGTCCACAGCTCATCCTGTATATACTCTTTGTGGTTTGGCTCCACATAATGAAAGCTTTCATTGGCTAACAGCTCGCTGACCAGTTTCATGTTTTCGAACGGGACGCAGCCCCTGACAAGCTTTGCCAGTATCGACTTCATTTCACGGCTTGTGAATGCTCTGCTTTCAAGCAGAACCTTAGAAACAGCCAGAATTTCACTGTTCGTCATCATTGAGGGTTCGTCTCCAACCATAACATAGCCTTTTTTTCTTCTATCATAGACAATTTCCCTACCGTCGCCCTCTACTATGCTCTTTTCGTCCAAATATGCTCTTATATCGTCAATATCCCGCTGGATTGTTCTCTCATCAACACCAAATCTTATGGACTCTTCACTCTTATTAATTATTTTTCCTTCGCAAAGTCTGACATAGAGGTCTATCGCACGAAAGATTTTTGATTCTTTGTTCAAAATAAGCCACCTTTCAATTTTCATAGTTCAACTTCAAAAAATCTTCTTTTGCATCAATTATGTGGAGCAACAGCTTTACCTTATTTTATGAAACTGAGCAAAAAATCTGTTGCTCCAATGATAGTAAATCCTTTTGAAGTTTGTTGCTGTGCATCTGCAGCATCTACTCATCATACGGTCGACTTCTATAATATTTCTCTTATCTTTTCTATCAGGGCTATGTCGGCTGGAAGCCAATCCACGCTGTAGAGTTCTTCCCTGCTCAGCCACTTTGCATCCTCGTGCTCCTTCAAAACCAGATCGCCTCTCACGATTTCACATAAGAAGCAGTCCATCGACAGGTGAAAGTTCGGGTAGTCATATTCAACGGTATCAAGCAGCTCTCCCACCTTAATCTCTGTCTCAAGCTCTTCCAATATTTCGCGCTTTAATGCAGCCTCCGGAGTCTCGCCGGCTTCGATTTTTCCTCCTGGAAATTCCCAGCCTCCCTTGAACTCTCCATAGCCACGCTGAGTGGCAAAGATTTTATCACCTGATTGTATTACTGCAGCGGCTACTCGTATTGTTTTCATTTTCTTCTCCATTTTTTTCCTGTCAACAAAGCATACTGCAATGCATGCGCAAACTGTAAATACTATTTTCGTAACAAAGAAAACGAGAATTTCATGTCCCGTTGTCAGAGCTGAAACATAAGCCATCTGGCCTCCAATAATATACGCTCCACCAACAGAAAAGGCTCCGTTTATCAACTGACCCCTTCTGTCCATTTCCGGAACAAGCGGAAGCATGGCAAAAGTGGTTGTCATTCCGAGGAGAATTCCCATGACTGACTGTTCATTGGTACCCATCAACCGCGCAAGAATTGAAAAGGGTTTCTTAAAATGTTTCAGCGCCAGCTTTGAAAATACCATTGAACCGCAGACAACTGCAGCCATTTTTGCGCAGCAGACAAATGTGTCTTTGACAACCTCCGCATCAGCAATAGCAAAATCTTCAACAAATATTCCCAAAATCACAAGGGCAAAGAGAACCAGCGTCAGAATTCTGACTCCGCTCGCAATCCCTATCATCGTTTTTGCTGTAGTCTTTGCAGAAACCCTTGATCCAACCTCAACAATAAGGCAAAGAATCAGGACAGGCAGGGTGTTTAAAACCACTTCTGAAAAACTGAGGCCTAACATAAAGGCTCCGAGAATTATCCCTGGAATAATTGATATTATTCCAATAATAAAGCCTCTCATTATGGTGTTTCTATCCACAAAATCCTTTATCGCAGCAACACAAATCGGAAGCTGGAAGCAGAGAGTTACCCCAACCGAGGTCGCTACAATCATCCCCGCAAAAATTCCTACCGCTCTTGAGCTGGCAATCTCAAGGCTTATTGTCATTGCTCCCATGTCAGGTGCAAGGAGGCAGCCCACTAATATCGCTGGATCAAACGGCAGCAAAGCCGCAAGTCTCGCTATAGAATCCGCATTTGCCGCAGCAGCGTATACTCCTATGCAGCTTATTCCAACCAAAGCAAGTGCCAACGAACCCATAATATCTATGCCTTTATCAAACTCATATCCAAGTCCGAACCGATTGCCTGTTATTTTGTCAATCAGGCCCACCAGCGCAAAAACAAGAAGTATGGCTATTACTATATTCATAAATCAGTCCTCTCCAGTTCGTGCTCGTCAAATAATTTCCATTTCCTCAATTATATTGAAGTCAAAACAGATTGTAAATCAGAAAATCAGCCTGCCACTCCGAAGTCTTGACTGTTATACCAGTTTCCAATAAAACCAATCTCAGCTTCATCTGCAATGAAACTTGCAGATGTTAAATACTCTCCGTGGTCCAACCGCTTTGCCTTATTTAATAAATCTGAGCAAAAAATCCGTAGCCCCAATAATAGTAAATCCATTCTCGTCAAGACATTCATTAATCGGCTTATTAATTACCACGATTTTCTGAACCTGATCGTTTATCATGAAATATGGTCTGAATTCTCTTGCTGCTGTTGATGCGTTCACTATATCTGAAGCAACCTGTATATAGTACTGTCGGTTCCCTCTTCTTGCAAAAAAATCAACCTCATTTGTCTTTCTTATAGATTTGCCTTCTTTATTTTTTTCTATCGTATCAAAAATTCCTACATTTACCGAATATCCCTGATAAATCAATTCGTTGTAAACAATATTTTCGAGCATTTGTCCCTCATCAGGAAAAGCAAAATTCAATCGAGCGTTTCGAAGACCAGTGTCCAGAAAATAATACTTTCTAAGCGCCCCGATTTCTGCACGACCTTTCAAATCGTAACGTCTGGCCTCTCTGAGTAGAAATGCATCAACAAAACAACCTATGTATTTTTCAACAGTCTGCTTGTCAATTTTCTCTTTTTTTATGCTTTGATAGGTGTTGGCTATCTTTTCCGAATTTAGTAATTCTCCAGTTGTAGCACTGATGATATTGCACAGTTCATCCAGCGAAGTGCTTTTTCTAAGTTTATTCCGCTCGATGATATCCTTGAAATATGTTGTTTCAAACAACTCTTTCAAATACTCTTTTTTTCCATTTTCACCCTTGAGCACAGCTAACGGCATTCCGCCAAATTGAATATAGTCATACAACGCTTCTGTTTTCGATCCCCCGGTGTAATTGTAGAATTCCTCAAATGACAATGGTCCTAATTGAATATTTACTGCCTTGTCTCTAAATTCTGTCACTATATCAGATGAAAGCATTTTAGAATTTGAGCCGGATACATATAAATCAATATAAGGTTCTCTCGATAATCCCAAAATCACATCAACAAATGTAATTATTTCTTCATCTGTTTTTTTTGCTGCCACATGTTTTCCATCCGTGAGATTTGGATTAACAATGGGATAGACCTTTTGAATTTCATCGAGAAATACTACATATTTTTTCTTTTCGGTGCAATATTCACGAACATATTGTCCAAGGTATATAGGATCTCGATATCTGATATTTCTATCGTCATCCAGTTCTAAAATCAGAATACTACTTTCATCTACTCCCTGTTCAAGCAGATAGTTTCTGTAGATTTCTTTTATCAAATAGGATTTCCCGCATCTTCTTATTCCAGTTATTATCTTTGGAAATCCATTATCTCTATTATCAATCAGCTGCTGCAAATACTTATCTCTGTTAATCATATACTCACCTTTTTTGTAGATTTCTACATTTTTATCAATTATATAGGTCTTCTCCCTACCCGTCAACCAAAAAATAATCAACAAAACTGTAGAATTCTACACTTTTATTGATTAACTTGTATGGTTATGTTATACTATTTGAACTAAATGATGTGCGCTTCTAATCACGCACTTAGGCTACAATTTTTTCGGCTATCATTACATTATGGCCTCCGAAAGACCGTAGCATGACAGTTTTTTCGCGATAACAACGAAAGGAGCAAATGATGAAAAAGCTTTTGATTGCATTGCTGGCAGTATCTATGATATTTGTATTTACAGCATGCGGTGAAACCGAGTCTGCAGAAGATACTGCTGTAGCAGAAACCTTTACTGCAATTCCACTTGGAGGAGATCTTCCAGATTATGAGCTTGAAGGCCCTGCATATGGTGAGTATGTAAAGCTTGATACACCAACAGATTTTATGGAAAAGTATGGTGCAGATACTCTCGATATTTACTATTCTGAAGGAAGTGACACACCATATATCATGGTATTTCGTTGGAAGGATGTCGATATGACTCTGGACGAATTTTCAAAAAGTGCTGCCGAAGAATCTACTCCGGGCGGAAATTATACTTCCTTTGACCTGAGCGGAAGACCGGCAACAGTGTTTGATACCAGCTCAGACTACATACAAGACTTCCCTTACGATGGATTTTACTACATTTCATCAGTGACCTTTGCTGATGGAAATGACTTTGTTGCTATAGACTTCCACGCTGCTACAGAAGAGGTGGCTCTTGGCGACAGCGGTAAATACCTGTGGATTCCTACCGGCTATGATTCAGTCCTGTCGACAGAAGAAATGGAAGAACACAAATCATATTTGTGCGGTACTTATGATGACAGCTACTACATGCCATATATTTTCATTGGTGAACTTAGCAACACATATGATGAACTTGAGTGGTTCTGGGGCGATGTATTCAAGGACGGCTTACCTGTAGACGAAGCTACTTACAAGGGTTGGAATGACTCTGGCTGGAATGAGTCTGCTGTTGCTGCTTATTACAAAGCCTTTGGTATCGATATTACTATCGACAATGCAATTGAAGTTGATGGTTGTCGTATCAGCTACCACGCAGGAACCGCTGCCGATGGAGACACTGTAGTAGGTATTGTGGATTCATATATTCATGTAGGCGACAAAACGTATGAGCTTTGGCTTAGCAGCGACTTAGACCCTGCTCCGCAATATGCAATATTCAACTCACTTCATAGTAAATAAGCACTTATTGAAAAATCAAATTGGTTATTAAGCAAAATCTCCCGCTTTCCTAAATGATAGCGGGAGATTTTTTATTGTATATGAGGCAGTCTCACTGTCTTTTTCAAACGAAATTTTAAGGAATCGTTATTATGGTTGATAAGAACAAAATGCCAGGTCGCTGACAAATCAGTACCTGGCACTTTAATAATGCAATTTTTCTTTAACCTTATTTTGTGTGCAGTGAGTTTATTGCAGCCGCAGCGTATTCATGAGCACCGAAACCAAATAACAGGAAGTTGTAGCAATCTTCGCCTATTGCAAAATAGATTTCTGTGCATTCGGTATCACCATTATAAATGTAATAATAAGCGCCTGCACTAATGCCATCTCCACAGTCGGTTGCAGACATTTTTTCGTATTCACAGCCTACGCCTTCGTAGTATGCTTTGGTTGTCTGTTCGTCCCAAGCACCTCCTGCAGAAGCATCTGTCCATGCTTTGTACTGCGCAGCATCGAATTGTATGCCATCTTTACAATAATTATGCCAGTACCATTCAAGGTATTCATAGCTGTCTTCAAATTTTCCTATCCAGATTATAGGTAAATCATAGCTGTCATCAAATTCACCATAGAAAACAACACCATGTTCTTTCTGGTCATCATCCATTATATCCTGATAGCCTGCAGGAACATATACATACTGTCCTGTATCACCAAGGGCAACCTCTTCTGTAGCGCAATAAAAATCGATTTCAACGAAGTCATCGCCATCCTGGAATATGTTGCATTCCACATAATAATAGTTTTTGCTATCTATACCATACTCACCCATAGCAAAATAACCTTCATCAAGTCCAAGGGCTTCCCATGAAGTCATTTCATATTCGCTGGCATTATAATGCTCAGCTTCTTCAGCGGTTATTTCTTCAAGAGTCTTACCGTCTTCATTGGCCCAGCGAAAAACTGCAATATATGGTGTATCGCTGCCCTCTGATGAATATAAATGAGCTTCATCTACATTTGATACATCAGCGCCTTCAGGAAAATCAATTTCTGTATAAGTTCCAAAGGCATCGCCTTCAAGCGGAACATCAGGAAGATTTCCTCCAAGCGGGATTGCTGTGAGACCTTCATCAGCAGTATTTGTTTCTTCCTGCTCTCCGCAAGCCGCAAATGAGAACACCATCACCAAAGCCAGTAAAATAACTAATAGTTTTTTCATAACTTTCCTCCTCGAAAATACTATGTCTGAGACATTTGAATATAAAATACTATGATTATTTTAATACAATATTAGAAATAAGGAAAGAGTGGATTTATCGTGCCTCATGCCTCCCTCAAATATAACCCCTTAGGTGTCAAAGTTTATAAAAAACATAGCATAATACCAATTATTACTATATAATTAGTGTATCGCTTCTGTAGTGCCCCAACAGTTGAACTTTTGGCCTTTCTTTTGGGATGCATTACATTCAGCGAAACATAAACAATAAGGAGCTTACCTCAATGAAAGTAAAATCAATGTACCCAAGTATCGTTACCGAAAATCCAGAAAAAATTATGACGTTTTATGAAACTTTAGGCTTTACCAAAAAACACGACCTTACAACAACAGTTGGCAGTCATGTTTATGTTATTGCAAACGAAGACCTTGAGATGGAAATCATGGAAGCAGTAAAAGATGGCCCCGTTTCGATTCCCGTAGGAATATACGGCTTAAGAATGAATGTTGATGACATAGATGCCGCAGTTGAAACAGTTAAGCAAAATGGCGGTACTATTATCGCAGGCCCTTTTGAAACACCTATTTCAAAGAATCTTATGATTAAGGACGTAGATGGAAACAACATCACATTAATACAGCATA
>DCGW01000067.1:0-6567 GCA_002315335.1 Firmicutes bacterium UBA1768 | reverse complement strand
GAGCAGGATTTTTCTTCTTGTTCATCTGTCATTTGGATATCCTCCTTCTGACAGATATGTATCCGGATGAGGAGAAAATCCCAATTTCAGAGCAAAAAAGACCAGGGTATATCTGGTCTTTTTTTATATTCCGGCTTTCTATCTTTACTAATTTACTGTGTATGGGGTAAACCATTGCAGCAGCATAGATCTGATTTGTTTCTGAAAGTATTGAAATGCTATAAGCTTTATCTCCTGCTGTAAAACGTCAGTTTATTTCGTATGCAGTGATTTCAGGAACACACCAGCATATGCAGGCTCTGGGTTGAGTTCGGATGCAGGATTATTTAACCTTGATTGAGTCAAGCATAGCTGTTAAATATGCAGGTTCCGGATTCATAAGGAAGGTCCATGTGTTTATAAGATAATTCTTCTCGCCTCTGTTAATCCAGATAAATGTGTTGTAGGAAGGAGCCTCTCCTTTATTTAATTCACAGCAATATGCATAAGCGTTGTAGTCATCGGTGATCTTGGTTGTGGAATATACTACTTCGAAGCCAAGTGCATTGAGGTAGGCCCTTGTTGTTTCGTCATTCCAGTTCTGTGCCCACTTATTGTATTCTTCCTCCGAGAATCCCAATTCATCTAAATAATCAAAGAACAGCTTTTCTTTATCATATGTGTCTGTATCTTCACATGCATAAACGTTAGGGAAGCCGTAGCTGTCATCATATTCGGCATATACAGAGGCATTAAAGTCTTCGCTGGATTCATTAAGCTTGCTTTCATAACCGGTAAGAATATTGAAATAAAGGTCTGAATCAGCAATCTGAACCTCTTCAGTATTACCATAGAATATTACGCTCTTTGTGGTGTCTCCTAAATCATATACTAATACCGCTTTGTAGAATATTGTTCCGTCATCAAGTTCCTGACTGCTAATCAAATATGCAATCTTTTCATTAAGCATCTGGTAGTAGCCATCACCCCAGGTTTCTGCGTAATCTGCAATGGTTGCCTCAAAGCTGTCAGCTTTAAAAGGACGGCTTACAATCGCAATGTAAGGAGTATCACTACCTTCGCAGTAATACATCTCGCTGGTGGCATCTTCTGATGTAGTAAACCATTCAGGTATATCAATCTTCGTGTATTCTCCCAGTGCCTTACCGCTGAGATCGATAGGGTCAAAATCTCCGCCGACTTCAATTGCTGTAATTGCAGCAGCTTCCTTCTGGGTGTCTTCGCCACTGCTCCCACACGCGGTCATACTAAATACCATGGACAAAGCCAATAATAGAATTAAGATTTTTTTCATTTTTTTCATTTCCTCCTATTAATTTGTGACGCAAACTATCTTGTCGCGTACTTGTGTATACCCTAATCAGGAATACGATTTCATATTCCTAATC
Organism: Firmicutes bacterium UBA1768; assembly: GCA_002315335.1. Taxonomy (GTDB): domain Bacteria; phylum Bacillota; class Clostridia; order Peptostreptococcales; family Anaerovoracaceae; genus UBA1768. The sequence goes on along the minus strand of DCGW01000067.1, from coordinate 5,179 downwards.
AAAAGTCAATTTATTTCGTATGCAGTGATTTCAGGAATGCACTTGCATATGCAGGCTTCGGGTCGAGTTCGGATTTGAACCATGTGTTATACCAGTCGTCACCAACCTTGAACCAGATATCTGTACCCTCGCAAAGACCCTTTAAGGAGTAGAATTCACCGTTATAGTCATATTTGCTTAATTTGTTTGTATTTGAGGCATAAACTATAGGGTGCTGAATTTTTTTGTAGTATTCTTCCACATTGAAATTGCCGGATTCCAGTTTCTCAATTGCTTCAGCATATTCTTCTTCAGTGTAAGGTACTCCATCCGGGAAATCCTTAGCCCAATACCAGTTCAGATATTCATAGGAAGGGTTCCACTTGCCCATCCACATTTCCGGGAAATAGTAATCATCACTGTATTCTGCCCAGAAAAATGCATCATGATCTTTATTGTCCTGATCAAGCTTGTCGGTATATCCAACAGGAATCCATGCGTATACATCGGTATCTCCTATTTGCAGCTCTTCAGTCTTTCCATAGCAGTCGATTACAACAATATCATCGCCGTCCTCAATATATCGAGAGTCTATATAATAGTAATTGCCATCATATTCTCCATATGAGCTGAAATAAGCTCCTCCCGGTAAGTCATCAAATTTTTCATACATCTGATAATATCCTTCGGAGTACAGGTCAGCTTCTTCCTGCACAATTGTTTCAAGAGTATCCTCACCCTTTGCAAAACGATAAACAACAATATACGGAGTGTCGCAATCGGTATCTTCATATACGGTTATTTCTGATTCCCCGCTGAATACAAATTCGTCAGGGGTTTCGATTACCTTGTAGTTTCCGAAAGCATCTCCCTCGAATTCGATTGATCCAAGACCTCCACCTAAGTCAATGACATTTGTTGCTTCATCAGTAGTCTTATCTTCAGTCTGACCTCCACATCCGGCAAAACTAAATACTGTTACAAGACAAAGAAATAATATTAATAATTTTTTCATCTTTTTTCTTCTCCTTTTCATTTTTCCTTTGGTGCATCCATCAGCCCAGCTTCCTTGTGCTCCTTGAAGCGGACGAAGTAGGCTATCATGAGAGTGAGAGTGATGACGAAATGATTCGTCACCTTAAAATAAACAATGGTCGCCACTGGGTCGGAAATAAACGAAACCCAGTCCATCACGCAACAAGCAAGTAAGATAATCGCAACAAGCGGCAACAAATATTTATTCTGTTCAATTCTGTTCAAACGACCTGCGACATAGAACAGCAAACATGCAGCAAAAATTGGAAGGAAAATCTCAATAAATTGATCCGGCCACTCATAAATAGATTCAATAACAGAAACAACAATAGCTAATGCACTCACCAACATAGCAATTTTCAGCATATTGCCATGAGGCTTCTTGTACAGTTCGAAGCCATAAAACGCAACTACGACAAGCGCAATCAGATTTATAAGGTTATATACAATCTTTCTGCCTGTAATGCAGCAGTAAACATTAAGAACAATCTCCGCCAGAATCAGCACACCCATGATGGCAAGCAGAATGTTTTTCGATGTTTTATTTTCCATTTCCAAATTTCCTTTCTTTATTATTTAGTATGTAATGAATCCACAATAACTTTCGCATAGAGCGGATAAGGATCTATAAATTCGCTATATAAGAAGATGTTGTAATATGTTCCGTCTTTCAAATCTATATAAATATCATCACAACAGCCGTTTGAGCAATTGCCGGCATACACATCTATGTTATAACCATTAGATTCCCCTTGGAACAACTCAACATCAGTAATTCCCAAGGCATCATAATATTCATCGCAGGAAGCCTTGTCCCAACCCGATGCTACTATTTTATCGTATGCGGCTTCGTCTAAAGGCATTTCTTCATAGGTCTCAGATAAATACCAGCAAAGTTCTTCGTAACTATTTGGATATGGTCCTGCCCAAAAGCTTGGCAAATAATAACTGTCATCATAAGAACCATAGAAAGCTGTTCCGTGTTCTTTTTCTTCATCGTTCATTAAATCTGTATATCCGGAAGGCACTGCAACATATAAGCCTGTATCCCCTAGAGCAATTTCTTCAGTAGCATTATAGAAATCGATTTCCACAAATTCATCGCCGTCAAGCATCAGATCGCATTCCACATAATAGTAGTTGCCTTCTTCATCAGTATAGCCAATCGTATAGAAGCCTTCATCACCTGCAAGTTCTTCCCAGGTAGTCATCTGGTAATCAGCAGCTCCAAACGCTTCAGATAAAGCAGCGGTTTCTTCTTCCAAAGTTTTTCCGTCTTCATTTGCCCACCTGTAAACAGCAATGTATGGGGTATTTTTGCCTTCAGAGTAGTACAAATGTGATTCAGAAATACCAGAAAGGTCTATACCCTTCGGAAAGTCAATTTCAGTATAAGTACCAAAACATTCTCCCTCTAACTCATATTCACCCAAATTTCCGCCTAAAGGAATTGCTGTTATTCCTTCAGCAGCAGAGTCTTCCGCTTCTTTCTGCCCACACGCGGTCATACTAAATACCATGGACAAAGCCAATAATAGAATTAAGATTTTTTTCATTTTTTTCTTCTCCTTTTTTATTTATTTCTTCGGCGCATCCATCAGACCGGCTTCCTTGTGCTCCTTGTATCTGCTGAAATACGCCAATGCCAGGGTTATCCACTGCAGGAATGCACCGAAGCAGTAAGAAATCTGCATAATACCGTAGGTTTCGACACCGACCATCACCGTCTGGAGGATTCCATAACCGATTAAAAATGCTGCCGCAATAGAAAACCAGACTATGTTCTTTTTAATCTTGTTTAAGCGTCCTGAAAGATAAGCAACAATCACGGTTGTACATGGAAGAACATATATGCATCCTGCGTTTTCTCCCTGCGCCGCCGCCCAGACAGCAAGCATAAATGCATAAATCAGCAAGGTTACACGCAGCAGATTTCCGTGGGGTCTTTTATACTCCATCAGAACATAAATGAGCAGTAGAATGTATATTAGGATTGGTACAATATACACGATAGCAAAGGAAAACGCGTCGCCCGCACCGTGAGACATATTTATATCATTGATCGGCTCACCATTTTCCGCAGGAGGCTCTTCGCCTTCCACCGCGGATGGATTCGGCTCTGCCGCGTCTGTCGGGTTCGAATTTCCAGCCTGATCAGGCATCGGCTGTGCCGTATCCATGCCAATGGTCTCCATACCTTCAATTTGTTCTGGCTTGGTTATTCCGGGTAAGCCCATGCTCAGGGATTTGATCGCACCGATACATGCTAACGCCAACCCAGCGATGATCAGTATAAGTAATATTGCCAAAATTGCCTTGTTGTTCTTTTTCGTTTTCATTTTTATATTTCCCCTCCGAAAAATCTCCTTTATATCTTATTTTTACTGCTTATTTTTATCCCCAGTCAGACGTTTTAGGATACGCTCCGGCCTTCGTTTTTTACTACTCAAGGCAACGCCGATGCGCTTGAGAACCAGCGTCATAAGCCAGATGATGAGGAAGTAGATGCCTGCGGTAACAAGCAGGGGGAAGAATGCCTCATAGGTTCTGCCACGCACAAGGTCGCTCATTTTGGTCAAATCCATAACGGCAATATATCCCACAACTGAGGTTTCCTGAATGAGCGCTATCACATCCCCCTGAAAGCTCGGCATAAAATGCTCCGCCGCCTGCGGGAGCTGTATCAGGAAGAAGGTCTGATTCTGATTGAAGCCCTGCGCTCTGGCTGCCTCCTCCTGCCCGGTACCCACGGCCTTCACGCCCGAAACGATGCGCTCATAGAAGCCGCAGCCAAAGAGAAGCGAGAAGCCGACCACCGCAACCGCAATGTTGCTGACGGCGTATGCGCCGAAGATGATGTAGTAGAGAATCATCAGAAGCACAACCGTCGGCGTACTGCTCATGAGCCAGCAGAGCATATTTGTTACCGCACGCTCCGCCTTTTTACCGTGCATACGCCAGAGATACAAAATAAGCCCCAGTACCGTGCCGAACAGCACCGCCAACACAGAAATCATCAGCGTTGTGACCGCGCCCTGTGCGAACATCTGCCAGCGGGAATCACGAAGGAAGGTTTTTCGGATGCTTCCGCCAAGCTTGACAAAAAAGTTTTCGGCAGTGGTCTCGCCGCTATCCCTGGCGATGATGATATCATAATTCAGAATCGGGTCTGTGAAGAGCACCTCCTCCGAGCGTTCTTCATCCGGAATCACGCCCACTGCTATGGTAATCTTGCCGCCGGAAAGTGCCGCCGTCATCGCATCATAGTCCAGTGTGCTAATCTGCGGCTCATAGCCGTACTCCTGGCAGAAGCGATAGATATAGTCGATATTGTAGCCGAACAGTTCGCCGCCCTTGCCCGCAAAGCACATAGGCTCAAAGGCCGCCTCCATAGCCAGATGAAGCACGCCGTTTTCACCCGTGATGCCAGACTTGTCCACAGTGTAGTTCTCCCGGTCATAGGACTTCAGCCAGTAGTCCTGCATGGCATCCAACGTGCCGTCTGCTTTGAGCTTGGCGGTAAATTCGTTTAGCTGCTGATATATGGTACTGCCCTGGGCATTTTTTGCGATGCCAATGCAGTAATCCAGCGTGGCAATGGGCTCCTCCAACGCAACAAGTGCGGGAATCTCCGCTTTTTCCACGGCGAAGGCAACGCTCTCGGTAATCATCACATCGATTTTGCCCTGCTGGAGCGCGGGGTAGATGGAGGAAAACTCGTTAAAGAAAATGGTTTTTGCGTCTGGGCACTTCTTGGCAAGATACACCTCATAGTTCGTGCCGCCCTGAACGCCGACAGTGCAGTTGTTCACATCGTCAAGCGAAGTGATAGAGCGCTCGCTGATATTGTTTTTCGGTAGACAGGTAAACACCGCGCCGAGAAGGCAAAGAACAATTAAAACCGGTAACAGTCGTTTCATAGCTTACCCTCCTTACAGCGTATAGACGGCGCGGGTGCCGATACCCTCACCGGTTTTCTCTTCAAAGAAGGATTTAATGTAATGGGCAAAGAGCTTGTATTCCGAAGAATTCAGCACCTTGGATTCCACATCCGACCACGGTACTGCCGAATAGGGAACCGCGGTACACTTTACGCAGTCGGTTTCCGCATCGTAAGTACAGGTAAAGTGCAGGGTTTTATCATCTGCAAAATAGTAATTGTACA
>DCGW01000038.1:163-38570 GCA_002315335.1 Firmicutes bacterium UBA1768 | reverse complement strand
ATAATATAGGCTTATAAAAAATACCACAACAGAAGAAAAAAATCAACCTTTACAGCCGCGACATTTTTTCCATTTTTGGTGTATTTCCCCAATAAATGTTGAAATTGTATGCTTTGTACGGAAATAAAAAAGTTTGATATAAAAGGGACCCATTATTATAGCCTCTATCACAGCACCAGATAGTACGCAAGATGTAAGTAAGATAGCACTCAAGTTGCGAGGTTGATTTTAGTACGGCCGGCAAATTTTTCAATTATAATACATTACTTGAAAAATTTTCCATTTAAAGATATAATAGGAAGCACTAATAATAAATGGAAGGAGAAGTTACTATGGATATTACATTAACACTTGGTGAATTTTGCATGTTAGCTATTTGCATTGCTTTGTTTGTCCTCTTGTTAAGATGTATTTCGCTGATTCGTCACCTGATTCCTTCTGTAAAATCGCTGGCAAAGGTAATGGAAAATGTTGAAACGATTACTGCATCTGCGGCCAGCGTCACACAGGACGCAGAAGGCGTTGCAAAGGATGTTGTGGATGTGACTTCATCTTTGGTCAGCGCAGTAAAAGGTCCAACAACTCTCCTCGGTCAGGCTTCTTCAGTTGCGGGTGCAATAAAGGCAATTTCCGACATAGTATCCGAAAAGAAGGCCTCTAAGGCGGAAAAATCGGATGGAGTCGATGAAGCAAAGGCTTCTTCTGAAGCAGGTAAGAACGAAGCTCCCTCAAACAATAACCAGACCGAAGAATAATATTAATCGGACAGTAAACCAAAGGAGGTTTAGCCATGAAAGCAACAGGAATAGTAAGAAAAGTTGACGAGCTCGGAAGAATTGTACTTCCTATCGAATTAAGAAGAACCTTAGAAATCGAAATCAAGGACCCTCTCGAAATTTTCGTTGATGAGAGCACTATCATTCTAAAAAAATACTCCCCAGCCTGCATCTTCTGCGGCAACGCTTCAAATGTTCAGAGCGTTATGGGAAAGAACATCTGCACAAAATGCATAGAAGAGCTAAAGGCTCTGTAAACAGTAACTCCCCGCCGGATGGCGGGGAGTTGTTGGTTGTTAAATTGCTCCTATTAATAGTCTTACTAAATATAATGGGGTGTATATCATTATAGGGGTTTCCTTTATATTAAACATAAATACCCCAGGAGAATAAATAAACTGATAATCCTCTTTTCCAATTATTATAGATCCAAGCCCTATCATGACATAGGTTTTCCCGTCTTCACTACGATAACAAATAAACCCATCTTCGTGGATCCATCCACCAGCTTCAACCATTCTCATTTCGTCAAATTCTACTTTTCTCATAAATGTATTCGCTCCTTTCAGTGAAAATTCTCTGCTTACCGCAATAATTCTATTGGATAAAGCTTCTTCCATCTGATTAGAGTATACAATACCCCCCCCAGAAAATGTCAAGAGGGCTGGCGTCAGGGCGGCGTGTAGGGCGCGGGGAGCTTTTGGTTGTTTGCTAATTATTTTTATCTCCTTTCATACATTGCAAGGACTTCCTCGCTGTATTTTCCGTCCGGACCATAGACCTTGAGCGGATCCAAAAATTTCAAATCCTTTCCACCGTTTTTTACACAGTGAATCAGGAAGATGTTAGGCTTTTTTCCTTCGGAGGGCTGAATAAACCTTATTTCCGCAGGCTCCAGCTTATATTTTCTGCAAAGCCAAACCACATCAACAAGACGGTTTGGACGGTTTATCATATAAAAATCTCCTCTGTGCTTCAAAAGGTCCGCCGCACACGCCACGAAGTTTTCGAGCTTGCTCACAATTTCGTGCCGAGCAATAGCCTTATGTGGCTCGTCGCTTTTTATTCCTCCGCCTCCCGAAACATAGGGCGGATTTGTAACTACCGCATCAAAGGAGCCCTTTTGAACACCAGCCTCTTCAAGCTTTTCTGCCGCAGATATTACGCTTGTGTTCACAATTTCTATTTCGGCCTGCAGTCCGTTCAGCTCTACCGTCCTCACCGCAAGGTCGGCAACCTCAGGCTGAACCTCTATCCCATAGACCTTTGAGGGACTGTATTTATGCTTTAAAATAAGCGGGATAATTCCTGTGCCGCAGCCCAGGTCAGCTGCAACACAACCTATTTTCATCTTCGCAAAGTCAGCCAAGACCACTGCATCTATCCCATAACAAAACCAATCCGGCCTCTGAATAAGTCTGAAGCCGGAAAAGCCGATATCGTCTATTCTCTCTTTTTCGCCCATACAGGACTAATCCTCCAGTTTTTTGATTTCTTCGTCTATTTCTTCTTCAACCTTCGGTTTTCTTTTTTCTATCTTAGTAATTTCAGACTTGTCTACGATAAAGAGTTCGTCAGAGCCCTCTTCTCCGTTTTTCGGCAGGTACTTAACCTTTAATGTGCCCTTAAAGATATTGGTTTCAACAACAACTGCGTGCTGTCCGCCGATTTTTACCTTGTCTCCTGGGTCAGGCAGGTTCCTCTTCATATCAATATAGACATCGTTTTCATATTTAAGGCAGCACATAAGACGGCCGCAAATACCAGATATTTTCGTTGGATTAAGCGAAAGATTCTGCACCTTTGCCATCTTGATAGACACCGGCTCAAAATCCGAAAGCCAGGTGTGACAGCAGAGAGGTCTTCCGCAGGTGCCTATTCCGCCTATCATCTTGGCTTCATCTCTGACACCTATCTGCCTGAGCTCTATTCTCATCTTGAAAACTCCGGCTAAGTCCTTAACCAACTCTCTGAAGTCCACTCTTCCGTCAGCCGCAAAATAGAAAATAACCTTTGACTTATCGAAGGTATATTCCACATCTATCAGCTTCATAGGCAGGTTGTGTTTGTCCACCTTTTCCTGACAGGTCTTAAGTGCCTTTTCCTTTTTTTCCTGATTTTCTTTGTACTGCTTAGTATCTGCTTCGTTTGCTATTCTTATTACGCTCTTAAGAGGGGAAACTACTTCCTTGGAGCTGACCTCCTTGACATCCTCTATTACTTCACCATATTCAAGACCTCTTGCCGTCTCGACAATAACAAAGTCTCCCTCTTTTGGCTCAAATTCGCCTGGGTCAAAATAGTAAACCTTGCCCGCAGTCTTGAATCTGACGCTTGTTACTCTTATCATGTTGTTCTTCCTTCTCTATAATTAATGCAAGACCTTGCACTCAATAAACAGATTTTTCCAGACATAGGCTCTGGTTCCGTTTCTTTGTATTTCAGTCTTAGCCTCTTCTGTTTTTCTAAGTATTAAGTATAGCTCTTCTCTTGAGAGCTTTTTTGACTCCGTAATTAATTCCTGACTATAGTCTCTGTTGATTACATTTTCTTCCATTCCCGAAGAAATGAGAAGCATATCTCTGAACCAGTTTTCCACCATGTCAAGAAGCTCTAAGTCGAGCAGCTTCTTTATTCTCAGAGTTTTTTCGCTTTTTTCTGCTTCAAGACTGCCCTGAAGCTTCTTTTTTTTATCAGCTAATACGGCTTTTTCTGCCTTAATTGCTTCTTTTTCCTCTTCTTCCACAAACTTTGTATAAGCTTCTATTGAAGAATAAAAGTCTGTAGTTGTTTTTGCCTCTGTCAACGCTTTTGCACATTCGACGGACAGTTTTCTTTTTTCCTTAAAAACACCATCTTCTAACAGACTGACCGCTCTGCCGGGACAGCCTCCCGAATAAGCCGCAGCTGCCTGAGCCTCTTCCCTTACGGCACCGCGTTCCCTGATAAGAAAATCTTCGATTTCTCCGCGATCGACAGGCTTTAGCCTCACAACCTGTGCTCTGGAAACAATGGTCGGAAGCAGCTCTGCCGTATTTTCTGTCAGTAAAATCATAATAAGACTTTCACCGGGCTCTTCAAAGGTTTTCAGCAGTTTGTTTTGCTGTGCCACGGTAATAGTCTCCGCTTTTTCAATTATTACAATAATTTTTGAGGCTTCAAAGGGCTTTGAATAAAAAGAAGGCCATACTGCCTCAATCTGTTCCTTTTTAATGCTGTTTCCATCAGGCTTTACCGAAATAATGTCGGTATGGTTTCCGCTTTCAACCTTTTTGCAGGAAGGGCAGCAGCCACAAGGCTCCTCTCCGCCGCTTTCACAGAACATTGCCTGTGCAAAGGTATAAGCCAACCGCTTTTTGCCGACTCCGTCGCCACCCTCAAAAATATATGCATGGAAAGGTCTTTTATCCTTAGCCTGACGTTTAAGCCTTTCCACACTGTCGTTATTTCCGATAAATTCAGAAAATTTCATTATTCTTTCCTTTTATAATCTGTGCTGCGATCCGTCTGACCGCCCATATTCTTCTTTCTTTTCGTCTTTTTTGCATATTGCTGCTGTTCGTGCAGGTCATCTGCAAGACTGTTAAACATTTTCACAACAATATAAACCAGTGGTATGCACAGAAGTATCACAAGGATAACTTTCAATACTGCCATATTGGCCTCCAAATTAACATACTAAAACACAAAACAATCTCTACCCAACCCTCTGTCCGGTTATTTTACAAGAGGGATTTTAATCGTCACGGTTGTTCCGCGACCCTCTCTACTATCAATCTCTATTGAGCCTTCATGCTCTTCTACTATTTCCTTTGCAATAGACAGTCCAAGTCCTGTTCCGGAGCCCATAGATCTGGACCTCGCCTTGTCTACCCGATAAAATCTCTCAAACAGTCTCGGCAGCTCCTTTTCCGCAATTCCTATACCATTGTCCTTTACCGAAACATAGACTGAATCTCCCCTTGAAAGTACGTCTACATCTATTCTGCCGTTGTTTTCTGTATATTTGATGGCATTACTGAGAATATTGAGTAAAACCTGCTCCATCCTGTCTTGGTCAACATTTGCAAAGATTTGTTTGTTTTCATCAAAAAGCTTATTAAGCTGTTGATTTTTGTTTCCGGCATTAATGCTGTTCTTGGTAACCACGCCGTCTACTAAAGCCACCATATCGGTAATTTGCTTGTTCAGGGCTTCCTTCCTGTAATCCATTTTTGATAACTGGAGAAGGTCCTTAACTATGCGGCTCATTCTTTCCGCTTCACTGTCTATTACACCGAGGAAATTTTTAACAATGTCTTCCTGTTCGAGTATTCCCTCTGATTCAAGCATAGTTTCCGTATAGCTCTTGATTGTTGTAAGCGGCGTATTCAGCTCGTGTGAAACATTCGCAACGAAGTCCTTTTGCATGCTTTCAAGCTTCTGTCTTTCAGTAATATCCTGAATGTTCAGAACTATAGCAACCTCTGTATCAATATCTGTCTTTATTACTTCGTATCGAGCATAGAAAACTGAGCCCTCAATTTCAAAAAATTCTTCAGGACTGCCTTCTTCGCCTTTGAGTATTCGCCTTTTTATTGCTGATGTGGTTAAATCCGAGCAATATTTTCCTATAAGCTCGTCGAAGGAACGATTTCGCGCAAAGCCCTCCGTTACTCCGAGCATTTCGAGTGCTGCCTTGTTGATGTGTACTATTCTTCCCAGCTCATCTGCTGCGATAAGTCCATCAGCCATGGTCTTTAATACTATTTCTAACTTGTTTTTTTCGCCGGAAATCTCGGTCAGACTCTTTCCAAGCTGGTCTGCCATTTTATTAAAGGCCTTTGAAAGTCTGCCGATTTCGTCCTCTGAATCAGCCTTTGTTCTTCTTCCGAAATCACCTCTTGCCACAGCCTCTGCACTATCTGTCAGGTCATTAATAGGCCTCGTTATACTTCTGGAAATGAGAATGCCTAAGATAATTGTGACCGCAAGCGCTACAAGCATAGCTCTGAGGAAAATGCTGATAGCCTGCTTCAAAGTGTCATAAACGGCTGTTAGGTCGGTCCTCATATAGAGAACACCCGTGACTTTGTCACCGTATTTTATTGGGAAAGCCATACTTTTTACCTGGATTTCCTGGTCTCCGATTACGCTGTCTCCCTCTGAAACCTCACCAAGCAAGGCCTGCGTTATCAAGGACTCATCGAGAGTATCCACCGCACTTGAACCGATAAGACTCTGATTGCTTGAGGCAATTATGGTGTAAGATTCGTCAATTACAAAGAATTCCTCCTGCACCGCAGTATACCAGGTGTCAATATTGGCCTGAATTTCAGCCTGCGAGCCCGATAAAGACTCATATCCACTGAGGCTGTTTAATACACCTTCTTCGGCAACCTTTGTCATGCTCGCCCTTGTGTTCTGCATGTTGTAAAACTCAAGCTGCTGTATAATGAACACCCCAACGATTATGAGCGCAATAAAAACCAGAAGAAAGTAGATTACAATAAACCTCTGACTTAAGCTTCCCTTTTTCCACATTTGTTTATTCCGGCCTTCTGAAGTAGTAGCCGATTCCTCTCTTGGTCATGATGTACTTTGGATCGCCCGGATCATCTTCAACCTTTTCACGAAGTCTTCTGATTGTTACGTCTACTGTTCTGATGTCTCCGTAGTATTCGTAACCCCATACTTCTTCAAGGAGCTGTTCTCTTGAGAACACCTGATTTTCCTGACCCGCAAGATATCTTAAAAGTTCAAATTCACGCAGCGTAAGCTCTAAGGACTTGTCTCCCTTTCTTACTTCGTATTTTGTCATGTCAATAGTAAGGTTTCCGTATGATGTAACCTTGCTGTTTGAAGTCTGAGAAACAGTGTCGTCAAGCTCTATTCGTCTGATATTAGCCTTTACTCTTGCTATGAGCTCTCTCATGCCGAAAGGCTTGGTCATATAGTCGTCTGCACCAAGTTCAAGACCGAGAACCTTGTCTACCTCGTCCTCTTTTGCTGTAAGCATTATGATAGGAACACTGCTGGTTTCACGAATTTTTCTGCATACCTGAAAACCGTCCATCTGCGGAAGCATGATGTCAAGTAATACCAGGTCATAGGCTTTTGCAAGTGCCTTGTTAAGCCCGTCCTCTCCATCATATGCAGTGTCTATTTCGTAGCCTTCTTTTACTAAGTTAAATTTAACAATATCTGAAATAGATACTTCATCTTCTACAATAAGAATTTTTTTAGATCTCACAGTACTGCCCTCCTTTAGCTCATATAGAGTTATTTTATCATACAACTGCGGAATAATAAAGAAAAAAAATAGTAGTGCTGGATACTTAATAATTATTTTATTTTGGTTTTATTATAAAAAAAGACCCCCAAAACGGAGGTCTATGCATCAATATTCAACAAACTGGAGCGGGTCAAGGTTTTCTCCATCCTTTAATACTTCAAAATGAAGATGAACGCCTGTGGAGTTTCCTGTCGAGCCCATGGTGCCTATCAAAAGCCCCGGAATTACCTTGTCCCCAACCTTACATTCGATGGTGTTTAGATGCCCGTAAAGCGTAACAAAGCCATTGCCATGGTCGATTTCAACCATATTTCCGTAGCCATTACCCTTATCTTCAGCTGTAATTACAGTTCCTGCTCTTGAGGCATAAATCGGAGTGCCCAAAGCACCAGCTATATCTATTCCTTTGTGAACTCTGCCCCACCTTATGCCCATTCGGGAGGTCAAGGTTCCTCTTGTAGGTGAAACATAGCCGCTCTTATTTGCTTTCAGACCTTTAATACCAACTAATACAACCTGATTTTGAACTTCTTCTATTACTATCTTTTTTGCAGCTTCTTTGTTTACAACCTGACCGTCTAACTTTTCAATTTCGGTTACGGTTTTAATAAGTCCGTTTTTCCCTGCCTGCTTGATCTTTGTAGTTCCTATATCAAGAGCTTCGGTCGGCTCATATTCGATCTCATACTCTTCCTTTTCTTCGGATTCTATCCTTGAAAAGGTCTGTACAGTCAGGCATTCGCTCATAGCCTTATAAATCACTTCATCCTCAGCAAATTCAGTTTCCTGGCCCTGAGTCACATCTATTTCCACAGTTTCAGCAAAGTCGATAGTGTCATAGTTGTCTGTAGGATTTTGCTCGGTATATTCTGCCTTGATTTTTGACATTGCGTTAACAGCTCCGTCTATTGAGTTGTCTGTAGCAATGTGCTTTCCGTCTACAAAAATATCGTAAATATTAATATCTATGTTGCACTTGTCACCGGCTTCTTTTGCGATATCAGACCAATCATCCTTGTTTGAAAACATTCTGACATCTCTGTAAAAATTGAATTGCGACTCGTCAACATTAGCCTCGGCATCAATCTTTTCTGAGATTGCGCTATTAATATTCGCGATATTATCCATTACTTCGCCCTGGGAAGCTACAAACCCCAGCTCCTTTTCTCCGTAATATACATCGTAGCCAGTTGCCTGAGTAATTAATAACATCAAGCCGATAATAAGTGCCAGCCCTGCCGCTCCTATTATCAGACCTCTTTTGCTTTCTTTGCCGCCTGTGGCGACCCCTTCAGAAAATTCTTCAAGATATTCTCTTTTATCATCGTTTTTTCTGAGATTTCCCATACATTCTACCTTTCTTGAGACAACGCACGAAAAACACTTGTTCGCACATCTCTAATATTTTATCGTAAATACCCCATTATGTAAACTTTTTTTAACCCATTTTTTGGCATTACGTCATGTTGAGCCCTTTAATTTCACCCCCAAATTTGCTATAATAACCATACAGAGTCCATCAAAGATATTATCTCTAAAGAGAAATACAACATGATGTGGCTCATTTTAAGCTATTTTTTTCACATATAAGTATAGTAATTGTGACAGTTCCATGAAAATATTTACCTCAAAGCAAAACCTCTACCTCAGCAATACCGAGGTGGAAAACCTGTTTATAAGTGAATATATGATTCCTGCAGACGGTCTGTACGTTAAGGTCTGGCTTTTGGCGAAAATGTATCTCGAGTCCGGCGCATCGATTTCCAATGAGTCTATCGCGCGTTATCTCGGAACATCAAAAGCTCAGGTTCTTGATGCGTGGCATTACTGGGAAACAAAGGGTGTCGTTCATAAACACGTGAACGGTCCCGATCCGGAAGACTTTGATGTTGAGTTTGTATGTCTGAAGGAGCTGATGTTTGCGGGAGAACGTAAAACTGCCGAAAACAGTGAAGCAGCAGCTTTAAAAGGCTCTGAGGATGATAGCGATTCTCCATTAGATGAGCTTAATCGTGTTACTTATTCACCTGCTCTTCTCGATTTGTTTTCTAAGGTAGAGCAAAAGGTAAACAGAACTCTCAATTCAAGCGAGATAAAGGAGGTTTCTGTCTGGCACGATGAAATGGGCCTCACTTCAGATGTTATTCTTAAAGCCTATGACATCTGCATAAATGAAAGAAAAAAGAAACCTACCAAGTCCTATGTGGGGAGCATAGTCAAAAGCTGGTACAAAAAAGGTCTGTTCGATAAGGAGAAGCTTGATACCTATCTCTATGAGCATGATAAAAGACATAATTACTATAAGCGAATTTTCAGAGCCTTGGGCTTTGTCGGCAGATTTCCGACCGAAGAAGAGCAGCGCATTATGGACTCCTGGTTTGACGAGTACAACCTTGATATTTCAACAATTCTTGAGGCCTGTAAGAAGACAAGCGGCATATCAAACCCGAGCATAAACTACATTAATGCCATTCTCAAGAGCTGGCACGACGAGGGAAAAATCACCGCTTCCGGCAAGCCGCAGCCAACCATGTCGCAGATTAAAAAGCTCTATGAAGAAATCAGAGCGGCTAATCAATCAGAGGAAGAAAGCCGAAAAAAACAGGTTTACAGCGACATTCCTCGGATAGAAGAAATCGACAGAGAGCTTGCGGAGCTCAATCCAAAGCGCATACAGCTTTTGGTATCGGGACAGAAAAAATCTTCTATCTACTCCTCTATGGAAACGGAAATGAAGAATCTCCGACTCGAAAAACAACACCTTTTGGAGAATGCCGGTCTCAGTGCGGACTATCTTTCACCAATATATACCTGTAAAGTCTGCAAAGACACGGGATTTTTGGAAAACGGGGAAAAATGTGTCTGTCTCGCCGAAAAATTGTTATAATATTCGCTGTTACACTTATTTGAAAACAAAAGGAGGGGATTAATATGAATGAAACGCCTATTTTTGAGTGCAGCGAGCTCATTAAAAAATTTGGCAGCAAGACTGCTCTTGATGGCATCAGCCTTGAAGTGGGCAGGGGAAAAATCGTTGGTCTGCTTGGACCAAACGGCAGCGGAAAAACAACGCTTATTAAAATTTTAAACGGCTTAATTCCGCAGACTAAGGGCCAGGTCTTTATTGATGGTGAAAAGCCGGGAGTATATACGAGATCAGTAGTAAGCTATCTTCCTGACAAAAATTATTTTGCCGACTGGATGAAGGTTCAGGATATCTTAGATATGTTTGAAGATTTCTATGAGGACTTTGACAGAGACAGAGCAGAAAATATGTGTATTTCTCTTGGAGTTTCCTTAAAGGACAGAATAAAGGCGTTGTCTAAGGGGACAAAAGAAAAAGTACAGCTTACCATGGTAATGTGCAGAAAAGCCCAGCTTTATCTCTTAGATGAACCTATCGCGGGCGTAGACCCTGCCGCAAGAGAGTTTATTTTAAAGCTTATCACCGATAATTTTGCACAGAACTCAACAATAGTGATTTCGACTCACCTTGTTGCGGATATAGAAAATATCCTTGACGAAGTAATATTTATAAAAAACGGAAAAATAATCAGACAGAGTTCTGTTGAAAGCATAAAGGCAAACGAAGGAAAAACAGTCGATGAACTCTTCCGAACAGAATTCAAGTGGGGAGGTGAGCGCTATGACTTCTAAGCTCCTTAAATACGAATTGAAGTCCGGTTTGAGATCAGTTGGAATATTCTGGTTAGCTTTAGTTTTGACAGCAGCTTTTGCCGGAATTATGGCAAGGGTTGTCTCAATAATTGATGCTTCTAAGGCGGAACTTTTGTTTTCTTTGCTTAACAGCCTCTCATCCGTAATATACGGTGTTCTGATAGCTGTAATAGCTGTAATAACGCTTGTGTTGATAATTCAAAGGTTTTACAAAGGCCTCCTTCAGGACGAAGGCTACCTCATGCACACCCTGCCGACCACAAAGTCAAAGCTTGTGGCGTCAAAGCAGATGGCTGCAATAATCATTATCATATTAAGCATACTGGTTATTACAATTTCCGCATTCATAATGAACATAATATCGGATCCGGCATCCTGCCTGGGTTCAATAAAGGGCATTTTTAAAGCAGTTTTTCATGAACCCCTGTTCCTTCTTTATGGATTTGAATTTGTGGTTCTTACTATTGCTTCCTTCCTGGTTGTTATTTCTGAGATTTATACGTCTCTTTCAATAGGCCAGCTTAAGGACAATCACCGCATACTGCTTTCGCTCATAGCTTTCTTCATTATTAATGTTATTATGTCAGCTATCGGTACAATTTTAGTGGTTCAGCTCTTCAGAATGGGACTTCCAAGCGACCTGTTCTCAGCGATTGAAACGCTCGGCAAAAATCTTACGGCTCAGTTGATTATTTTGGCTGCCCTTATCATAGAGGTTGTGGCAATTGTCATTTTCAACCTTATTACCGTAGGTATACTTAAGAAAAAGTTAAATCTTCAATAAACAGAATTTTGTTGTGTGACGCTATGAATAAAGATGTAATAAAACTTCATATAGCTGTTGCACTTATGGGACTCGCAGGCGTAATAGCCAAATTTGTGAGCTGGCCGGCTGTTGCCGTCAGCTTCGGGCGGGTCCTTTTTTCTTCTGCCTTTCTTCTCGTTTTTATGCTTGTTAAAGGCGAGAAAATCAAGCTCGACAGAAAAAAAGACTATATGTTGATTATTCTTGCGGGAATAATCATGGGAGCTCACTGGACATTTTTCTTTCTGTCCATTCAGTTGGGAAGTGTCGCCATCGGCACAATAACCTTTGCAGCCTTTCCTCTTTTTGTTACCTTCCTCGAGCCGCTTATCTACAAGGAAAGACTCAAGCCCTTCAATGTGGTAATAGCAATTATTATGCTGCTTGGAGTAATCATTACTGTTCCTGAGTTTTCACTTCAAAACTCCGATACTGTAGCAATAATATGGGGCATGGTCAGCGCCTTTTCATACGCTGTTTTGGCACTTTTTAATCGATATTTTGCAAAAAGCTACTCTGGCAGACAGGTTTGCCTCTATGAACAGGGTGTGGCGGCTGTTTTTCTTCTGCCCTTTGCCCTTCATCAAAGCATTACCTTCACTATTCCGGAGTTTGGTGCGGTTATATTCCTTGGAATTGTCTGCACCGCATTAGCTCACTCACTTTTTGTCGGAAGTCTGAAAAACGTTTCTGTCCAGAGGGCCGGAATTATCTCAGGTATGGAAACCGTGTACAGCATCGTATTTGCCGCAATTCTACTGGGTACTATGATTACGGCAAGAGAGTTGGTGGGCGGGGTTATTATTCTGGGGGCAGCTCTATATAAAACAATGAGGAAGTAACCTTAGTACTCCCTCACCATATCGCTGAATTTCATATATTTTCCCACCCAGGTGAGAACTACTGTGTCTGTAGGCCCGTTTCTGTGCTTTGCGACTATAATATCGCATTCGTTAGGCCTCTGAGACTCTTCTTTTTTGTAATAGTCCTCCCTGTAGAGGAACATTACAACGTCTGCGTCCTGTTCTATTGACCCTGATTCACGGAGGTCCGAAAGAACAGGTTTTTTATCGTCTGCCTTTCTTGACTCGACTGCTCTGGAAAGCTGTGAAAGAACGATTACCGGGCACTCTATTTCTCTTGCCATCTGTTTAAGGTATCTTGTAAGTGCCGAAATTTCAAGCTGTCTGCTCTCTGCCTTACCTTCAAAATTCATGAGCTGAAGATAGTCTATTACTACAAGGTCCAGACCCCTGTCCATCTTCATTCGCTTGCACTTATTCTTTACCTCAAGGGCCGAAATAGCCGGCGTATCATCTATCATAAGGTCGAGCTCTGAAAGCCTGTCAGCTGCATCTCCGAGCTTTGTCCACTCTTCGTCGTCAACTGTTCCTTCTCTCATTTTTTTAACCTCAACCAAAGATTCCGAGCTTAAAATTCTTTCTGCTAAAAGCTCTTCTGACATTTCCAGAGAGAAAATCATAACGTGCCCGCCTGCCTTAGCTGCATTTGTAGCAAGGTTCAGGGCAAAAGCTGTTTTACCCATTGAAGGCCTTGCAGCTATGATAATAAGGTCGGACTTCTGAAGTCCTGACAGGAGGTTGTTCAAGTCGGTAAACCCTGTGCTTATTCCTCGGAGCTGACCCTTGTTTTTTGCCATTTCCTGTATGCTGTCAATGTTTTTTGGCAGTACATCTTTAAGTCTTGAAACCGCTTTTCTCTGCCTGTTCTGAGAAATAGCAAAAATATTCTGCTCTGCGGACTCAAGGACAGCTGCAACTTCGTTTTCTTCTGAAAAACCATCGTCAATTATGTCTGCTGATGCCTTAATAAGACTGCGTAATACCGCCTTATCTTCTATTATTCTTGCGTACTGAGCTGCATTTCCCGCCGATACTACCGATGCGGTAAGCATTCCAAGATAAGCCCTTCCGCCCGAGGCTTCCAGACTTTTTCTTTTCTTTAATGCTTCCGCTATGGTCAGAATATCGAGGGGCTGACCGCTCCTGTACAAATCCAACGCTGCGGAGTAAATCTCTTTGTGAGCTTCTTTATAGAAATCCTCTGGTCTGAGCTTATCCGAAACGTTGAGCATGGCGTCTCTGTCTATCAGAATGGCGCCCAAAACCGCTCTTTCCGCTTCGTCATTATGCGGAGGTATTCTTTCTCCGAACTGAGCCATCTTATTCTCCTATTACACTTACCTTGAATACTCCGTTTATTTCCTGGTAAAGTTTGGCAGTAATGTTATATTCTCCCACCTGCTTGATAGAACCGTCTAACACAATTTTTTTCTTGTCGATTTCGATTTCAAACTGTTCTTTAAGTGCGTCTGAAATATCCTTTGAGGTGATAGAACCGAACACCTTACCGCCCTCTCCGGCTTTTGTTGTCAGCTTGAGGTTGATTTCTGCAAGTCTTGCCTTGAGAACCTCAGCGCTTGCCATATCGGTAGCTCTCTTTTTTGCATCTTCTGCCTGCTGTTTTTCAAGAGCCTTAATATTTTGCTGGTTTGCTTCCACAGCTATTCCCTTTGGAATGAGGAAGTTATTTGCATAGCCGTCACTTACATTTTTTACTTCACCTTTTTTGCCTACATTTTTTGTATCTGCAAGTAAAATTACCTTCATTATTTTTTCCTTTCATTCAAGAGTTCTTCTTTAATTATTTCTTTTATTTTTGCTTCCGTTTCCTCAAGGCTTGACTTTATCTGAGCACCGGCTACATTGAAATGTCCGCCGCCGCCAAGCTTTTCCATTATTATCTGAACATTAATGTCGCCTATTGAACGGGCGCTTGCCATAACTTCTTTTTTGTTGTTTTCACCTAATACTATTGCGGCATTAACACCTTTAATCGTTAGCATTTCGTCTGCCGTCTGCGCTATTACCAGACCGATATTTGACGTTACGCCCTTGCAGGAGGTAATAGCCAGATTTGTATCAGGCTTTAGTTTTATCAGCTCTGCATGAAGTATTGCTTCTGCTTTAACTCTGAACAGGTCCTCTTCAACCTGGAAGAAGCCTCTTACCTTTGCCATATCCGCACCAACTCTTCTCAGGAAGGTTGCGGCTTCAAAGGTTCTTACACCTGTCTGCGAAGCAAAGTGCTTTGTGTCAAGCGTAATACCGGCAAGAAGAGCTTCTGCCTCTATCTTAGACAGTGTGTTCTTTTCTCCAACGGACTGAACTATTTCTGTTACTAACTCACACGCGGAAGAAGCATATGATTCCATATATGTTAGGGTTGCGTTTTCTATACCCCCTGCCATTTTTCTGTGATGGTCAATAATAACCACCTTGTCTGTCTTTTTTAGAAGCTCCGGACAGCACAGATATGTAGGAGAATGAGTGTCCACGATAATTACCAGAATATCCTTGTTGGCGTTTGCTAAAGCAATCTCTGGTTTCATCGTATTATATTCACCGTTAAATTTTACGTATTCGTATAGGGAACGCAGAGATTCGCCCACAGAATCTATTACGATAGCCGCAGGCCTGTTAAACTGCTTAACAAGAGCATATAGTCCTACCGCAGCTCCAAAGCAATCCATGTCGGGATTTTTATGACCCATAATCATTACACCGGAGCTCTGTTCTATCATTCTTCTTAAAGCATGACCCACTATTCTGGACCGGCCCTTGTTTCTCTTTTCTACTGTCTGAAGTCTTCCGCCAAAGTATTTTACATCGTTGATTTTCTTGACTACTGCCTGGTCTCCGCCTCGGCCGAGAGCCATTTCTATTGCAGCCTGGGCCGATTCGTGGTTTGCAAGATAGTCCTTACCCTGGGCACCGACTCCGATACTGATGGAAACCGGAAATTCTGCTGTTGATTCTATTTCCCTTACTTCGTCCAAAATACCAAACTTGTTTTCAATCAGATTGTCTAAATGCTTGTTGTCGAGCACAACATAATACTTGTCAGGAGCTGTGTTGGTAATCGCCGCCTGGTTTTTTTGTGCAAACTGTCTGATTTTTTTCTCAATCTGTCCGGTTAATACTGCTCTTTTTTCCATTTCTGTCGACGAAATGAGGTCTTCATAATTATCAACATACAGAAGCATAGTGCAGCATTTCTCGTCTCGATGGAGCTTTTTCAGGTTTTCAAGATTGGTTACATCAAAGAAATAAAAAGTATAGCGCTTATTATCTGCTTTTGCTGCCTCGGTTTTTTCGTGTACCGGGATAATTCCCTGGTTTATATCCTTAGGCTGTGATTTTTCAGAGGTTTCTCCTAATTGAACCCTGTAATACCTGTCTTTTACGGAAACAAGCATAGGTGGATCCTCCGGAGACTTTTCTAATATTTCTTCGATTTTAAACTTTGGCACCAACTGATGAAGATCTTTGTAAAGCAGGTCCTCGTTATCTGGAAACCACTCCTTGAATTTCAGGTTATGCCATTCTATTATTCCGCGACTGTCTGTTATGCAGACATGCAGCGGGCTTTTTTCAATATTATCAGCAACCTTCCTGCTCATTTCTGAGGTGAGGTTTTCTATGTAATCATTAAAGTTTGACCTTTTTATCCTGCCTATACGAATTTCTAGTATCAATAATATAATAAAAATTGCGGCAGCAACTAAAGCAACTTTTAAATTGTAGTAAAACAAGCAGCAAATCAGCGCTGCCACCAATAGGGACATAAAAGCGATTTGCGGTTTTACTAATTTTTTAATAAACTTATCTTTCATTTTTCGTAAAATTGCAAAAAGAAGCGATTGCTCGCTTCTTTTTCATTAAATCAGTCTTGTACGTATGGAAGCAGAGCAACCATTCTTGCTCTTTTAATAGCTGTAGTTACTTCTCTCTGGTGAACAGCGCAAGTACCTGTAATTCTCTTAGGTAAAATCTTGCCTCTTTCAGTGATGTATTTCTTCAGCTTTTCAACGTCTTTATAATCGATTGTTTCTGTTTTATCTGCGCAGAACTGACAAACCTTTTTTCTTCTGCTCATGCGTCTTTTATCCATCATTTCAGCTTTCCTCCTATAATATTTTTTTAGAACGGAATGTTGTCATCGTCCTCTTCATCAAATGCATGGAAACCATCGGGAATTGCATCAAAGCCGCCTGCCGAACCCTGTCCGGACAAACCGCCGTCAAAACCTCCATGGCTGTCACTTCCTCCTGTCTGCTGAGATGGCTGGCTGTACTGACTGAATTGTCCGTTACCGCTGCCAGTAGACTTGGAGAGAAATTCCACTCTGTCTGCTACTATATCAGTTGTATATCTGCGTTCGCCTGTCTTTGTTTCATAAGAACCTGTCTGGATTCTTCCCTGAACCGCAATCTGACTTCCTTTTTTAAGGTAAGTACCGCAGTTTTCTGCTGACTTTCCGAAAACAACTATTCGGAGAAAGTCTGCTTCGTTGTTCTTAGAAAAAGGTCTGTCGACAGCCAATGTGAAATTTGCCACTGCTGTCTGACTTCCTGCAGCGTATTTCAGCTCAGGATCTCTGGTTAATCTTCCAACTAATATTACAGAATTCATGGTGACCTCCTTACTAAGCTTCCTTGCTGATGATCATTTCTCTCATCACGCCGTCAGCAATTCTGAGTCTTCTTTCGAGTTCCTTTGGAAGCTCAGGATTAGCGTTGAAGTTGAGAACAACATAGTAACCGTCAAATTTCTTATCGATAGGATAAGCGAGTTTTCTGGAACCCATGAGGTTTTCTTCAGTGATTTCACCGCCGTCAGCTGTAATAACGCCTTTTGCCATGTCAATTAAAGCTGTCTTCTGTTCATCTGTCAAACCATTATCGAGGATGAACAATACTTCATATTTCTTCATTCTTTTCACCTCCCTGTGGACTTTTTGGCTCTGATTTATAAATCAGGGCAGAGAGCATCTGTCAAATGCGTAGTCAATTATACCACATTCACTTTAAAATGCAAGCTATTTTTTATGCAATCAACTTCTGTACAAACTATAGAGCTGACAGAAAATCGTTGATCCTTTTTACTCCTTCAATAAGGTCTTCTTCGCTGACCGTATAGGCTATTCGTGCAAAATCATCAAGGCCGAAAGCAATGCCCGGAACTACTGCAACCTTTGCTTCTTCAAGTAGTTTATCAGCAAAAGCCAAAGAGAAAGATTTGTCGAACTTTATTCTATCCTTGTATGCTCCGAAGTTAATCATGACATAAAAGGCTCCCGACGGCTTAAGATATGTAACATCCTTTAATTTGTCAAGCTCCTGCAGCACCAGGCCTCTTCTTTTCTTGTATACTGAAAGCTGTGAGGCTATTTCTTCGCGGCACTCGTTCAGAGCAACCTCGGCCATATATTGTGAAACCAGAGCAGGATGCGAGGTAAGGTGTCCCTGCATTTTTGAAATCGCCTCTGCAACCTCTACGTTTGATGCGGTATAGCCTATTCTCAGACCTGTCATGGCTGCCGACTTTGACATTCCATTGATAATTATTGTTCTTTCTCTTATTTCTTCACCTACATTTGCCGGTGAAAAGTATTCTCCTTCAAAGAAAAACCTCTCATAAATCTCATCGCTCAATATCCAAAGGTCTTTTTCCTGACAATATCTGGCAATTTTTTCAATTTCTTCCTTTTCATAAATTGTCCCCGATGGATTGGAAGGGTTGTTAAAAAGGAGCATTTTTGTTTTTGGAGTAATATACATTTCAAGATCTTCAACAGTAACCTTGTAGTCTACCTTATCTTCCGGTCTGACGATAACCGGAATTGCTCCGCACAGCCTGATTATTTCTGGGTAGCTTGTCCAGTAAGGAACCGGCACAAGTATTTCGTCTCCGGTGTTGACAGTAGCAAGAATTGCATTCATTATTGCCTGCTTTGCACCATTTGATATTATGATTTCTTCAGCGCTATAGTCGAGGTTGTTTTCCTCTTTGAGCTTTTTTGCAACTGCATTTCTGAGTACGATAAGACCGGAAACCTTATCATATTTTGTTTTGTTTTCGTCAAGAGCCCATACAGCCGCCCTTTTTGCTTTTTCCGGAACAGTGAAGTCGGGTTCACCGGCACTGAAGTTTATTACTTTTATACCCTGTTCCCGCATATCATTTGCCTTCGCATTTATTCCAATGGTAAACGAAGGTTGCACCTGAGATGTTCTTTCAGCTAACTTCATAATTATTCTCCCTTATTCCGTAGGTCCCTCTTACCATGAGGGTTGATGTTTCTTTTATAATGAAATAAAGCCTACTTTTTCTTTTACTCTCTTCATGGTTTTTTCTGCAGCAGCAGAAGCTTTTTCGGTGCCGTCCTTTAAAATCTTTATCAGTTCTTCTGAATTTCTGATTTCTTTATATTTTGACTGAATAGGCTCTAAGCCGCCGTTTACTATTTCAACTAAGTCTTTTTTGAATTGACCATAGCCGGAACCTTCATACTCTGCGACAATATCATCGATTTTTTTGCCGGTAAACACACTGTAAATAGTAAGAAGGTTGGAAATTCCCGGTTTTTCGTCAACATCAAATCTGATTATGCCGTCAGAATCGGTTGTTGATTTCATTATGGATTTTTTGACCTTTGATGGCTCGTCGAGCAGAGAAATTCTACTGTGAATATTCTCTGCACTCTTGCTCATCTTTTTTGTTGGGTCATCAAGAGCCATTATTCTTGCGCCTACTTCTATGCCTTTATAGTCGGGAACAACAAAGGTATCGCCGTATTTATTATTAAATCTTATTGCCAGGTCTCTGGTTAGCTCTATATGCTGCTTCTGGTCGTTTCCTACAGGTACAAATTTTGCGTCGTACAGCAGAATATCAGCAGCCATCAGCAGAGGATAGGTAAAAAGACCGGTTGGAGCAGATTCGCTGCCCTTACTTTTATCTTTAAACTGAGTCATTCTGCTGAGCTCACCGGTATATGAGTTACAGGTTAATATCCAGGATAGCTCTGCATGCTGAGGAACGGTTGACTGTACAAAAATCGTAGCTTTTTTGGGGTCAAGACCCACAGCAAGATAAAGAGCAGCCACATCGAGGGTGGTTTCCTTTAGCTGTTTTGGATCCTGTGGAACAGTAATTGAGTGCATATCAACTATGCAGTAAAAGCAATCTGTGTCATTTTGCAGGTCTACGAACTGTTTTAAAGCACCGATATAGTTTCCCAAATGGATATTTCCTGTTGGCTGAACGCCGGAAAATACCCGAGGTTTGTTATTATTTTCCATTTTTGTCTCCATTATTCTTAAATATCAAGTTTTAACTGTTCGTTTGCTTCGTCTTCTTCGCTATTTTCCATTTTTGCGATAGAAATGATGGTCTCATTTTCATTAACCCTCATTACCTTTACGCCCTGAGTAGCTCTTCCGAGCCTTGAAATTTCCGAAGCCTTCATACGGATTATTATTCCGTCTGAATTAATAAGCATTATTTCGTCGTTTTCTTTTACTGCAAGGGCTCCTACAAGAACTCCTGTCTTATTTATCTTTGCCTTATCGTAAGTGAGAACGCCCTTTCCGCCCCTGTTCTGAGCCTTATATTCTTTCATCTGGGTTCTTTTACCAAAGCCCATGCTTGAAACTACAAGAAGCTCTTCATCAGGTTTCTTTATTTCCATGCCTACAACTTCGTCATCACCTTCGAGGTCGATTGCCTTTACGCCTGCCGCTATTCTTCCCATTGGTCTGACATCGTCTTCGTGGAAGGTTATTGACTTGCCGTACTTTGTAACGATTACGAGCTCGCTGTTTCCGGCAGTTCTCTTGATGCTTACAAGGCTGTCTCCGTCGTTGAGATTTACAGCTATAAGACCATTTTTCCTTGAAGTATCAAACTCCGAAAGCATAGTCTTTTTAATTCTGCCCTTCTTTGTGATGCAAACCATGTATTCGTTGTCTGTAAATTCCTTAACAGGAATCATAGCAGTTACCTTTTCTATGCCTGTCAGGTTAAGGAAGTTTACTATTGGCGTACCCTTTGAGGTTCTCTGTGCCTCTGTCAGCTCATATGCCTTTGTTCTGTAAACCTTACCCATATTTGTAAAGAACATGATGTAGTCATGTGTTGAGGTGACTATCATATACTTGACAAAGTCGTTTTCTCTGGTTGTGAGGCCTGTTATTCCTTTGCCTCCCCGTTTTTGATTTTTATAGGTGTCGGCCGGTACTCTCTTTATATATCCAAGGTGGGTGAGAGTAATAGCAACGTCTTCTTCCTCTATGAGCTCTTCTTCGTCGAATTCGGTATCTCCGGAAACAATCTTTGTTCTTCTCTTGTCTCCGTACTTATCCTTTATCTCGAGAAGCTCTTCCTTGATTATGTTCATGAGTATAGCTTCGTCGCTTAATACCTTTTTAAACCAGGCTATTTTTTTCATAACTTCCTGATATTCGGATTCGATTTTTTCTCTTTCCAAGCCCTGTAATCTGGCCAGTCTCATGTCGAGAATTGCCTGTGCCTGAATTTCAGAAAGTCCAAATCTTTCCATCAGTTTTTCTTTGGCATCGTTGTAGCTTGAACGAATAATTTTAATTATTTCGTCGATATTGTCGAGAGCAATTCTTAAGCCTTCTAAGATATGTGCTCTTGCTTCAGCTTTTTTCAGGTCAAATCGGGTTCTTCTTGTAACAACTTCCTTCTGATGCTTAATGTATTCAACGAGGATTTCTTTAAGGTTAAGAACCTTCGGCTTCCCATCCACAATCGCCAGCATTATCATGCTGACAGTATCCTGCAGCTGAGTGTGCTTGTAAAGCCTGTTGAGAACTATCTGAGGATTAATATCTCTCTTTATCTCAACAACTATTCTCATACCCTTTCGGTTTGATTCATCACGTATAGCCGTAATACCATCAATAACCTTGTTTTTGACAAGCTCAGCCATTTTTTCTATGAGCCTTGCTTTATTAACCTGATAAGGAATTTCAGTAATTATTATCTGAGACTTATTGTTATTAAGTATTTCTATTTCTGCTTCAGACCTTACAATAACCTTGCCCTGGCCGGTACGATAAGCCTCTTTTATTCCGCTTTTTCCGACAATTGTTGCTCCGGTTGGAAAATCTGGTCCTTTTATGAGCTTGATAATGTCATTAACATCTGCATCAGGCTCGTCAATAAGCTTAACCGTTCCGTCAATAACCTCTCCCAGATTATGTGGTGGAATTGAAGTGGCCATGCCGACAGCAATACCGTTTGAGCCGTTAACAAGAAGATTAGGGAATCTTGATGGAAGTACAACAGGCTCCTGCTCTTCACCATCAAAATTATCCATAAAATCTACGGTTTCTTTTTCAATATCTCTCAGCATCTGCAGAGATAATGGAGTCATTCTTGCTTCTGTATAACGCATAGCAGCTGCGCCGTCACCGTCAACGGAACCAAAGTTTCCGTGGCCATCTACCAGCATATATCTGATATTGAAAGGCTGGGCGAGTCTTACCATAGCGTCATAAATAGAACTATCGCCGTGCGGGTGGAATTTACCCATTACCTCACCGACAATTCTCGCCGATTTTTTATGAGGCTTGTCCGGAGTAACGCCGAGCTGGCTCATTCCGTAAAGGATTCTTCTGTGAACCGGTTTTAAGCCGTCTCTTACATCAGGAAGGGCTCTTCCTACGATTACACTCATCGCATAGTCAATATAGGAGTCTTTCATCTCCTTATTGATTTCGCTTTCTATCATTCTGTGATCTTCCATATAATCCATTGATTTGCCCTCCTTTCTTAAATATCAATATTTGCGTAAACCGCATTATCTTCAATAAATTTCTTTCTTGGCGGAACCTTATCGCCCATCAGAATAGTAAATATTTCATCTGCCGCAGTAGCATCATCGAGAGTAATTCTCTTGAGAATACGGTTTTCAAAGTCCATGGTTGTATCCCAAAGCTGCTCCGCATCCATTTCACCAAGACCCTTATATCTTTGAATTTCAGCCTTTCCTGTATCGGAAGCTATTCTTTCCATAAGTGCGTCCTGCTCTTTTTCACTATAAGTGTAATATATCTGCTTGCCCTTTTTTGTTTTAAAAAGCGGCGGTGTTGCAGCATAAATATATCCTCCCTCGAGAAGCGGCGTCATGTATCTGTAGAAGAAGGTGAGAAGCAGCGTTCTTATATGTGCACCATCTACGTCAGCATCGGTCATGATGATAATCTTATGATATCTCAGCTTAGACTCATCAAACTCTGAACCTATACCGCAGCCAAAGGCTGTAATCATATTTTTGATTTCTTCGGAATTTAAAATTCTGTGAAGAGGGGCCTTTTCTACGTTCAGGATTTTACCTCTGAGCGGAAGAATGGCCTGTCTTTGCCTGTCTCTTCCTTCCTTAGCGCTTCCTCCGGCGGAATCACCCTCGACGAGGAATATCTCGGAAAGTGCCGGATCCTTTTCTGCACAATCCGCTAATTTTCCCGGCAGAGTAAACGAGTCAAGCGCATTTTTCCTTCTTGTAAGGTCACGGGCTTTTCTTGCAGCTTCCCTTGCCTTTGAAGCCTTAATGCACTTTTCGATTATTATTTTTGCCTGCTGAGGATTTTGTTCGAGAAAATACATCAATTTATCATTGGTTGCAGTTTCTACATAACCCTTCATTTCACTGTTTCCGAGCTTTGCTTTGGTCTGACCCTCAAACTGAGGTTCCTCAAGCTTTACAGAAACTATGGCAGTTACACCTTCTCTGACGTCTTCACCCTGGAGGTTATCGTCTTTTTCCTTGAGAAGGTTATATTTTCTTGCATAATCATTGATGACCCTTGTCAGAGCCGACTTAAATCCAACAAGATGAAAACCGCCGTCTGTGGTATTAATATTATTTGCATAAGAATAGATATTTTCGTTATATCTGTCCGTATACTGAAGAGCTACCTCTATTTCGTAGGTGTCTTTTACCATGTCATAATAAATAACATCTGGATGAATTGCATTTTTATCTCTATTTTGATAAGTTACGAACTCCTTTATTCCACCTTCATAGAAAAATACCTGCTTTTCCTTATCCTTATCTCTTTCGTCAACAAGAGATATTGAAATTCCTTTGTTAAGAAAAGCCATTTCTCTGAGCCTATGCTCAATGGTGGAATAATTGTATTCTACAGTATCAAAAATCTCTGCATCAGGCTTAAACCATGTTTTTGACCCTGTTTTTTTTGCGCTGCCTACTATTTCGAGCTCTGAAGTTATCTTTCCTCTGGAATAGGTCTGCTTATATACGTTTCCGTTTCTTCTAACCTCTACGAACATTTCTTCAGAAAGCGCATTTACTACCGATGCACCTACACCGTGAAGACCGCCGGAAACCTTATAGCCTCCGCCGCCAAACTTACCGCCGGCGTGAAGCACTGTATGAATGACTTCTACAGCAGGTCTTTTCATCTTTGGGTGAAGGTCAACAGGCATACCTCTACCATCGTCTTCTACTTCTATAGAGTTATCTTTTTTAATCTTTACCGTGATATTTTTACAGTAACCAGCAAGTGCCTCGTCTATACTGTTATCAACAATTTCATAGACAAGGTGATGAAGACCCTTTTCTCCGGTAGAACCTATGTACATACCTGGTCTTTTTCTTACAGCTTCAAGACCTTCAAGTACTTGTATTTGCTCCGCACCATAATTTTCACTAACTTTTTTAGAAGCCAAATCAACACCTCTTTTAACTTTCTTATGTAAATTAACTTAAAAAATATTACATCGTTTAAATGTTTTTTTGATTATTTTTTTCACTTTTTTATTGTTTCTTAAACCATACAATTATAACACAAAAGACTCGAAATTTCAATCATTCGAGCCTTTTTGTAATGTTTCCTTCAAATATTTCAAAAACATATTTTTCTTTGAATTTATCGGCTATTTCAGGGCTTATATTGGTAGATGTAAGGAAAATCTGAACCCCCTTCAGTGACTCAATCAAATAGTGTTGACGGTTATTATCAAGCTCAGAAAGCACATCGTCCAATATTAACACAGGAGTTTCTCCACTTTCCTCTTCCATCAGTCTGATTTCAGCTAATTTTAATGAAAGAGCAGCTGTTCTTTGTTGTCCCTGTGAACCAAATTTTCTTGCATCAATTCCATTAATTGATATTTTTAAATCATCTTTATGTGGTCCTGTAGAAGTAGTTTTTCTTATCAAATCAATTTTTCTGTTTTCCAACAATTTTTTTCTGAAAAATTCTTCTAACGCAGAAATTTCATCAAAGCTAATATAGCTATCATATTCTATTTCAAGTACTTCTTTTCCATTAGAAATATCGTTATGAATAGCTGAGCTTATTTGAGAAAGTCTTTTAATAAATCGGTTTCTTTCTCTGATAATTTTTGATCCGTATTTTATTAACTCTTCGTCCCATACGTCTAACAGAGAAGAACTTACTTTTTCGCTTTTAAGAAGTGAATTTCGTTGAGAAAGAACCTTAGTATAACCGGCAAGTGCTTCATAGTAAGAAATATTTACCTGACATATTTCTCTGTTAAGAAATCTTCTCCTCTTATCAGGATCATCTTTAACAATTTTCAAATCTTCAGGAGAAAAGGATACAATATTTATATTGTCTGAAAGATTTCTTATACTTTTCTGGCTTCCGTTTATTTTTACTTTCTTTTTATCTGTATGAGAAATAATAAGGTCTGTTTTTATGTTTCTTTCATTCTTCCATACAACGGTCTTTATTACGGCAGCTTCTTCCCCGAATTTTATCATTTCCTTATCTTTTGAAGTACGAAATGACCTGCCGAGACACATAACATATAAAGCCTCTGCTAAGCTTGTTTTTCCCTGTCCGTTTTCACCTATAAAAATATTTATTTCCGGATGAAAGCTTTCTTTGCAGTAGGAATAGTTTCTGAAATTCTTTATTTCTGCTTCCTTGAAGTACATTTTTTATTCACCGGCTTATGAGCAGCAAGCTATATTCTTACAGGAAGTACCATATATTCACTTCCGTCATCCTCTACACTTTTTATCATACATGGTTGAACGCTTGAATTCATTCTTATAGTAATAGCATCGTCATCAATAACCTTCATAACATCAATAAGATATTTTGAATTAAAGCCTATTTCTATTTCATTTCCTTCAATATCTGCTGCCATATCTTCTATAATTTTGCCTGCATCTGATCTTGTGGAAACTGTAATAAGATTATCTGCCTTTGAAGCCGATACTTTTACCAGGTTATTAATATTTCCTTCTCTTGCAACAAGAGAGGCTCTATCCATAACACTGATTAATTCAGATCTGTTTAAGGTTATTTCTGTAGTAAAAGTTTTTGGAAGCAGTGCCTCATAGTCAATAAACTGTCCTTCAAGAAGTCTTAAAGTAATTTTAGTAGTTCCTATAATGAAAACTGCATTCTTTTCGCCAATTATAAAAGTAAATTCCTCTTCTTCCTCTTCTGCAAGAATTTTATTTATGTCATTAAGTATTTTTGCAGCAATAACAATCTGACAATTAAAACCAAAGTCTTTTTTGACCGATGCAATAGCAACTCTGAAGCCGTCAATAGCAGCCATAGTTAAAAGTCCTTCATTTATCTTAACTAAAACTCCTGTTAAAACACCTCTTGCTTCGTCTGTACTTGCAGCAAATGAAGTTTTTCTGATAAGATTTCTGAAATCTTCTTTATTGAAATTAAGCTTGTTATTCTCTTCTACAGCGTTGATTGAAGGAAATTCCTCAGAAGACAGAGCTACAACAGAAGACTTGTATTTTTTACATTCAATATTTATTATTCCATCTGAATTTTCAATAATAACGTCATCTGCTGGAAGCTTTCTTATCATTTCTGTAAAAAGTCTTGCAGAAACTACCAGACTTCCTGGTTTTTCTACTTTGCATTCAAATTCTTTTTCAATACATATTTCAGAATCTGTAGCTGTAAGCTTTATTGTGTTATTTTCTGTTGTTTCAATCAATATTCCTTTTAAAATAGGAATAGTTGTTCTGTTTGTTATTGCTTTTTGAACTGTGTTTAAGGCTTTGTTTAGCACTGGCTGAGAACAGATAAATTTCATTTTTTCTCCTTTTTGTTTAATTAATTATATAGTAATAGTAGTAGTAGGGGCCTGTGGATTTGTTAATAAGTGCTTTTATCCTTTAATTTTTAATGTTTTTATATGTTAATAAGCTTGTGGAAAACTAAAGTTTTTTATCCACATTAATCCACAGAGGTGTTGATAACATTAATTTTTTATTTTTTCTATTATTTGCATTACTATATTATGAAGACTTTCGTTTACCTTCATATCAGCTTCAATCTTAGAATAAGCATGCATTACGGTTGTATGATCTCTGTCGAACTCTTCACCTATTTTTGGAAGTGATTTTTTTGTAAATTGTCTGCTGAGATACATGGCAATTTGTCTTGGATAAGCAAGATTTCTGGTTCTTCCAGATGAAATAAGGTCTTCTTCTGTGATGGAGAAGTGTTCACAAACAGCTTTTTTTATAGTATCTATAGTAATTTCTTTTTCATCTGTGCCTACATAAATGTTTTTAAGCCATCCTTTTGCAGAGCTTAAGTTAATAGGTTTATTATCAACCTTTGAAAGTGCAATTACTCTGGTAAGTGCGCCTTCAAGTTCTCTTACGTTAAACTGAACCTTTTCTGCAATATAGTTAATTACTTCTTTTAGGTCATCATTGAGCTCTAAGCCCAATTCTTCTGCCTTTTTAAGAAGAATAGCATTTCTTGTTTCTATATCAGGCGAAGTAATATCTGCAATAAGTGACCACACAAAACGTGTTTTAAGTCTTTCATCGAAGTTTTGTAATTCGTCTGGCTTTTTATCACTTGTGATGATAATTTGTTTATTCTGTCTGAAAAGCTCTTCAAACGTATGGAAAAATTCCTCCTGAACGCCCTCTTTGTTTGAAAAAAACTGAATATCGTCTATTATTAAAACGTCAATTTTTCGATATGTGTCCCTGAATTTTTCCATAGTTCCTTTTCTTATGGAATTAATCATCTCATTCATAAAGGTTTCGGAAGGAACATATATTACATTCATAAGAGGATTGTCACTTACAATCTGATTTCCTATTGCTACTGCAAGGTGAGTTTTACCAAGACCCGCACCTCCGTAAATAACAAGAGGATTGTAAACCTTTCCCGGTGCTCTTGCAACTACGTTGGATGCAGCATGAGCATAGTAGTTTGATTTTCCTATTACGAAGTTTTCAAAGGTATATTTTGAAATAAGCGTATTATTTCTATCCTTTTTTTCATTTTCTTTTTTTGAAGTTTTTTCTGGAAGGACCAGCTTGCATATTATTTCCTGTCCGCTGGTTTCTCTTAAAATTGCTTCGATTACGCTTTTGTATCTGGCGTTGATTCTTTCAATATGGTACTCATTTTGAGTCTGAAGAACTAAGGTTTTTTCCTGAAGATTAAGAGAAATCGGTTTAAGCGGTTCCAAAAAGGAAGAAAAAGGAGCTTCTGCAACATCTTCCTTTAATAATGCCAAGGTTTTTTTCCAAATTTCGTTCATATTTTCCATAGATTTTCACCGGTTATTAATGTATAATTAAATTTACTTTTATCACAGAATGGTTTTATGAGTAATGTATAGTTATATTTGATAATGTAATATTAACACAATGTTTATCCACAGACAACACAAAAATTATCCACAATACGATGGTTAAAATTTGAATTATTAGATAAATTATCAACACCTTGTGTATAATCTTTTTTAACATATCAACAAGTTGTTCAGCATGTGTTTTTGGGTTAAAAAAAATTTTTTTTGCGGTTCAAATGTGTCTAAAATCGTTAGAATATCAGGCAAAAAACCATTGACACTGTTTTTATGTAATTGTATAATCATAGAGATGTGTTTTTTGAACAATCATAAGAAAATAGATATCTTATAATAAGGAGGTGTATCAGCTTTGAAAAGAACATACCAGCCTAAGAAAAGACAGAGAAAAGTGGAGCATGGCTTCAGAAAAAGAATGAGTTCTAAAAACGGTAGAAATGTTTTAAAGAGAAGAAGACTCAGAGGAAGAAAAAAGTTAACAGCATAAGGCCGCGTAAGTGGTCTTTTTGTTTAAGTCTTTACATATCCTGAGTCAGGAAAAAGGAGAAAAAAATGAGAAGACCGGAGGTCTTAAGAAAAAACAAAGATTTCTCTGCAATATACAGCAGAGGAAAGTCTCTCGGAGACAAATATGTGGTTGTTTTTTATAGAGATAACCATTTGGATTACACTAGAACGGCTTTTCTTGCAAGCAAAAAAGTAGGCAAGAGTGTTCAGAGAAACAGAGCCAGACGGCTTATGAAAGAGTCTTACCGAAATATCAGAGAAGAAATTCAAACAGGCATCGATATTGTTATCATCGCAAGAAATACTATAAATGATGCATCCTTAGTGCAGGTAAGAAAATCTCTCATTAACGCATTAAAAAGAGCAAAATTGATTGAAGAAAATATTAAGGTATAATTATGAAACATCTTTTAATAGGAATTGTAAGATTTTACCAGGTTTTCATATCACCTCTTTTTCCTAAAACCTGCAGGTTTTATCCTACCTGCTCGGAATATTTTATCCAGGCTGTAAGGAAGTATGGTGCGTTAAAAGGAACATGGTTAGGAATAAAAAGGATATCAAAGTGTCATCCGTTTAATCCGGGTGGATATGATCCATTAAAATAAAACTGGAGGAAATTAATGTACAAAGCATTGTCCATTTTAGCTAAACCGTTAGCTTACCTTCTCTTTTGGCTTTACGATTTAGTAGGAGTCTACGGAATTGCAATAATTATCTTTACTCTTATAGTAAGAACTATTCTTTTCCCACTTTATAATTCACAGATGAAACAGTCTGCGATGATGTCTGAGATGCAGCCAAAAATGCAGCAAATTCAGAAGGAATGCGGCAGCGATAAGGAAAAATACAACCAGAGAGTCATGGAATTCTATCAGCAGGAAGGAATAAATCCTGCAAAAGGTTGTTTGCCTTTATTAATTCAGATGCCTATTCTGTTCGGTCTCTTTGCGGTACTCAGAAATCCTCTGATGTACATTTCAGACCCAGACAAGATTTTGTCTATCCATGAATCTTTCTTATGGATTCAGGATCTCAGTCAGCCGGACAAGTGGATACTTCCTATTTTGGCCGGCATAACAACTTATTTTTCTTATAAAATTACTGCTTCTGCCACACCGCAGAACGGCAACTCCATGAAGGTGTTAGCATACATCTTCCCTCTTATGATTGTATGGTGGGGTCGTTCATTCCCGGCAGGTCTTACATTATATTGGTTCGTTGGAACCCTCTATATGTGTATTCAGCAGAGATTTGTTATGTCTAAAATTAAGAAAGACAGAATAAAGCGCGAAGCAGAAAAAGCTGAACAAAAAAGGCTTGATGATGAAAGAAGACAGTATGAGAGAGAGCATCCGGAGCTCTTCCC
The DNA here is from genome assembly GCA_002315335.1 of Firmicutes bacterium UBA1768. Classification (GTDB taxonomy): domain Bacteria; phylum Bacillota; class Clostridia; order Peptostreptococcales; family Anaerovoracaceae; genus UBA1768. The sequence continues at coordinate 8,674 of DCGW01000038.1, read as the reverse complement.
TGAGGCTCAGCCGAAGAAAAAGGGCACAAGCTCAAACAATAGCAAAGCTGGCGCAAAAGAAAACGTAAAAGCAGAAGAAAAACATTCTAAGAATGCGGTTGTTGAAGAAAGTGATTGGGAAGCCTTTGACTACAGTGCAGAAGGCTATGAAAGCGTTGATGATTACAGCGACTTCTATACAGAAGCAGAGCTGGAAAAAATGAAAGACGCAAAAGCAAAAAATCAGCAGCCAAAGAAAAAGAAAAAATACTAGGAGGAGAAAACTGTGGAATTTGCAGAAAAATTCGGTAGAACAGTTGAAGAAGCGGCGGCGCTCGCAGCAGCTGATCTAAATTTATCTGTTGAAGATGTAGAAATTGAAGTTCTTGAAGAACCTACTAAGGGCTTTTTAGGAATTGGCGCAAAGTCAGCAAGAGTAAAGGTTACAGCAAAGAAAACTGCAGAGAAGACAGCCCTTGATTTTACTAAAGAAGTAATAGAAAAGATGGGATTAAACCTCAATGTTGTTTCAAAGCAGGACGACAACATTATTTACATTGACATTGACGGCAAAGATTCCGGCACAGTAATAGGTAAAAGAGGTCAAACTCTTGATTCTCTCCAGTATCTTGTAAATCTTGTTGTAAATAAAAACACAGATAAGTACGTAAAAGTAGTTGTAAATGCAGAAAACTACAGAGAAAAGAGAGAAACAACTCTTGAACAGCTGGCAATCAGGCTTGCAGGTAAGGTTTCTAAAACAAGAAGATCTGTAAGACTTGAGCCGATGAACCCTTATGAAAGAAAGATTATCCATACTACACTTCAGGATGATGTAAGAGTCAACACGAGAAGTGAAGGGGACGAACCTTTCAGAAGAGTCGTAATTGATGTAAGAAGAGGCTAAGATGTTTACAGAAGATACTATTGCAGCAATAGCAACTGCCCCGGGTGAGGGCGGTATTGGAATAGTACGAATCAGCGGAGAATTGGCAGAGACGATTCTCCGTTCTGTTTTTGTACCGAAATCCGGAAAAATAGTGAGTAGAAAACTTTCCTACGGCAGTGTAACAGATCCTGAAACAGGGGAAATCATAGATGAAGTTCTTGCTGTTTTTATGAAAGGGCCTCATACTTATACTACTGAAGATGTGGTGGAAATCAACTGCCATGGCTCCTCGGTTTCTCTGAGAAAGACATTGGAGACTGTCCTAAAGCAAGGGGCAAGACTTGCGGAACCTGGTGAGTTTACAAAAAGGGCCTTTCTTGGCGGACGTATAGATCTCTCACAGGCAGAAGCTGTAATTGACTTAATACGCGCAAAAACGGACCAAAGCTATAAGGCAGCCTTGGGTCAGCTGAGCGGAAGACTTTCAGGTGAGATTTCAAACATAAGGGCTAAGCTTGTAGATATTCTTGTAGATATTGCAGTTAACATTGATTACCCTGATGAAGATATAGAGCTAATTACTTATGAAAAAACTTTGTCTATGATGAAGAGTGTTACAGCGGATATAAGAAAGCTATCTGAAACAGGTCACACCGGTAGAATTTTGAGAGAAGGCCTAAGCACGGTTATTGTGGGTCGTCCTAACGTGGGAAAATCCTCACTTATGAACAGGCTTCTCAGAGAAACCCGGTCAATAGTAACCGAAATACCTGGAACAACAAGAGATACTATAGAAGAACAGCTTAATATCGGCGGCATACTTATTAACATTACGGACACAGCGGGCATCAGAGCGACAGAGGATGTTGTGGAAAGGATTGGTGTCGAAAAGAGCAGAGAAAGCCTTAAAAGGGCAGATCTGGCGCTTTTCTTAGTAGATACGACATCGCCTTTAAGAGAAGAAGACCACGAAATAATGGACGTACTCTCCGAAACAGAAACTGAAGTAATAGTCCTTCTCAATAAGTCAGACTGTTCAGAGAGCGCGGCTTTTGATAGAGCCGAATTGGTTGATAAGTATGGCAGCGAAAAGATAATAGAAACCTCTATGATCAGCGGTCAGGGAACAGAAATTCTTGAAGAAAGAATTAAAAACCTTGTATATGAAGGCAATGTAAGCGCAAGCGAGAACGTTCTTATTACCGATGTAAGGCATCTTGATTTGATCAATAAGGCTTTATCATTGGCAGAAGATGCTATAGATCAGCTGGAGCTTCAACAGCCTTTTGAACTTATCGAAATAGACGTGAATGGGGTTTATATGACCTTAGGTGAAATTACCGGTGAAGCGGTAAGGGAAGATATAATTAATGAAGTCTTTTCCAGATTTTGTCTGGGAAAATAAAGACTGTTTTTTGATTAATATATAATACACACAACCAAAAAGCCTCCCTTTCATAGGGAGGCTTTTGAAGTCTGAAAGCTGTACTAATTACTTTTGGTACGTTTCTAAAACCTTATAATCGATTTTTCCTACTGGAGTTCTTGGAAAATCTTCTACAAATTCGATAGCTTCCGGAACGGAATATGTAGGAAGTACCTGTGAGCAATGCTTTTTGAGCTCATTTACCAGCTTAGGAGAAGCTTTAAATCCATCACAGAGTATGACATATGCCTTTGCTGCCTGTTTCATCACCGGATGAGACATAGCAACTACTGCACTGCCCATAACTGCAGGATGCTTCAAGAGAGTATTTTCAACATGTACTGGGAAGATTTTGTTAGGGAAACCTTCCTTTCCGAGTGTGAGAATAATTCTCTTAAGACGACCTTTGTGATATACAAGACCATCTTCGGTAACAAGTCCCATATCTCCTGTGTGGAGCCACTTTGTACCATCTTCATCATACCAGATTACTTCGGCTGTTGCTTCTGGATTGTTATAATAAGAATCCATCATAGTTGGTGAAGAGAAACAGATTTCTCCAATTTCGTTATATTTCTTTTCTTCTTTAGTTTCTGGGTCAATGATTTTTATATTATTTGTAACCATTGGGATACCAACACTATCCGGAAGATTGCATGAAGGCATAGTAAGCGTAGAAACCGCTGTCATTTCTGTCAAGCCATAGCCTTTAACAAGCTTAACATTTGCCCCTCTCTTCTTAAGGAACAGGTTAAACTGATTTTCAATTTCTTCGGGAACCACATCTCCGCCAGAAACAATATACTTAAAGAAATCAAGCTTAAGATTGTTAAATCTCGGATCGTTCATCATGGCATCATAGAATGGCAATACACCAAAAATAAGGTTTGGCTTATTCTTTGATACAAACTCATAAACCTTTGAGGTATCCGGCTGAGGATTTACTAAAACGGTTATGCCATAGCAAAGCGGTGTGTGTATGCCGGTAGCAAGACCATAATTATGGAACATAGGAACTATTGGCCATAAAGAATCCCCAGGACCCGATTGATAGGTATCATTTGCTACAGCCGCATCCATAAGCTGCTCAACCATCACATTGAAGCACTGATTTACCGTAATTACTCCCTTAGGACTGCCTGTTGTACCGCCTGTGAAAATAATAACAGACTTTGTTTGCGAATCTCCTTTGAAATCAACCGGAGTTTTGCCGTAGCTTAAAAATGTTTTCCAGTTCATGCAATCTCTCGAAAAGTTAATTCTTGGATCTTTTCGAGAAAGCTTATATCCAATCTTCATTACACCCGTGAGCGAATCAGCTGGTGATATTACAACCACCTTACGTATACCGCATTTTACAAAGGCCTTCTTAAATTTATTAAAGCAATTGCTCATAATAACGAGAAAATCAGATTCTACACCCTTTATTTCCTCTTCAAAGTCGCCTAAGCTGTCTAATGGGCTTGTCATACAGGCAATTGCGCCAATTTTGTTTAAAGCATAGAAAGCCTCGATGCTTTCTGGCAGGTCAGTAGAACAGATTGTAACTACATCACCCTCTTTTACCCCTAACTCGACAAATGCTGAAGCTGCTTTATCGATAATATCAAAAAAATCCTTATAAGTAATTGAATTATTAAAATATCTGAGAGCAGGCAAGTTTAAATATTTTCTGCTCTTCTTATATAAATATTCATAAATTGTACCTTCTGGAAGGGGATTATTTTTGGATTTATCTGAGTAGTATTTGAGCCAAGGTTTATCAATAGACGGAAAACCGGTCATTTCTTTATTTAGCTCGTTTTTAGTAGATGAATTCAAATCTTTACCTCCAATATCCATGACAAATAATAAGAAGCCATATCACCGACATGGCTCTTAATGATAACATGTAATTATGTATAAAAGCAAGCAAAATTGATAAATAATCTATATTATTATCATTATTTAATATTATGGTCAAATCTATTCAATAATAATAATTTGTTGTAAACGATTTATTACAAATTTATCAATGTGCAATAAATTTTCAGTGCTTTTTCTAAGGGATAAGATACTTGCACTAAGAGTTTTTTATAATAATCTACTTATTATTGCAGCAACCTCGCAGCGCTTAATAGTTGAGTACGGATAGAAGCTGCCCTGAGCATCGTTTCCGGAAAGAATACCTGCTTTGTATAAAGCGTATATTTCAGCAGCTCCGTCACTTCCCATTGCAACATCAGGAATAGAATTATCAGGAACCTCTCTTACCGGAGTCAGCTTTTCTTCCGTACATGCATTGTATACTAACTTAACGAAGTCCTTCCTGTTGATGTCTGCATCGAAGTCCTCGTACTGACAAGGGATGCCATTCTCATATGAATAGTCGAGGAAAGGCTGATACCAAGGTTCATTTTCCTCTAATACTGTATCAATAGTATTATTGGTAAGCAGAGCATTCAACCTTGCTGCCAAAGTAATCGCCTCAATGTATGTCATATTTGATTTCGGTTCAAAGTAGTCTTTAGACTTTCCTGTTAAAAGCCCATTCTGGTAAGCTATTACTACACTGTTATAAAACCAGTCTGTAGGGAGCACATCTTTGAAGTCTGGCATGCCAGTAATCTGCTGCCATAAACCTGCAGCGGACGCTTCATCAAGGAGTACTGTAGATTTGACTCTCATACCATTCTCATAGCTATTAAGAGTGAAAACTGAATCATAGGTTGCATCTGCGTTCTGTGCAACTATTGTACTATCATCCTCGTTTGCACATACAACTCCTTTAAACTCACCATAGCCATAAAGTGTAGTAGCTGCAGCGCCAAATCCCTTTTCTTCATTATATTCAAAGTAGGCTTTTCCATAAGGCTTTCCATCGAGAGTAAGGGAAACATAAGGCGCATTTTCTGAAATATAGGTTTCGGTGCTTTCGCCGTCTACATTAAGTGCGGATACAAGCGCATATACAGCCGAATCGACAGATGAAGGGTATTCAGCACCGCCAACCAGTTCGCAAAACCACGCTGCTGATACCTGTTGGTTATCTCCGTTTTCGTTATCTGCAAATGCAGTCATATTGGGAATTGATATTGTAAGAGCAAGTACCAATACCATTATTAGAATTTTTACTGTCTTTTTCATGATGCAGTCTCCTGTGTAGCTGAAAATTCATCTGAATATATCTGATACAACATATCCCTAATTTGATCCTCGTCTGCATACCAGAATGAGAGTCCGCCTTCACCATAGTTGGCAACTCCTGGAACCATGTAAGTCTGCAGCTTATCGGAAGAAAGGCTCTTTGCGCCCTTCGCAAGCTTAACGCAGGTTTTCACCTTAAGGTCTGATTCCACATTTTCTAATACTGTGTTTATTACCTTAACCAGATTGAGGCCAAGAGCCTGCTTTAATGCAGCTCTCATAAATTCCTGCTGAGCAGCGATACGGCCAATATCACCGTTAGCATAGCCCTTTCGATATCTTAAATATTGAATTGCATGATCTCCGTCAAGAACCTGATAGCCCTCATCAATGTCTATTACAAGTGGTGGGTCATCCCATGGATCTTCGTAATGCATTCCCCCTGGGACTGTGATGTTAATAGGAACACCGCCCATGGAATTAACAATATTTCTGATACCATCATAGTCTATACGCATGTAATAATTTATAGGCATACCCTTAAGCAGAGTGCTCACGCAGGTTGCAAGTTCAAGAATACCGCCATCCTTAAAGGAAGCATTAATTTTTTTCTTATCAGCTGAAGGGTGGCCATCTCTCGGATAATAGGTATCCCTTGGGATAGAAATCAAATCAATTTCTTCAGTATCGATTTCATATGAAATAAGCATTATTGTATCAGCTAAATTGCTGTTTGTACCTGTTAAAAGAACGTTAATTCGGTTGGAATTATTAAAGACATCAAAAAATTCACTGTCTTTTTCAACCAAAACCGGCAAATCACCGAGGTCCGTTCCGTCTGATTCAAAAAGTGAACTATTCATGAAATTATCAAACCATGCAAATGTGGGAGTAAAGATGCATGTGAAAATAATCATGGTAATCAGACATGTTTTAATAAAAGATTTTACTTTCATAATCTGAATAATCCTCCTGAAACCCCTGTCAATGGTAATTATATCACCAGAAAATATATAATAATATGGAAGGGTTTTTACATAAAAATTACATTTCAGTTAAAAGAAACCGGCTCGTCATAGGCCTGGCTTAACCTCGTTTTTTCCTGAATTGTAACCGTTCGTCCGGCCACATCATGAAGAACCCTGCTGTACGGTTTGAGATATCCTATAACAATAGAGGCTAAGTTAAGCATGCCATAGGAAGCAACCGTGCAGAAAAACTTTATCAGGAAGGTTCTGACGAAAACCTCCTTAAATGTAAGCTTTTCGTGGCCGTCAAGACTGACAACACGCTGACCGAAAAGCTTTTTTCCAAGGGTATACCCGTTAGTAAAGTACAGTGGAATCCACAGCACTGCTTCAGCGATATTGGTATACACACAGAAGAGATATAGGAAGAATACTCCTCCGATGGAGAATTTTGTTCCCGGAATGAGGCCAAAGTATACTATTGCAATAAAAACATAGACAATAGCAGTATCTATCATAAGCGGCCAAAGTCTTCCCATAATATCGGGTCTTGGTGTTTTTTTGTATATTTCAAGTACCAGGTCGTGGTCATCTGGCTTTTTTTCTGCTTCTTCCTGAGCCCTTCTTTCTGCTTCCTCTTCTTCTAATTTATCAAGCCTTGCCAGAAGCCCTTCAATAATTTCTGCGTTTTCAGGGGAAACTCCTTCCTCCTCGTAACGCTTTGCGAGCTCCTGAGCTTCTTTTTCCAGCCGCTCAGCTTCAGCAAGCTTTTCTGCGGCCAACATATCTTCAGGAAGTTCACCATCTCTCATAAACAGATTGTTGTTCTTATTTATATCATTATTATCCATATGGTCCTCCTGTCATGAGTTCATACTCTATCATTATATCATAATAGTATGTCTACTCCAAACTCTTTCTTCTTTCTTTGCCGGAAGTAAAATAAGCTAGCGGCAAAAGAAGTATGGAAAATCCCATTAGTGCAGAAAAGAGCATATAAGAAGGGATATAATTTCCAAAATAATCAGCTAAAATTCCCGGCACATTCGCAAAAAGCAGGGCGCCACCGGCATATATTACCTGTAATCTTCTTACTATGGTTGGATAATTATCTCTTGAACCTATATCTCCGGCCCAGACGGAAATCCCTATAGTTGAAACAGGATAGCCGGTTCCGAGAAGGAAGGCGGTGAAGTAGGCAAGCGGTATTGAGCCGGTGAAGGCAAAGCAGCAAAGTATATGTGCTATAAGCAGAATGCCAAGGAACATAAGTCCTGAATACAAGCCACCAATTTTATCTGTTATTCCTCCGAAAATAAGCTTGGCAGCAAATAGCATAATGCCGGCGATGCTGACTATTGCAGCTACAACCATTGACGAGAAGCCTTCTGTTGTATATAGAACCGGTATGTGAGAAAAGCCCGGGTTTGAAACAGCTCCCATAAAGAGACAGACACAGCCAATCAGCAGCCATACCTTGATTGATGGCTTATAAGCAGGCCGAAGTGAAGACCAGGAAAGGTTGTTTTTCTTCATTTCTTTTATCGATGAGCTTTCTCCATAGACTTTTTCGTGACCGAGCGGAGTCAGACCCTTATCCTCCGGGTTGTTTTTCATCAACACTATTATTATTGCCGTAACAAGCAAAATTAATACAGCTTCAGCCATAAACGCCGTTTTAAGAGAATATGTTTCTATTGTATATGTAATTATCGGCGGAAGAACAATTGTAGCCAAGCCACTTCCGGCAGAAGCAACGCCAAGAGCCAGTGCTTTATGAGTATCAAACCACCTGTTCATCAATATAGAAACAGGTATCATAGATGCGCTGCCGTAACAGAAGCCGGACAGTGCAGCACCAACACTATACATCAGATAGCTTGTTGAAAAGGCGTAAATCAGAAATACTATAGAAGCACAGACCGTAGCGACAACCGCACCGGTTTTTATGCTGATTTTTTTATAATAAAAACCGATAAGCAGCATTGAGAAAAAAGAGAACAAGCATCTTAGTGTCACAAATGATGATGTCTGTGAATTTGTAAATCCGTTTTCTTTCAATATATATGGAAGATAAACAGAAAAACCATTGGAAACAGTTCCTATGCTTACAAAAATCAGAA
>DCGW01000038.1:0-138 GCA_002315335.1 Firmicutes bacterium UBA1768 | reverse complement strand
AACATTGCAGAAATGCACACTATCCAACTGTAATGAATTTTCTTCAAGTTTATCGCCTCGGTTCAAGTGAGATAATATAGGAAAAATCCCGCATCAGCGATACGGGATTTTAATTGGTACACCATCGGGGGCTCGAAC
>DCGW01000036.1:3792-3922 GCA_002315335.1 Firmicutes bacterium UBA1768 | reverse complement strand
GTTCTCATATCAGTTCTTCCGGAAGGATCTCCGATATAGGCAGTTCCGCCGCCAACCAGTACAACGGGTGTGTTCCCTACTTCCTGTAGTCTCTTCATCAAGCTGAGCGCCATAAAGTGTCCTACATGAA
>DCGW01000036.1:3419-3735 GCA_002315335.1 Firmicutes bacterium UBA1768 | reverse complement strand
CAGTAGGGTCAAAGCCAATATAGAACTTGGCCTTTCCGTCGTTAACAAGCTCTCTGATTTCAGCTTCGTCTGTTACCTGTGCTATCAGACCCCTTGCCTGTAATTCTTCATAAATCTGCATGTTATTTCCTCTTTTCAAATTTATTCGATTATTGTTTTATTGCAGCCCAATAGGGTGCAGGCTGTGTAATCCTTACTCTTGAGCTTTGCCGGAGGTCTTAGTCTTCCTGAAAAACCTAAAACAGCGGCAAATGTCACCATTAAATAATATCATTATTTTAAGCATAAATCAAAGTATTTTTGCTTGACTATCATT
>DCGW01000036.1:0-3326 GCA_002315335.1 Firmicutes bacterium UBA1768 | reverse complement strand
AGAGCAGCGGTCTCCAAAACCGCGTGCCGAGGGTTCGAATCCTTCTGCCCCTGCCATTTAAACGCTCAGGCTTTGGTAGCTTGAGCGTTCTTTTGTATGTAGAAAGCCCCGCATCTAACGCGGTGTCAATATGAAAATGGCACTTCCTCTCTGCCTGCGGCAGAAAGAAGAGCGCCCTAATACTGTCCATTATTCATGTTTGTTCTTCGGTGCGTCTGCAAGACCGGCTGAACACAGTCTCCTGCATTCGGCTTTCCTTCGCGGGTTGAATTTTATCTTTCGGTATACCTATTGACAATGCAACGGTTGACCGTTATGATTGTTGCAAAGGTAGGTGAATTATTATGACGATACAGGAACTTCTTAGAAAATACAATATGTCTGTTTACAAACTATCAAAGACAAGCGCTGTTCCCTATTCAACATGCAATGATATTGTAAGCGGCAAAGCTCAATTGGAAAAGTGCAGTGCAGAAACCGTGTATAAAATCGCACAGACACTTAACGTCTCAATGGAGTCAATCCTTGCCCCGTGTGTTGTCAAAAGAACCAGCTTTGAAAACTTCAAGAGTTCTATATGTCATCGTGTGAAAGAAATGGGTGATATCGATTTCATTATTGATACTTTGGAGAGTCAGGATATACAGAAATACTATGAACGGCAATGGTATCCAGAAAGCCTGTATCTTCTTGCCATGCTTGACTATATCAGCAGAGAAAACGATGTTCCCCTTTGCGATGAATATGATGACCTGCGTCGGTGCAAGCTGGAAAATACTGTATACCCGTCAAGCATCCTCGCTATGTCGGCAGCATCAAAAAATGATGATGACCTAAGATATGCCGAGGTGACCGCGATTCCCGAATTCAAACGCTTCAACATTATTGAAAAGGATGTAAGAAATGTCATCTGAGAAACAAATTGAATTTACCAAAGAGAATATAGACACCTATTTGAAAGAAGTAGCAAAGGAATACAGGAAACAAATTGGCAAGAATACTCCTGCCGAAATCATCCTGATTGGCGGAGCTTCAGTGCTGGTTAATTATGGGTTTAGAGATATGACAACCGATATAGACGCTGTGATTCAAGCGGCGTCCGTTATGAAGGATGTTATTAACCGCGTAGGAGACCAATATAATCTTCCAAACGGATGGCTGAATCAGGACTTTATCCATACAGCATCCTATTCTCAATATCTTTCTCGGTTCTCTGAATATTACAAAACCTATTCCAATGTGCTGACAATTCGGACGATTGCAGCAGAATATCTCATTGCTATGAAACTGCGCTCTGGAAGACTATATAAAAGAGACTTTTCCGATATTATTGGCATTCTCGCTGAACACGAAAAATGCGGAAACCCGATTACTCTTGAGAATATACAGACGGCATCAACAAGCCTCTATGGAGATTGGATGGCACTACCAGAAACATCACGTAACTTTATTTTTAATGTGATGCATGACGGACATTTCAGCGAACTTTTTGAACAGACTCTACAAGGAGAAAAAGAAACAAAAGACCTTATGCTTAGGTTTGATCAGGATTATCCTGGAGTTACAAAAGAAGGTATTGCCAACGAAATAGCCGAAACCCTTCAAAAGAGAACAAACAAGGCTTCAATTCTTGCTCAGTTAAGAAAACGAAAGTTGGAAGAAAAATAGTAAGAAACCCCAGAATTATTTTAAGCGAAACACTGCCGGACGCCCGTCGAAAAGAGAAACAAGAATAGTAAAAAATGCGAGCCCTTTTGGAGTTTCAACTTAATGATCGCAGCCTTCAGGGTTCACATGTATCATGATGTGTTTTACATCCTCAAAGCTTTCTTCTACCTTAAGATGAACGGCTTCCGCAATGTCATGGGCTTCAATAAGACTTATGTCACGTCTCACGCATATTTCAACATCAACATAGACCTTATTTCCAAAGTATCTCGAGTTAAGCAAATCCACCCTCAGAACACCTTCCTGTTTTTCAATAAAGGCTCTAATTTTTTTCTCATATTCTATTCCGCACGAGGTATCCATCATTCGCATAAATGCATCTTTCAGAATATCAAAGGCAACTTTCATAATAAAGAGGCAGATTACTAAGCTTGCCATTGGTTCCATTACAGGGAAGCCCAAGATTGCGCCTCCAATACCAATAAAGGCCCCAATCGAAGATAGAGCATCAGACCTGTGGTGCCAGGCATCAGCTTCGAATGCCGCAGAGCCCAGCTTTTTAGCGTAATGTATAGTATATCTGTACATAGCTTCCTTTGTAACGATGGACACTACAGCAACAATCAGCGGGAGTCTGGTTGGAATAGATATAGTCGAAAAGTCACCGGAAAATATTTTGGTCAGGCCGGAATAAGCAATACCAACGCCTGTAAATGCAAGAATAAGACCAAGAATAATTGCAGCAATACACTCAAACCTGTCATGACCATATGGGTGGTTATCATCAGGGGCTTTCCTTGACAGCCTTACTCCCAGATATGCAATAAAAGTAGCAAAGACGTCGGATAACGAGTGAACCGCATCAGAAACCATGGCGCCTGACTGCCCGACAATACCAGCGTACAGTTTTATTGCCGAAAGAAGAATATTGCCGAAGATACCGACAAAGGAAAGCCTGTTAACGATTTTTTCCGGATTCATAATTACCTCCACAAATATACGCTATCATCGAGGCAAAAAAACACACCCCGGAACATACTACTGTCCCGCAGATGTGTTAGTTTCTATCTGCTGCCCAAAGGACCCGGCCACCTGACCCCAGGGATCATTGCCTGTTCAGTTTGTACTGTAGATTGCGTTATTAATACGTATTGCAGTTCAAAATGCTATAAGCAATGCTAACATGCAGAAAGTCAAATGTCAACAAATTGTATGGATTAAAACCGCAAAGAGCTATTGGAATTCCTTTTCATTAAAAAGGCTCATATTTTGTTGAATTTTCGCAAAAATATGAGCCTGATATGACTAATTTCAAGTATTTCAAGCGAATAAATGGAAATTATTTCCATTTATGACTGATAATTTGCCCTAAAACCACAAAAATCCAGATGAAAGTACACCAACTATTCCTTAAATCTGCGTGCTGAGCACCAAAAGGCTCATATTTTCCCTGAAAACTCCAAAAGTATGAGCCTTTTTGGTGTTTCAATTTAATGGCCGCAGGTGATCCCTACTGCTTAAAAAAGACGCGAAACAAAAATTTGAATATATTAAAACTCGTTGTTCCTGTCTGACTACCAGATATTAGCTTTACAACTTTCGAAAAAACGCTTTGCAGGCTTTTCCAAATGAACGAATTAGATTCACCTGATAATGTA
>DCGW01000090.1:2290-2584 GCA_002315335.1 Firmicutes bacterium UBA1768 | reverse complement strand
CTCACTGCAAAGTTGAAAACAAAATCCGCAGCGAAGGCACAAAGCTGTTCTGCACAGCCTGCTCAAAAGAATGGCAAATGACCGAGCTCGGAGAGCTGGCCGCTGTCAACGGTGAAACAGAATTTTCCCACATCCCTGATTGGTATGAGTGGGAGCGTGAAGAGGTTGCCAAGGAAATCGAGGAAGGTACCTATTCTTCAGGGGACCTTTCCGTTTCAGTCGAAAGCCTGCCGAATGCCAAAAAGTTCGTCCCTCTCGGAAACGGTACACTTATCCATGATATGAACGGCTTTA
>DCGW01000090.1:0-2222 GCA_002315335.1 Firmicutes bacterium UBA1768 | reverse complement strand
GAAATTCACGAAATGATCAAGGACGTCGCGTCACTTTACTCCTGCCATATCGAATACCAGTATCTGTTCAAGCACGGCGACTGTATTGACCTCAATACCCTCGACGACACCTGGTATATTTACCCCACCGGCAACTTCTCAGTCACAAAGATGGCCCTCGCCACAGAAGAATTGCACCGCAGATTCTTAAACNNCGGAAGCGCCGTGGCCTGCACTCGTCGTAGACCTACTACGCCTCCGTTACGGCCACGACACTTCCGACCTCTTCAGTCACGCTTCAGGTGAGGTTTGGATAGTCTGAAAAGCGAATAAAGCAAATAAAAGGGGCTGTTTAAAAACCTAAGTTTAACTTAGGCTGAAAAACAGCCTCTTTTTTTGCGCTTAAAGTCAAAATGATGCCTTTATTGGTATAATATGGTGAAATAAACGTCGGATTGAGGTTTCACTATGGATGACTTTTCTGTACGAAAGCAATTTTTATGTCCATCCTTCGACCTGGAGGCGGAGGAACAGACATTTTTTGAAAAATATTACTCATTTTTGGACCATTCCGGGGTAGGAGATATTATCCGAAAACACATCCACAATACCGGTAGTTCTGGTGGCAGACCAAACGTAAATTACTTCAATCTGTTTGCAGTAATCCTATATGGATTTTCACGAGGATACAGCACACTGCGGGAACTGGAAGATGCATGTGGACATGACATTCGGTATATTGCCATTATGGAACAGGTCAGACCATCATATACAACTATTTCCAATTTCATCAATACCGTCATTGTTCCGAATGAAAAGGAAATATTCGGATCAATCAATAGACAAATTATCCGAGAGATGTCAATTTCTTTGACAGATGCATTTATAGACGGAACGAAATGGGAAGCCAATGCAAACAAATACGGCTTTGTATGGAAACCTGAAACATACCATAAAAAACTGAGTGCAACGTTTTTCTCACTGCTTAACGAAAACAATTTATGTAGTAATTTTCATACAGAGGAACAGGTTCGTTCGTCAACGGTCTCACGTGCCATTGATGAGTTGGAACATGTGAAGGATAAATTCGGAGAAGAATTATACAAGTCTCTGAACAAATCTTTATCGGCAATTCTGGTCAAGATTCTTGAATATGAGGGGAAAGAAAAAATATGCGGACCTGACAGAAAATCTTATTACAAAACAGATCATGATGCTACTGCTATGTGTCTGAAAGCAGATTACTACACAGGTCTCGGAACCAATATGCATGCAGCGTATAACGTACAGGCTATGGTTGTTCGTGGTATAGTATTGGCATATTATGTGTCGAGTTCACGCACGGATATTAAGGATTTTATCCCGGTTTTGGACATTTTCCACGATTTATATGGCCAATATCCTCAAAATGTATGCGCAGACAGCGGATACGGTTCTTTAGACAATTACACATATCTTAAAAACAATCATATTGGGAACTATGTTAAACACACATCCTGGGAAGGAAATGTCAGCGGAAGATATCCTGATTCATATAAATACAATAACGACGGAACGATTCTCTGCCTTGGTGGGAAAACCGGTTACAAAGTTGAATTGTCCGACAGACATCCCAAACATTCCGGAGGAATTTTCTTTAAAATTGAAGGATGTTCATCGTGCCCATTCCTGGATTATTGTATGCGATTTTTAAAAAATCCGACACAACAAACATTCAAAATATTTGAGGTTGTCCCAACATTTGCGACATTGAAACAGGAAGCCGAAGACAATCTTCTCTCTGTTAAAGGAATTGAAATTCGCGTAAACAGGAGCATTCAGGCTGAAGGAATATTCGGATTGATGAAGCAAGATATTGGTTACACAAGACTTCGTCGAAGAGGAAAAGAAAAAGTATCCGCAGAGCTGATGCTGTATTTTCTGGGACTGAATCTCAGACGTCTTCTGGATTTTTACAGAACAGGAAAACAATTGCCTTTCTGGTCTGCACCGGATGATCTTGTTTCGGAAAAGTTTGAAAAACCATCTGCAAAAAGGCTGTCTAAAAAAGGCAAAAAGATTAATGAAAAAGCGAACCGAAAAGATGAAAAATAACAGTTTTCCTATATATTAAACAAGCGTAGCTTGTTTAAAAACCTAAACGCGACAAAATGACTCAAAAAACTACTCCGAAAAATGCGCAAAAAAGAGGCTGTTTAAGCCGCCGGATTTTGTTCCGGGTTTTTAAACAGCCCCTTTTTTGT
>DCGW01000028.1:36615-58744 GCA_002315335.1 Firmicutes bacterium UBA1768 | reverse complement strand
CAGATCGGCCTCCATAGGTGGCAGGCGCACTGTCGATTTCTCCAGCAGACCTTTATTTTACGGGAAGCGGAACAGAAGCCGACAACATAGCTGTATACGGCGGAGCGAGGGCACTGCAAAGAACGGGTAAGAAAATAATAACCACCTCAATTGAGCATCCGGCAATATTGGAGACCTACAAGGCGTTGGAGCAGGAGGGCTTTGAAACAGTGCTGCTCGAAGTGGACGAGATGGGTCTTGTCAACACCGACCAGCTGAAATCGGAGCTGAGTGACGATGTGGTCCTGGTTTCGGTTATGCATGTGAACAATGAGCTCGGAACCATAGAGCCCCTGAAGGAAATAGGAGAAATCTTAAAGGACAGGGAAAAGCTGCTGTTTCACGTTGACGCAGTACAGTCCTTCGGCAAAATTGACATGAAGGAGGCTCAGGCGGCTGACCTTATTTCGGTTTCCGCACACAAAATCCATGGGCCTAAGGGAATGGGCGCGCTTTATGTCAGAAGGGGAGTAAACCTGAGGACACCAGTCACAGGCGGCGGTCAGGAGAGGGGTCTGAGGTCCGGCACCGAAAATGTTCCCGGTATTGCAGGCTTCGGAGTGGCTGCGGAGCTGGCTTATACAGACTTTGATAAAAAAATAACGTACATGAGAGCTATAAGACAGCACCTGCTTGATGGAATTAAGGCTGAAATAGATGATATTAAGGTAAACAGCTTTGAGGATGAACGCTGTGCAGCTTCTGTGCTGAACATCAGCTTTCCAGGAGTCAGGGGCGAGGTCCTGCTCCATATGCTCGAGCAGAAGGGAATCTATGTTTCTACGGGCTCGGCCTGTGCTTCAAACAAGAAGGGTCAGAGCCATGTGCTTAAGGCTATTGGGCTCTCCGACGAGCTGATAGAGGGAGCAATCAGGTTCAGCCTTTCGCAGTTTAATACTATTGAAGAAATGGAATATGCTGTCGATTGTCTTAAAAAATCTGTTGCCGACATAAGAAAGATTACAAAATACAGAGGTAAGAAATGAGAAAGGTTTTAATCATAAAATATGGGGAGATAGCTCTGAAGGGAATGAACAAACCCTATTTTGAACGCGTACTCATGGAGAGAATAAGAAAGGCAATCAAGGGCTTTGCGGAGGCCTCTGTCTGGAGGTACGAGGGAGTTGTATTTGCCTCTACCACCGAAGAAGCACGTCTCGAAGAAATGGCCTTAGAGGTAGCAAAGGTTTTCGGTGTTGCAACAGTTTCCATAGCGGCTGAGGTAGAGTCTGATCCTGAAACCATATTCCCTGATGCAGCTGAATATATGCGTGAGGCGAGAGCAAAGCAGGTTATCAGAACCTTCAAGGTGGAAGCGAAGAGGAGCAACAAGCAATTTCCTATCATTTCTCCTGAAATTGCAAGAAAAGCGGGAGCTTCGTGCCTGAAGGGCTGCAACGACGACCCTGATTACCCGCTCACAGTTAATGTGCACGATCCTGACTGCATTCTATTTATGGATGTAAGGCGTGACAAAACATATATTTACCATGACAGGCTTGCCGGCTTCGGAGGTCTTCCTCTCGGAACCAATGGTAAGGGGCTCGTCCTGCTTTCGGGCGGAATAGACAGTCCTGTTGCTTCGTGGATGATGGCAAAGCGAGGAATGAATATTGAAGCAATTCACTTCCATTCTTACCCGTTCACGTCTGACAGAGCTAAGGAAAAGGTACTTGACCTGACAAAAATACTTGCGGGCTACTGCGGTAGAATCAAGGTTCACTGCATTAACCTCCTTGAAATCCAGCAGGCAATAAATGAAAACTGCCCTGAGGAGCAGATGACTATTCTTTCAAGGCGTTTTATGATGAAAATAGCAGAGCGAATGGCAAACGATGTTAAGGCGGATGTGCTTATCACCGGAGAAAATATCGGACAGGTTGCCAGCCAGACCGTTCAGGGACTTGTGGTAACGGATAACGCGGTTGAGCTGCCCGTAATGAGGCCTTTAATCGCGATGGACAAGGTTGATATTATGGAGATAGCCCAGAAAATAGGAACCTTTGAAACCTCCATCCAGCCTTATGAGGACTGCTGTACTGTATTTCTGCCGAAGCACCCGAGCACAAAGCCTAAGCTTGAGAGCATAAAGCTGTCGGAAGAAAGCCTCGATGTGGAGGGTTTGATAAAATCAGCCTTCGATACAGAAGAGGTTTACGTGATAAATCCGGAATAAATATACCTCTACAGGAGTATATGAATGACGACCTTGATTAGTCAGCAATTTGATATTGGTATTATTTATGAGAAATGAAGTTTTACTTATACTCAATTTAATAATAGTATACGGCGGAGTGGTGCTGTTTTACCGCTTTTTCAAGGATAGGGGGCTTATCGCCTTTGTGGCAGCAGCTACAGTCCTTGCGAATATTGAGGTTATGCTGCTTGTAGACGCTTTCGGGATGGAGCAGACCCTCGGTAATGTTATGTTTGCATCGACCTTTCTTGTAACTGACATTTTGAGCGAAAACGAGGGACGAGACAGGGCCAACCAGGCGGTAAATGTCGGCATAGGTGTTTCGCTGCTGTTCATAATAGTATCTCAGCTGTGGCTGCTCTACCTTCCTTCGGCAAACGACTGGGCCTTTGACTCATTTAAGGTTCTGTTTTCTAATACACCGAGGATAGTGATAGCAGGATTTATAGTATACGCGGTTGTGCAGAAAATCGACATAGTCCTCTATCATAAGTGGTGGGCGTTTACGGAAAAACGGTTTGGGGACCGCCGCAGCATGCTTTGGCTGAGAAATAACGGCTCAACCCTGATTTCCCAGTTTTTAAATGCGGTACTTTTTAATGTGTTGGCTTTTGCGGGAAGATATGATATTAATACATTAGTTACAATAATTGCGGCAACCTATATTATTTATATTGCTGCAACTCTGCTGGACACACCTGCGGTATATATTGCAAGGAGAATCAGCGAAAAAGAGAACGGATGGAGGAAAGACTATGAAGTTTAGAACAAGGTTTCTTGTAATGTCAGCAATAATTGCGGCTTTGGTTCTGTGCTCGGCTGTAGTTACATTCGCTTCCGACAATGAAAAGGGAGTGGGGTCGCTATACATTACGAGTGAAGACCCTGTGGAAAAGGGAAGAGCCTGGGTTGAAGCAAGCCCTGACAAGACCAACAAGGCTAAGGGAAGCATAAAGCTCTACGATGAGAAAGGCGTAATAATATTTGAGGGAGAAGCAACCCAGATTAAAGGCCGCGGCGAATCATCCTGGAAGGGTGAGAAAAAGCCGTATCAGATAAAGCTTTCCGAAAAAACAGACCTGCTCTCGACCGGGGATGAGGCTAATAAGAGCAAAACCTGGATTCTGTTAGCAAATTACTATGACCATTCAAATATGAGAAATATGCTTGCCTTTGATTTGGCGGCTGCGATAGGAATGAAAAATCCTATCGAGTATAAGATGGTAAATCTGTATTATGATGGAGAATATCGCGGACTTTACATGCTCTGTGAGAAGGTTATGATAGGCAGCGGCAGGCTGGAGATAAACGACCTTGAAGCCGAAAATGAGGAGGCAAATCCTGACGTTGACCTGACCGACCTTGATGTCAAGGTTGGAAAGACCGCTAACGGAGCAACCTACCACTATTGCGTTGGAATGAAAAATCCTGAAAACTACAGCGGCGGCTATCTTCTTGAAATTGATTATGCTGAAAGGGCGGCAGAGGAAATTTCCTACTTTACTACGAGCAGAGGCTACAACCTTGTGGTCAAGTCTCCTGAGTGCTGCAGTATGGAGGAAATGGATTTTATTGCTTCAAAATATCAGGCATTTGAGGATGCTCTGTACGAGGGCGGCTCCTTTGACAGACTTGTAAACACCGATGCAAAAGAGGAAGGCGAGGCGGCAGAGGCAAAGCTCAGCGATTACATAGACCTCGAAACAGCTGCTCAGTGTTATATTATTAACGAGCTTTCAAAGAACAACGACGGATTTATTTCTTCGTCATTCATTTCCCTTGATAAGGATGACGGTGTGCTGAAGCTGGGTCCTGTCTGGGACTACGACTCAACCTTTGGACTTGCGATGAATTACGATAAGGTGAGAACAGGAAATCCTAAGGACTTATATACAGGGACCTATGGTATAGGTGAGCAGCTTTTGAAAAACGCGGAGTTCAGAAACATAGTAAAGGATATGTATATTAATAAGGTTTATCCGCTGATTAACAATGTTTTCCTTGGACCTGCTTCATATGATAATGATACTGCGCTTCGCTCCATAGATTACTATAAGAACGTATTGGCACAGTCTACAAGTGCCGACGCTGAGGTATGGAATTATTCAAACTTTGATGAATCCTGCGAGGTAATAAGGAGCTTTGTTGCGGAAAGGAATAAATGGCTGTATTCGGAGATATCAAGGTGGAACGAAGACGGAACCAAGTCCTTTGATGATGTGGCTCCTGCTGCATGGTATTACGATATAGTAGAAGAGGCCTACAGAACTGGCCTGATGAAGGGAGTCAGCGCTGCCAGGTTTAATCCGAATGAGGTAATGACAAGGGCGCAGGTTGCTCAGGTTCTCTACAATATCGGAGACAAGAAAACAGACGGCTTTGCGGCGATTTTCTCTGACATAGATAATAGCCATTGGGCATATAAGGCTGTGAACTGGGCTGTCGGAAAGGGTATAGTAACCGGTTATTCCAACGAGACCTTCAGGCCGGAGAGGAGTATCAGCCGACAGGAGCTTGTGACTATGCTGTACAGAAGTGCGGGTTCACCATTGGTTGATATTAACACAATCTATGCATTTGAGGATGGTGGCGAGGTTAAGGATTATTCGCTGTCAGCGATGCAGTGGGCAATTAATGAGGGACTGCTCGCAGGCTATGAAGATAATACAATTCGACCTGCGGATGGTGCAAGCAGAGCAGAGGTTGCTGCTATAATGCTGAGATACTGCAAATGTGAATAGCGAAAAAATTACGGCCTCGCGTGAGCGAGGTCGTGTTTTGTGGAATAATATGAAAAAAGGAGCTGCCGCAGTTTTGCTGCGATAGCTCCTTTTGTAAACGCTATTTATTAATAATGTTCAGAAGGGTTTTCCACAGGGGTGAATTGCCGAACAGCTTTGAATCTGTGCCGAATATGGCAGTGAATAGATCTGTAATTGCTGTGGAAATTCTGGTGAGGACTACGTTTGAATTCTTGTAAATGTGAACGTACTTGTATGTTCCAAGCTCTGTGTCGGCAGCAACTCTCTTTGCATTGTACTTAGAGGTACCGGCATAAACTGCAGGAGTGCCGGAAACAGTTACTGTTGGGGTAAAGGCCTTGTAATTTGTGTCTTCACAGGTGGATACAACCTCGAGGTCGCTGTCTTTAATATCAACACCGGCGCCGCCGTATATTCCATATAGGAACGCGGTAATGCTGCCTTCAGAGTTTGAAAAATCAACGTTTTTTAGGCTGTAAATTCCATGCTGTGTTTTGGCTATGTTCAAGCTTGAATTGTTGATTTTTACCGGTGAGTTTGAGAGTATACCGCAATTGTCGAGGTTGTCAAAGGAAAGCCTGGTGTTTTCAACTGAAATATCGAGGTTTGATACTATTGCATCAAAAGCATCATCTACTGTAATTGTTGTGTCCTTGATGGTGGTGCTGCCGCCAATAGCATATATTGCTGCCAGACGAAGTGCTGGGTCCTTGTTAATGCTCTTAAGGGTCAAGTCGGAGCTATTGATGTCAATATTGTTTGTTGCCAGTATTCCGTGATTACCTATAGTATTTAATGCTAAGCTTGAGTCTTTTATCGTAATGTTTGTTGGTGTTGTTAAGGCGCTTTTACCAATTTTTTCCATATTGAAGTTTGAACTGTCAATGGAAATGTTATTGGAAGCTTTGAGGCCCTCCTCGCCGATATTCTTCATAGAAAGGGTAGTGCCTTTGATGTCTATTGTACTTGATGACTTAATTCCATAGGAGCCGATATTTTCCATGGTAAAGGTGCCGCCGTTTAAGCTGATTTTTCCCTTATCAGCGTTCAATCTGTTATAAGCTTCAATTCCAGAATAATCGATGTTGGAAATTGTAAGGCTTCCGCCGTTCATTTCAAAGCTTTCAGGCAAATCAATTCCTTTATATGCACCGTCTATTGTTATTGATCCGCCGTTGATTGTAATGCCTCCATTAGACGTCATGCCTTGTAAATTTACATTTTTAATTGTAAGGCTTCCTCCTGAAATAGTGGTTGAACCTTCTGATATAAGCGACTGATATTTTACATCTGGCGTTGATTTTGTAGCATCTCCGATTGAGATGTTTCCGCCGGTAATGCAAATGTTGCCTCCGCCATTCATGACGTTATAGTCTTTGAAAGCATAAACTGCATCTCCTTTGATGTTAGTAAGAGAAACGTTGCTTCCACCGAAGATAATATTTCCGTTTCCTGTGTTTATTCCATTATTCACACCGTATATAATTACGTCCCCGCCGGTTAAGCTAATATTATTCTTACTGGTGGAGATGGCTGAGTTTCCAACGTTAGAGATTGAAACCTGCCCTTTTTTTACAAATATGGAATTATCGGCTTTGAGACCGTACTTGCCAGCATTGTTTATTGTAAGATTGCCGCCGTTAATTATGATAGACTCGTTTGGTGAATATACTCCTATTCCTGAAATGTTGTAGCCAGTCTGCCCGATGGTTGTGTCTCCTCCGGTAAAGTATACGCAGGCTGCTGAGTTTATTCCTACTGCAGCACTCACTATGTCAAGGCTTCCTCCGGAGATTATTACATCGCCCTTAGAAGTAATTATTGCTGAGTCACCTGTGTAATCGCTGATGTCAGAAGATTTGTAATAGCCTGTACCTGCCATTATTTTTACTTTACCACCTGACAGGGTGAAGCTGCCTGCTGAGATGCAGTGGGTAGGTTCAATTACATCCTCCAGGGAGTCCTGTTCGGTTCCGAGTGGGGCTCCGAGAAGCAGAGGAGCCTCTTCCTCAGCCGGCACTTCTTCCTCTTCGATTTCTTCCTCTTCGATGTCTTTTTCAGCTATTTCATAAGTCCCATTATTTGATTTGAGCTTGAGAGCGGAATTGTTGTTCTTTGCTGAGATGACAAGGCTGCAGCTTCCTGCATCAATAGTTGCTGCTTTATTGCCCTCTGCCATGCCAAGGTTACTCTCACCCTCTAAATCTATGTACAGGGTGTTGGCGCCGGAGCTCTGACTTCCAACTGATATTGCACTATTGACCTCGGTGCCGGTCAGTGTCAGTCCGTGAAGCACCAGCCTTTTCTTACCTGACAAGTCCATTTTGTAATAGGCGTAGTTGTTTAGGGGACGGATATATGTTGTTCTCGTACCGTTATAGTATTGTCCCACACTTAGCTTTTGGCCGTTAATAATAACACTGTCAGGTGTCACTATCTGAGATGCCTGATAGGACGGGACGATGGCGTCCTGGTTTTGTGCTGTGTCTTTGGCCTCGTCTGCATATACCGAAAACGTAAATGCTGTCGTCATGCTGAAGACCATAGCTAATGAAAGTAAAATTGATAAAAGTTTTCTTCTGTTCATTGCTGCCCTCCCTATGCTTGTATATATTTTGTTTATAGGTAGATTATATAGTATATTGAGATTTTTTTCAAACCAAATAAGCGAAGGCGGGAAATATTTTAAATCGTTTAAAAACCATAGAAAAATCCCCCTCCTGAAATACAGAAGGGGGACTGAAGTACTTTAAATAATATAGTTTGATTTACGCCTTTTTAATAAACAGGTTGATGATAAGCCCTACAATGGAGAAGGCTAAAAGCATTTCAAAGGAAGATGCGAAGGAGCCTGTTTTAGTAACAAAGGAGCCTGCGAGGGTTGCTGTGAAGGACGCAGGAATAAGTATAAGGTTGATTGCTCCGAGGTTTAAGGCATAGTGCTTTGAACCGTAGAAGGAAGCGACTATTGCAGCCGAAACAGTAGGGCTGAAGCCGTAAGAGAAGCCGCAGAGCGAAATGCCTATAATACCTAAAGCCATCGAGCCTGTAAGAACCCCTAAGAGTGAAATCAGAGAAGCCGCTATTGCAACCGCACTCGTTATGTACTGAGTCTTTCTTATGCCGAACTTGTCGAAGAAGGCTCCGGAGAACAGTCTGCCGAGGCCGTTGAATATGGAGAGAACCCCGACCATAGTTACGGCGAAGTCGCTTGTAGAACCCAATGAAACCATGTAGTCCTTTGCAAAGCTGATTGCTGTGCTGCCGATTGCTGCAAATAAAATGAAGAATATGAATAGCTTCCAGAAAGAAGCACGTCTTAGCATTTCTGCGGTTGTGTAATCCTTGCTTTCGGCAGCCGGTGCAGAGTCAGTAACCTTAACCTTTTTTGCATCTGATACCGGTGGCTTGAAGTCAGGCCCCGGTGCTTTGATAAGGATTGCACAGACTACTAACGCGATTGCGATAACTATGCCGAGACCAGCAAAGGTTGTTCTCCAGCCAACCGACGGGATTTCTATGAGCTTACCGGCAATTTTTCCCAGAATAAGGGTTGAAAAACCGAAGCCCATAAAGAGCCATCCGGAGCAAAGTCCTTTTTTGTCCGGATACCATGCACTTGTTGTTGCGATAACTGTATTATATACAATTCCGATGCCAAGACCGCTCATTACACCGTAGGCGAGATACAATGGGATAATACTCGCGCCACTGAGTCGCGATGTAATGAAGAAGCCAAGGAATACCATGATTGCAGAGAGTATAAGTCGAAATCTTGGGCTTGTTTTTTTAGCCATAATTCCAGAAACAAGACCCCCTATGCAGAAAAAGCACATTGTCAGTGTATAGTTAAAGGCTAAGTCTGCAGGTGTCCAACCAAAGGCATCGGCGAGTGGTGATTTTAGTATTGACCATGCATAAATAATGCCGGCAAATAAAAGTGTTATTACGCCAAGAACCAGTCGAGGCGTTCGTCGTATTGAAGTATTTTCCATGATTGCCTCCTATTCTTCATTCGGATATTATTTTGTGTCGAATGATTTGAAAATACCACCTGATAATACCATAAAAGACCCAGGGTGTAAAGGCTTTCGGAGAGGATATTGACATGTGTCATGACATGACTGGCTATGTTTCGAGCAAATGCACCGTTTTTTTAAGATTTTCAAAAAAACGGTGCATTTCTATCAAAATCATCCGAATTTAAGGAATAGTTGCACCAATCTAATTCCAAATATTTACATTTGTGGGCATAAATACATTACTTTGGACCTCTCAATCTGGGTTTTAATAAATTAATACCGATTTTCAAATATCAAACGCACCTTTTTTTGTTCAAAAATCAAAAAAAGGTGCGTTTTGCTAGAACACAGTTTTAAGGAATAGTTGTTTTCAATGGAGCAGATAAATCCGATTCCGGTGGGCGCTCCACTCATCACCCAGTTCTCTATTTTTATTGTGTCCTCTTGAGTATTTAAAATGATAGGTATATAATAATACGGTTAGAACAAAACCTGCATGGAGCGGGAAAATTCGGATTGGAGGAACAAATGGTAAAAGTTGACATTTTTTCCGGTTTTTTGGGTGCCGGAAAGACTACACTTATAAAAAAGCTTCTTGAGGAGGCTTATAAAGGAGAAAAGCTGGTTCTCATAGAGAACGAGTTTGGCGACGTTGGAATTGACGGGAGTCTCTTCCCTGACAGCGGCATTTCGGTTGCGGAGATAAATGCAGGCTGCATCTGCTGCTCGCTTGCAGGGGACTTTGCATCCTCCTTTGCAACCATAATAGAAAAATACAGCCCTGACAGAATCCTTGTTGAGCCGTCGGGGGTAGGCAAGCTCAGCGATATTGCTGCGGCAGTGCAGGGCTTTGACGATGTGGCAATAAACAGCCTGTCAACTGTTGTTGATGCAAAAAAATGCAAGATGTACATGAAAAACTTTGGGGAGTTTTTTGAAAATCAGGTTGAGTACGCGACTGCTATTATTCTCAGTCACACTAAGGGGCTTCCAGAGAAAAAGCTGGAAGAGTGTGTTGAGCTTTTAAAGGGCGAAAATCCTGAGGCTGTGCTTATCACAACACCGTGGGACGAGCTTACCGGTCAGCAGATTATTGAGGCTATCGAATGCAAGGACACCCTTGAGGATGAGCTGAAGCATATGGTGGAGGAGCACGAGCATCATCACGACCATGACTGCGGCTGTGGACACGACCACCATCACCACCATGAACATGACCACGAGCATCATCATGAGCACCACCACGATCATGACCACGAGTGCCATGAACATGACCATCATCACGAACATGATCACCATCATGACCACGAACACGAACATCACCATGAACATGAACACGACCACCACCACGACCACGACCATGGCTGTTCCTGCGGCTGCGGTCATGACCACCACGACCATGACCACGATGCCGACGAGGTTTTCTCAAGCTGGGGAGTGGAAACAACAGCAAAGTTCGACAGGCAGCAGCTTGAAGAGATACTCGAAGAAATCGAGGACGAAAAGAAGTACGGCATGGTTATCAGAGCCAAGGGCCTGGTTGAAGGCAAGGACGGCAAGTGGATTCACTTCGACTATGTACCGGGAGAGCCTGAGGTCAAAGAAGGCTCAGCCGGAATAATCGGCCGCCTCTGCGTAATCGGAGCCGAAATAAGAGAGGATGAGCTTAAAAAGCTCTTTGGTATGTAATGCTTAACGGAGTAATGAACGAGGTTCCTGTATATATTTTTGCGGGATTTTTAGAGAGTGGAAAAACAACCTTTCTTCAGGAATGCCTTGAAAACGAAGATTTCATAGATGGAAAGAGAACTCTTTTGTTAGTATGTGAAGAGGGTGAGGTGGAGTATGACCAGAAAAGGTTTGCGAGCCCTGAAAATGTTTTCCCTGCGCTCGTCGAAAAGGAAGAACACCTCACTGAGGAGTGGTTAAACTACCTCCAGAAAAAATATAAAATTGAGAAGGTTTTGGTTGAGTTTAACGGGATGTGGAAGCTCGAGAGCTTTATCGAAAATTCGCCGGAAAACTGGGTGCTCTGTCAGGCTATGTGCATGGTAGACTCTGGTACCTTTGAGATGTACAACACCAATATGCGCAATCAGGTGGCTGACAAGTTCAAGACCTGCGATACAGTAGTATTCAACAGGTGGAACGACAGCTTTGACAGAAATGCGGTTCACAAGGTTGTCAGAACCTTCAACAAGAGATCTGATATTCTCTACGAATACGAAGACGGAAGAGTTGAGCCTGACACAATTCCCGACCCTCTGCCTTATGACATCAATGCAGATATTATTGAGATAGAGGATCTTGACTACGCCATTTTTTACAGAGAAGTAAATGAGGAGCCACAGGACTACGAGGGCAAGGTTGTTCGGGTCAAGGGAAGGACTCTCACTGACCACAGAATGCCTGAGGGCTGCTTTATTTTCGGACGTCATGTTATGACCTGCTGTGTGGAGGATATTGAATTTTGTGGAATCCTTGCAAGGCTGGAGGGCGATGTTTCGACTCTCAAGAGCAAGGGCTGGGCAATAATGACAGCGCGGGTAACCTGGGAAGAACACGAGATTTATAATGGTGAAGAGGGACCTGTTCTTAACCTGCTGGAGATAGAGGACTGCGAGGAGCCTGAAGAAGAGGTGGCTGTTTTCTACTGATATTGAAAGGGGAAATAACAAAATAATGATAAAAAAATTGAGCAGATGTATCGGAGAATATAAGAAGGATTCTATTATTACTCCGATATGGATAACTCTGGAAATTGTTATGGAAGTAATAATTCCTATGGTTATGGCAAAGCTCATAGACCTTGGCGTTGACGCAGGCAGCATGTCGGCAATATGGAAGTATGGCCTTATACTTCTCGTATGTGCCGGCTTTTCCCTGTTTTTCGGCGTTATGGCAGCGAGAAGCGCGGCGGTTGCTTCTGCTGGCTTTGCTAAAAACCTGAGACGTGAAATATTTCACAATGTTCAGACGTTTTCATTTTCAAACATAGATAAATATTCTACAGGCGGTATTATAACCCGGCTGACCACTGACGTAACAAACGTACAAAATGCTTTTATGATGATAATAAGAGTAGCGGTAAGAAGCCCGCTCATGCTTATATTTTCAATTATTATGGCGTGGTCAATCAATGCAAGAATTACTATGGTATTTTTGGCTATGGTGCCGTTTTTGGGAGTAGCTTTCTTTCTCATAATGAGGGGAGCTTTCCCGATTTTCGAGAGAATCTTCAAGACCTACGACAAATTGAATAATGTAGTCAGAGAAAATGTCAGAGGCATAAGAGTAGTTAAGTCCTACGTGAGAGAAGACCACGAAAGTGAAAAATTCAAGGGCGTATCGCAGACCATTTTCAAGGACTTTTCCAAGGCTGAAAAAATAATCGCCTTCAATGGACCTGTAATGCAGATTGCAATTTATACCTGCATGATAGGCGCGTCGTGGCTGGGAGCGAAGCTGATAGTCGGAGGCTCAATGACTACCGGAGAGCTCGTGGGAATTATCACCTATGCGATGCAGATTCTGATGAGTCTTATGATTCTTTCTCTCGTTTTCGTAATGATAATAATATCAAAGGCATCGGCAGAGCGTGTATGCGAGATTATTGACGAAAAAGCAGACATCACAAATGGAAAAGACCCTGTATTTGAGGTAAAGGATGGTTCTATCTGCTTTAAAAACGCGTCCTTCAGCTATAGCAAGAATGCGGAAAAGCTTTGCCTGAAAATGGTAAATCTGGAAATTCCTTCCGGTTCAACTGTGGGGGTTATCGGTGGAACAGGAAGTTCAAAGACCTCTCTTGTTCAGCTGATACCAAGGCTATACGATGTTACTGAGGGCGAGGTTATGGTCGGCGGTATCAATGTTAAGGACTATGACATTACCACACTGAGAGACAGCGTGGCCATGGTGCTTCAGAAAAACCTTCTGTTCTCGGGAACAATCAAGGAAAATCTCAGGTGGGGCAACAAGGATGCAACAGAGGAGCAGATGGTGAGAGCCTGTCAGCAGGCTCAGGCAGAAGAGTTTATAGAAAAGTTCCCTGAAAAATATGACACATATATTGAACAGGGAGGCTCTAATGTTTCCGGCGGTCAGCGACAAAGACTGTGTATCGCCAGAGCGTTGATAAAACAGCCGAAGATCCTTATTTTGGATGACTCCACCTCGGCGGTAGATACAGCGACTGATTGCAAAATAAGGGCTGCGTTCAAAAATGAAATTCCTGATACCACTAAGATAATAATTGCGCAGAGAATTTCTTCTGTGCAGGAAGCGGATATGATAATAGTTCTCGATGACGGAGAAATTAACGGAGTCGGAACACACGATGAGCTGATGGCTTCAAATCAGATTTACAGAGAAGCCTGCCTTTCACAGCAGAAGGGAGGTGACTTTGATGAGTAACGAAAGAGAAAACTCAAGGGCTGTCGGTCCGGGGCACGGCGGAGCACCTAAAAGAGGAGTGAAAATCAAGGGAGCCGGAGCAAAGGATGCGAAGAAAACAATAAAAAGAATGATGGCGTATCTAAAGCCTCATTGGTTCAAAATGGCAGCTGTATGCATTTTCATCCTCCTCGCAACAGCCGGTAGTGTTGCAAGCTCCATGTTCATGAGCGTGCTCGTGGATGACTACATAGTTCCGCTTACAAAGATGGCCAACCCTGTCTTCACGGGACTGTTTAAGGTTCTGTGCATTATGGCGTGCATTTATGCGGTCGCAGCTTTATCTACGTTGTTTTACAACAGAATCATGGTTGTTATTGCGCAGAAGGTGCTGAAGGATATAAGAGACGAGATGTTTGAAGGCATGCAGAGGCTTCCTCTCAGGTATTTTGATACCAACAGCTTTGGCGATGTCATGAGCCGATACACCAACGATACCGATACTCTCAGACAGATGATGGCTCAGACTCTTCCGCAGCTCTTCTCATCGGCAATAACCATTGCAGCTGTTTTAGCAGCGATGATTTATTACAGCATTCCGCTTACACTTGTAGTTTTGCTCATGACCTTCGTTATGCTTAAGGTAACAGGCAAGGTTGGAGGAATGGCTGGCAAGTACTTTGTTGAGCAGCAGAAATCTCTGGGAGGGCTGAACGGATATATTGAAGAAATGGTTTCCGGTCAGAAGGTTGTTCAGGTTTTCTGCAGGGAAGACGAAACAAAGGAAGGCTTTGATGGGTTAAACGAGGAGCTTTGCGAAAGCGCCACAAATGCAAACAGAATAGCAAATTCCCTGATGCCGATAATGGCAAACTTAGGAAATATCATGTATGTTATCGTAGCGATAGTCGGTGGCTTTCTTGCAATCTCGGGCTGGGGCGGAGGCCTCACCTTAGGTGGAATTGCGGCCTTTCTTCAGCTTACAAAGAGCTTTTCCATGCCGATAACTCAGGTTTCGCAGCAGGTTAACTCAGTAGTAATGGCGCTGGCCGGAGCGGAAAGAGTTTTTGAGCTTATGGACGCAGAGCCAGAGGACTATGAGGGTTCGGTCAGCCTTGTAGATGCGAAATATGTTGACGGAAAGCTTACAGAAGCTGACGGAAGAACGGAATGGTGGGCCTGGAAGGAGGTCTGCGAGGACGGAAGCATCAGATATACCGACCTTATGGGAGATGTGAGGTTTAAAAATGTTGTGTTTGGTTATAACGAAGATAAAACCGTTCTTCACGATATAAACCTTTACGCAAAGCCGGGCCAGAAGGTTGCCTTTGTCGGTGCAACAGGAGCCGGAAAAACTACAATAACCAACCTCATCAACAGGTTTTATGAAATAACTGAGGGCAGTATTATATATGATGGAATAGATATTAAGAAAATGAAGAAGGGTGACCTCAGACGCTCGCTTGGAATGGTGCTTCAGGAAACAAACCTCTTTACTGCTACTGTTCGTGAGAATATCAGGT
The DNA here is from genome assembly GCA_002315335.1 of Firmicutes bacterium UBA1768. Lineage (GTDB taxonomy): Bacteria > Bacillota > Clostridia > Peptostreptococcales > Anaerovoracaceae > UBA1768. Next base: position 43,806 of record DCGW01000028.1, on the reverse strand, counting down.
ATGGAAGACTTTCGGCAACAGACGAAGAGGTTGAAGAGGCGGCAAAGCTTGCAAACGCTCATGATTTTATTATGAGATTACCTGAGGGCTACGACACCTTGCTTGAGGGAGACGGAGCAAATCTTTCACAGGGTCAGAGGCAGCTTTTGTCTATTGCAAGGGCTGCGGTAAACGATCCGCCTGTTATGATACTCGACGAGGCGACTTCGAGCATAGACACGAGAACCGAGGCAATAGTTCAGCAGGGCATGGACAAGCTCATGCAGGGCAGGACGGTTTTCGTTATTGCGCACAGGCTTTCAACGGTAATGAATGCAAACGTTATTATGGTAATGGATGCAGGCAGAATAATAGAGAGAGGAACCCACGAGGAGCTGATGGAGCTCAAGGGCAGGTACTATCAGCTTTATACAGGAGGTTCTATTTCGGAATTGGACATGCAATAGGCGGTGAAGAAATGACAAAAACTAATGCTATGCGCCTGCTTGATCAGGCGGGAATAAAATATAATATAGTTGAATATGAAGTGGACGAGGACGATGTAAGCGGTGTTCATGTAGCTGAAACCGTTGGAGAGGACGAGGCAAGAGTGTTCAAAACCCTTGTTACGAGGACCGAGCCGGGAGGAATACACGTGTTCTGCATTCCTTCTCCGGACGAGCTCGATCTGAAGAAAGCGGCCTCAAAGACGAAGAACAAAAGAGTTGAGATGATTCATGTTAAGGAGCTGCTGGGACTTACTGGCTATATCAGAGGAGGCTGCTCTCCTGTCGGAATGAAGAAAAAATACCCGACCTTCATAGACGAAACAGCAGTATTGTTTGATACTATACTTGTAAGCGGTGGTCAACGCGGTTTGCAGGTTGAGGTTAACCCAGAGGAGCTGGCAGAGTTTGTCGAGGCAGAGTTTTTAGATTTAACAAAATAGGCGAAATTTGTTCTGAGTTTTCTTTCCGGTCTTGAACCAAGGGAAAATAGTTGTTATAATATAAAGCGTATTTTGAATAAGGAGATGTTTTGAAATGAACGAAAACAAAAGTGCTGAGCTCAGCACCGCTTATGCAGCTATTAGCTTGCTTTTAATTCTTGTTTCTTTTGCTGTTTGTGCATACACCATTATGATTCCTGAAAGTATCGTGGGAATTGTTGCATCAGCCTTTAACTTTTTAGCGCTGTTTGCAGCACTGTTCTATATTCTAAGAGGCTGCAAGAAGGACGCGGCTAAGTATTTCAAATACTTCGTGGCAGCCTTCACTATTGCAGAAGCGGTAAATATAATCAGCCTTTGCATTGCAACTTCAACAGTATTTTCTGCAAAGATTCTTGCGCTGATATTTGTGTTTGATATTGCCCTGCTCATATTCCTGCTGATAGTATTACTGAAAAAGGATCTTGGTGCAAAGAAGACTATCAGCATGGGACTGATAATCGCAATACTGTCAATAGTAGACTTTGTTAAGGGTATTATCGTCAGTACTGCTGCAGGAACTCCAAACGAAGCTCTCATAGGATTTACCACACTTGCATTAGGACTTACAATGCTCTTCATGATTTATGCTAAGTATAAGGATAAGGCTGCAAGAGGAACAAAATAGTTTGAGAAACAATACAAAAAGACCACATCGGTGTGGTCTTTTTTTATATAAAGCTTATTCCGAGAAGTGAAACTCCAAGGCCGAGCAATACCGAAACTACGAAGATGCCTCCCGTAATCTTAAGGTTTTGCCTGAGGCTGTGGTTCATTTTGAAGAGGACAATCAGACCGATGCCCGCGTTCATCAGGAGTCCCGACATCATTGGTCCTGCCGGCATCAGACCGTCTAAGTAGAAGTTGGTCAGCATTACGGAGGAGCCGCAGTTAGGAATGAGGCCGATGAGGGCTGCAATGAATTCCCCAACAAACGGAAGCCCGAAAACCGTGTTGCTTATTCTGTCAAACCCGGCTAAGTCTATCATCACCTCGCAGATAATTGAAATTATCAGGATAATGAGGGTGATTTGCAGGGTGTGCCAAAGAGCAGAGGTGAAGATTTTGCCGTCCTCACAGTGGCAGTGGTCGTGCTCGCATAGTGAGTGAATGTGACCGCTGTGGCTTTCGTAGTGCTTTGGCTTTATGAGGAAGTCCGCAATAAAGCCCACTATCATACCTGCAGCAAACTTGAACCCGAGGATTTTTGCTATTGCTGAGGCCGGTGCTGCGGAAGCAATCATTATCGGAAGCATTTCGTCCGAGGTTGCCATAAATATAGCCACCAGGGTTCCTATTGTAATTATTCTCCCGGAAAAGAGGTTGGCTGCCACGCTTGAAAAGCCGCACTGAGGAATCAATCCCAAAACAGCGCCGATTACAGGGCCAAACTTTCCGGATTTTTCTATGGCTCTTTCTACCTTGGCGCTTGACTTGTGTTCAACATATTCCATAAACAAATATGTAAGAAACAGGAAAGGGACAAGCTTGAGAGTATCGAGAAAGGCCTCAAGAATCGCGTCTAACATTTGATATACCATTAATTATTTCAAATAACTTATAATTAGCCGCATAATTATACTACTAATATGTGTGTCAGTCAACAATTTGCAATGTATAAAAAGTTTTGTAATTCAAAATGACAGACATTTTACTACTATATGGCAAAAATGTCTGTCTGGTTTACTCCATTTTAAAAAAATAGTACTTTTTTGAGGAGATTTTCTTACAAAAATTTCCAATTAAACCTGTTTTTTCCTGCATAGAGCGGCGTTTTGCATCGATTTCAAGCAAAAGTCACAGGTATTGTCACTTTTAGACAGACACTTTGGCTTATTTTCTCAAAAATGTCTGTCATTTACTAAAACAAACTTTTTTCTTCCTGTGAATATTTTATTACATCCATGAAATCAGCAGATTAATGTGGTATGATGTCTGTTGTATCAAATATTTTTTCTAATTCAGAGGAGAAACACATGAAGAAATTAATAGTTTTACTGATAATTATACTTGCGGCGGCTCTCCCTTTAACCGCATTAGGAAGCAGCGACAACAACACTGACGAAATGAGAGGCGTCTGGATAAGCACCGCCTTCAGTCTGGATTTTCCGGCTTCTCCAACAACAGATTCCGAAAAACTGATGCGTGAAACCGATGAAATAATCAATAACTGCTGTGAACTGGGCTTTAATACAATAATCTTGCAGGTCGTTCCTTGCGGAGATGCATTATACAAATCGAGCATTTTACCTTGGAGCGCTTTTCTTACGGGCTCGCAGGGTACTGCGCCTGACAACGATTTTGACCCGCTTCAATACTGGGTGCAAAAGTGCCACGAGAAGTCCATCAGCATTCATGCATGGATTAACCCATACAGAGTTACCACCGCTTCGTTCACTTACGATAAGGTTGCGGAAACCAGTCCCGCAAAGCTTAATCCGAGAATGACAGTATTGCATACCGACGGAAATTATTATTATAATCCGGGACTACCGGAAACTGACGCATATATCTTAAGCATTGTCGATGAAATAATGACAAATTATGATGTGGACGGGCTGCAGATTGATGATTTCTTCTATCCTGGTACAGATTTTCCCGATACCGACACCTACAACACCTATAATATGGGAAGGTTTTCCAATATCGGCGATTGGAGAAGGGATAATGTGAATTCCTTAGTTGAGCAGATGTACAACAAGGTTCATTCTATCAAAAGTGACGCTGTATTTGGTGTAAGTCCTGGCGGAATATGGAAAAACAGCTCAAGCGACTCTCTGGGAAGTAAAACCGTAGGCAGAGAAACCTATACTACCGTATTTGCAGACTCATATAAATGGGTAAAAAGCGGTTATGTAGACTACATAGCTCCTCAGATTTACTGGGAGTTTGGAAATACAGCCGCAGACTATAAAACAGTTGTCGATTGGTGGGCAAATGTTGTAAGAGGAACCGGGGTAAAACTATATCCGGGCTTAGCCGATTACAAATGCTGCGGCGTTTCAGCCGACTCATGTTGGTATAACGGCGCCGAAATAGAAAAGCAGATGCAGTATAACAACGAGAAAGAAGGGGTTTCGGGGGAAATACATTTCAGATATAATCAGCTGAACAGCGTTGAGAACCTGAAGCTAATAATCGGAACGCAATACCATCCGAATATCACCGTTGAGCTCAATGGGATAAAGGTGGAATTTGCGGACCAGAATCCTTTGATAAAGGATGACAGAACTCTTGTCCCTATGAGAAAAATCTTTGAGGTTTTAGGCTATGAGGTTCAGTGGGACGAAAGCAAACGAGAGGTTACTGCAACTCAGGGCACCAACGTTGTCTGGATGAAGATTGATTCTAAAGTGTTTACTTCAAATGGTATCAGATACACTTCAGATGTTGCGCCTTGCATAATAGGTGACAGAACCATGATTCCTCTCAGAGCACTATCCGAATCGATAAACTGTGAGGTTCAGTGGAACAAATATCAGAGGAAGGTCAGCATTTTGAAATAAGGGATTATTCCTTGATTTAGCGAGAAACAGACATTTCGGCAATTATTATGTCGTAGTGTCTGTTCATTTTTTGTATATTGAGGGGCTTGACATATAAATATTAAATAATTATATTATAATTATAAGGGGTGGTATGCAAATGTATTTTGAATGGGATGAAAAAAAGAATCATATAAACATAAAAAAACATGGGATATCATTTGATGAAGCAAAATCTGTGTTTTTTGATGAAAGAGCATTGGTCAGAGATGACCCGGATCATTCGGAAGATGAGGAACGATTTCTAATTCTTGGACTAAGTAAAAAAACAAACCTTCTGGTTGTATGTCATTGCTATCGCGCTTCAGAGACGGTGATTCGGATTATTTCTGCAAGAAAAGCAACTAAAAGCGAAAGCAAATTTTATAGAAAGTGAGGAGATAAAATGCGTGACGAATATGATTTTTCAAATGCAAAAAAGAATCCTTATGCAAAGCTTATTAAAAAACAGGTGACAATTAATCTCGATGAGAATATTATCAGCTTCTTTAAAGATCAATCTGAAAATGTGGGTATACCATATCAAACGCTGATAAACCTTTACCTTAGAGATTGCATGTTAAATAAACGTCAGCCTGAAATCACTTGGAAGTGAAATGACATCTGATAGAAAACATACGGCATATATAAAACCTGACATTCTTCAAAACAAAAGAGGGTGGAATAGTGACTATTTATTATCCGCTCCCTTTTGAAGTGTAAAATTTTATAATTATACGCCTGAATAATTCGATAGTCAAGAAGATGTTTTCTATAAAGAAAAATTTATACTGAAAAATGTGGGAAAAGAAACTATAATTCTATTTATGAATTCAAAAAAAGTGCCCAAAACAACTTTGCTGTTTTTTGAGTTTTTAAGGGTACCGTAAAATAGAAAGGCGAGATATGGATACTTCTCAGATTGTTGCACTCACAATATTTGCGGCGACAATGATATTAATAATGACTGAAAAAATCCACAGAGTATCGGCTGCTATAGCGGGTTCGCTTGCAATGGTGCTTACTGGAATACTTACCATCGAAAGCGGAATGCACTATATTGACGCAGAAACCATCTGCATTCTTGTAGGAATGATGCTCTTTGTGGGCGTAGTAAGAAAGTCGGGGCTGTTTGAATACACCGCTATTCTTGCGGCTAAGCTTGCCAAAGGTAATCCTTGGATAGTAATGGTAGTGTTTGTGCTGATAACAGCTGCTCTATCCGCATTTTTGGATAACGTAACAACAGTTCTTCTCATAGGACCAATGACATACGCGATTACGCGTGCAATGAGAATTAACCCGGTTCCGTTCGTAATGACGCAGATTATGGCATCAAACATCGGCGGTACTGCAACCCTCATCGGTGACCCTCCTAACATCATGATAGGCAGTGCGGCAGACCTTTCGTTTATGGACTTTATTCTTAATGTTGGCCCGCCTGTTTTAATGGTCTTGGGAGCAGTTATCTTTATCTTTTATATGATCTACGGCAGAAAGCTGCCGGGAGCGGAGCATATGAAGGAAATAATGGAGATGGACGAAAAAACGGCAATTCATGACAGGAAGCTTATGATTAAGAGCGTGGTAATGATTTGCGTCCTTGTTGTGGCCTTTGTATTCCAGAGTGTTATTGGCCTGCCTTCAGCATTTATCGCACTTGCCTGTGCAACAATAATGATGATAATCGGCAGACAGAACATAGACGAAATTGTTGCCTCCGTTGAGTGGCCTACAATAGTATTCTTTATTGGCCTCTTCGTAATAGTTGGAGGGCTCAAGGAAACCGGCCTTATCGACCTTTTGGCAAACGCAATCGTCGACTTCACTGCCGGTAATATGCTCCTGACAATAATAGTAATTCTTTGGGTTTCGGCAATTATGTCGTCCTTCTTAGATAATATTCCGTTTGTAGCTACCATGATTCCTCTCATATCTTCTCTCGGAGCTATGGGAGTGGAAATCATGCCGCTCTGGTGGGCGCTGTCACTTGGTGCCTGCATTGGTGGTAACGGTACTCTCATCGGTGCGTCGGCTAACGTAGTGCTTTCGGGAATAAGTGCAAGAGAGGGACACCCAATAACCTTTGCACAGTACTTTAAGGTAGGTTTCCCAATCATGCTGATTTCGGTGGCAATATGTATGGTTTATCTTATTCTTAGATACGCATAGCGCTTATTTCAAATATCAAATGCTTCAGGCTCGGTTCTGCCGGGCCTGTTTCAATTCTGCCGGGCCAGTTTTAATTCCTACTTGACAACTATGGATTAAATGTTATAATTGTTTTGTGGTTAGCTTAGGCTAACTTGGGTTGTCTAAGGCTAACCAATTGTTTTGTGTATATTTTCAGAGATAGTATCGGGAGAAATAATGTCAACGTTAAAGGATATTAAAGTAGGACACAGTGCAAAAGTAACCAAAATAAACGGTGAGGGTGCTCTGCGCAGAAGAATAATGGACATGGGAATAACCAAGGGCGTAGAAATATACGTAAGAAAGGTCGCACCGTTAGGCGATCCAATGGAGCTTAACCTCAGAGGATATGAGCTGAGCCTTCGCAAGGAGGACGCAGACAGAATAGAAGTGGAGCCTGTTCAGGGAAGGAGATAGCACTATGGGACTCACAATTGCAATAGCAGGAAACCCAAATTGCGGAAAAACTACTCTCTTCAATGCACTGACGGGGTCTAACCAGTTTGT
>DCGW01000028.1:22432-36441 GCA_002315335.1 Firmicutes bacterium UBA1768 | reverse complement strand
GAAAAGCCTGACGTTATCCTTAACATAGTGGATGGCACAAACCTTGAGAGGAATCTCTATCTCACTACTCAAATGATGGAAATAGGCATTCCAGTGGTTATCGCGGTCAATATGATGGACCTTGTCAGGAAAAACGGAGACGAAATCAACATTGAAAACCTGTCAAAGAGTTTAGGCTGCAAGATGATAGAAATTTCTGCACTTAAAGGCGAGGGTGTAATGGAAGCAGCACAGATGGCAATAGATGCGGCTTACACAGAGAAGGTAGTTTCGAGACACCTGTTCTCCGGTGAGGTTGAGCATGCTCTTGCGCATATTGAGGAGGCTGTTGTTCATGATATGCCGTTAGAACAGCAGCGCTGGTACGCGATCAAGATTTTTGAACGCGACCCTCAGGTTGGAATGCAGCTAAAAATAGATAAGGAAATTCTTCGCCACATAGAGGAAGATATAAAGCTGGTTGAAACCATAATGGACGATGACGCAGAGGCGATTATCACTAACGAAAGATACGAGTATATAACCAGGCTGACAGGAGAAAACTGCAAAAAGAAGAATGTGGGTGGTCTGACCACCTCGGATAAGATTGACAGAATAGTAACAAACAGGTGGCTTGCACTGCCGATTTTTGTTGCGATTATGTTCGTGGTATACTTTGTGTCGGTAACTACCGTCGGGACCTGGGCCAGCAGCTGGGCAAACGAGGGACTTTTTGGTGAGGGCTGGCACCTTCTGGGCAGCGGAAGCGCCCAATATGAGGCTGCTGTACTTGATTTTGCTGAGGAAAGCCTGTGGACTGACGATGTTGTGACCGCTGTGGAAGCTGCCGCTGAGTCCGGAATTCCCGGAGCTGAGGATATTCTTGTTTCTATAGAAGATAAGGACTTTGATTCATTTGTAAAGAACTACGAAACCTATGGGGAGGCTCTCGATGCAGAGGGTTTTGAAATAACAGAGGCTGTTGATGAGGTGATGGTTGAAGCTCCGGAAAAGAGTGACTACGGCGTATGGATAGCAGGTGTGCCGGTAGCTGTGGCGTCAGCCTTAGACTCAATAGGCTGTGCAGAGTGGCTCAAGGGTCTTATTGTGGATGGAATTATAGCCGGAGTAGGTGCGGTTCTCGGATTTGTACCGCAGATGTTCGTGCTCTTTGCTTTTCTTGCCTTTCTTGAGGCCTGCGGCTATATGTCCAGAGTGGCCTTTGTAATGGACCGGATTTTCAGGAAGTTCGGGCTGTCGGGAAAGAGCTTTATCCCTATGCTTATTGGCTCGGGCTGCGGAGTTCCGGGAATTATGGCATCGAGGACTATAGAAAATCTTCAGGACAGAAGAATGACAATAATTACCACAACGTTTATTCCCTGCGGAGCAAAGCTTCCTGTCATAGCTCTCATAGCTGCTGCGCTGTTTGATGGCTCGGCATGGGTTGCAACCTCTGCATATTTTCTCGGGATTGCTGCAGTGGTAATTTCGGGAATAATACTGAAAAAAACAAAGCCTTTCAGGGGCGAGGTGTCTCCTTTTGTAATGGAGCTTCCGGCATATCATATGCCAACAGCAAAAAATATACTGCTTTCAATGTGGGAAAGAGGCTGGGACTTCATTAAGAGGGCCGGTACAGTAATTCTCATAGCATCGATGGCAATATGGGCAGGAGCAAGCTTCGGTGTGGCAGGAGGAAGACTTGTATTTAATCCTGGCATGGCGCTCGAGGACAGCCTGATAGGGGCAATAGGCGGTGCAATCTGCTGGATATTCACACCGATAGGATTTGGCACCATTAAAGCTGCGGTGGCTACAATTATGGGTCTTCTTGCGAAGGAGGAAATTGTTGGCGTATTCGGAGTTCTTGACTTTGCCGGATTTTCTGCCCTCGGAGGATATACCTTCCTCATATTCAATCTTCTGTGCGCTCCTTGCTTTGCTGCAATGGCGACAATTAAAAGAGAAATGCACAGCGGAAAGTGGACTGCCTTTGCGATTTCATATCAGTGCTGCTTTGCTTACTGTGTTTCGCTGATTATCTACCAGTTTGGGCTCCTTATCAGCGGAAATGTATGCTTCCCAGGCCTTGGTGCTGCTATAATTGTGTCCATCCTTTTGATATATCTGCTGTTCAGAAGGGGCAGAAACTGAAGGGAGCGGTGGAGAATATGAGCATTGGAACTATAATAGTTTTAATAGTATTGGCAGTAGTGGTCGTTCTGATAATAAGAAAAATTGTTAGTGACCGCAAAAATGGAAAAAGCTGCTGCGGCTCAGGCTGCACATATTGTGCAATGAATGAAGATTGTAATAATAAGCGCGAAAACAGCTGAGTTTTCGCGTTTTATTTTTGTAATATTATTGAAGAATTGTGAACGATGTGTTACAATTTGTTTTACTGATAGTTGGCGTTGCTATATTTTCAATACAATTATACATTATATAGTAAGCTTGCTTAATACATTTAGAGGAGGAGAAAATGAAAAAAGATAAGAAAAAGCTAACAAGACATGTTTTGGCTTGGGTATTATCACTTGCTTTGGTGGTTTCATTTATTCCGTTCACGACATTCGCGAATGAAGGCACAGATAATTCCAAAGAAGTTGAATACACTGCTATGTCTTTAAGTAGTTCCGTAGTCGGAGCAGCTGCAGGAATCGCAGCATTTACTGTTATGCATAAAGCATATAACAACTGGATGGAACTTTCAAACTATGATAACAAGTATATGGTTCAGCCAAGATTTACCCTTCCGCAACTCCAGATGCTCATGTCATATTATCCAAAAGCTAACTGGGACAGAGCTTTCAAGACAGCTGGCTTTATTGCATCAAAATATGCTTATGACAAGGCTGCTCAGGAATGGAAAGAAATCCCGTTTAAGGTTGCAGCTGCTATATTTGCTGCAGCAGCGGCTCAGGGTATTGTAATTAACCTTTCAAAGGTATTTAAATACCAGGGATGGCAGAATGTTTATTGGCCGGGCATTAAGTGGGCAGTATTAGCAAAGGGAGTTCACGACTGGGCAGAACTGTTGTCTACAGCTGCTAAGGTTAAGAAGGGAGCAAAGCTTGCAACAGCTGCAGTGGCTGCACTCACCTTATTAACGCCGAAGGTTCAGCCGGAAATTTATTCAATTAGCATTGAACCTGTAAAGAAGTCAGAAAAAGAACGCGTAAACAAGTATCTTGATAAGATTGGATATGACCTTACTGATGAAGATTATGTAGTAGAGTACGATGATAATGGTAAGATTAAAATTCTCTACAAGGTAGAAGTAACAGGCACAGCTGGTGCGACCTTCTTAATCGACGACCAGGATTCAAGGCTCTTAACACCTGCTATTAACTTAATTCAGAACAAAGACACAATTAAGGGCTATATTCCTTATAGATTTGCAAAGGATGGCAAGGTAACAGAAACATTCTATGTTACAAAGACCTTTGATGAAGCCGATGCAATCACTTCAACTCCACCAGCACACCACGACCTTACTTTCGAGGTTAAAAGCAATACTGCTAAGGTTGCTGAGGGCTGCATTGATACAGCAACAGTATACACTGACAAAATGGCTCAGCTCAAATACGTTGTTGACGGCGAGGTTGTAAAGACTGAAGATGTAGCTGCAGGTACTGCGGTTGACGTTACAAAGTTTGTTCCGACAAAGGAAAGCAACACCTTTGAAGGCTGGTTTGACAACGAGGGACTCACAGGAGAACCTTTAACAGATGTTAAGGTGCTTAAAACAGTTACTGTATATGGAAAGTTCGTAGCAACACCTGTTCCTGAAGCACTTAATGCGGATGACCACTTTGCTTATCTCATCGGTTATCCTGACGGAACAATAATTCCTGGCAAAACAATCACAAGGGCTGAAGCAGCAACAATCTTCTTCAGATTACTCAAGGATCAGGTCAGATCTGCTAACCTCGTAAAAACAAACGAATTCTCAGATGTAAACAAGGGCGACTGGTTCAACACAGCTATTTCCACATTAGCTGCAATGGATGTAGCTACAGGCTATGAAGACGGAACCTACAGACCAAATGCTCCAATTACAAGAGCGGAATTCATCTCAATGTGCGTAAGATTTAATGATACCGGATTCTCAGCTGAAAGTGCATTCTCTGACACAGCAGGAAGCTGGGCAAAGGAAAACATCGATAAGGCATTTGCACTTGGTTGGGCAAACGGATACTCAGGCTCAGACTTTGAACCTGACCAGCTCATCACAAGAGCAGAGGTTGCAACTATTGTAAACAGAGTTCTTCACAGAATTCCTGCTGACGAAAACGCTCTCTTACCAAACATGAGAAAGTGGTCAGACAATAAGGCTGGCGAATGGTACTACCTCGCAATTCAGGAAGCTACAAACAGCCACTATGCAAAGGTAGATGAAGCTGCCGGAACAGAGGCCTGGACAGATCTTATGAAGGACAGAGATTGGACGGCATACGAAGAATAATTCGCACCATTATTGCCAATATGTTTGAAAAAATATTTAGCTGCAAGAAACCCCGATTATTTCGGGGTTTTTTGGTGGAAAAGCAACGAAAAGCATTATGTAATCAGAGGAATTTAGCGCCTTCATTTTAGCATCATTATAGTTGAAAGGGTTTTTGCGTGGTGGTATAATACGGGATATAAAAGCAACGGAGGGATAAGTTGAGTACAGATACAATTTTTATAATAATAATTGCGTGCCTTGTTGTACTGTCTGCATATTTCAGTGCCACAGAAACAGCATATACTTCGATAAACCGGATAAAGATAAAAAATCTTGCCCAGAAAAATAAGAAGGCAAGGCTTACTATGAAAATTTCTGAGGATTTTGATAAGCTTCTTTCAACAATCCTGATTGGAAATAACATAGTAAATATAGTTCTCACATCTATTGCAACATTATTGTTTGTCAAGGCAATGGGGGAGGTTGGAGCCACCTGGGCAACCGTAGTGGTTACTGTGGTTATTCTGGTATTTGGTGAAATATCTCCTAAGAGTCTGGCGAAGGAGGCTCCCGAAAGATGGGCATTAACCGCAGCTCCGATACTCAGGATTTTCATGATAGTTCTGACACCGCTGACTGCAATATTTTCTGTATGGAAGAAAATACTATCCAAAATAATAAAGATTAAAGCGGACAAGGGGCTTACTGATGCCGAGCTTATTACACTCGTTGAGGAAGCTGAGACTGATGGTTATATCGACGAGGATAGCTCAGAGCTTATTCAAAATGCGATTTACTTCAGAGACCTTGAGGCAAACGATATTCTTACTCCGAGAGTTGACATTGTTGCCGTAAGCACGGAGACCTCTAAGGAAGAAATTGCTTCTATCTTTAAATATACAGGCTTTTCAAGAGTGCCGGTTTACACTGAGGGCGAAGGTATGGACAACATTATCGGCGTTCTCAACCAGAAGGATTTCCATAACTACATTAGCGGTACAGACGAGGAAATCGGTGCCTATATAAAGCCTGCTGCATTTGCTCCGGGAACTATGAAAATAGCTAATATACTCAAGGCAATGCAGGATGTAAAGACTCACATAGCTATCATTGTAGATGAATACGGCGGCACTATGGGTCTGATTACCATGGAAGACATAATCGAGGAGCTTGTAGGAGAAATCTACGACGAGCATGACGCCGAAGTTGAGGCCGAAATAAGGCTTCAGGCTGACGGGACCTATAATGTAGACTGCTCTGCAAATATAGTTGATGTTTTTGACTTCTTCGACATTAAAGAAGATATAGAAGTTAATACTGTTAACGGACTGGTGCTGTTGGCACTTGGTGCTATGCCAAAGGTTGGCGACAGCTTTGAATATATAGCAGACAGAACAAGACTCAAGATAAAGGTGATAAAAGCGGACGACAAAAAAGCAAACGAAATCAACCTTGGGGTCGAAAAAATTCCACTTGAAGAGGAAAAATAATGGCAGCGCCAGAACAAAATGGGAAAAACTGGAAGCTGCGAAGATGCAATTGATTGAAAATGGAGGTATATATGAACAATAGGATGAAAGCGTTGTTTATGGTTTTGCTTTTGGTTGTGATAACAATGTGCTTTGCCGCATGCGGAACAGAAGATGAGGGAGTAAACATAGATGACGTTACAATGGGTGGAGCAGAAGACACTATTACTGTGCAGCAGTATTTTGTAAGCACTGAATATGCAGTAATGGGAAAAGATGAAGTGAATGGGGAATTGATGCCGCCTGTTGAAAAGCAGATAACTGTGCCTGAAGGCGAAAACAAATATATTGCCGCCATTATATCTCTTAAGGCGGTTCCTGAGGATAATGGGAATTACAGCACGATTGTATCTGACAGGTATACTATAAATGACATCAGTGTTGATGACGGAATTGCATATGTTGACTTCAGCTCTGATGGGCTTGAAGGAGGCTCGTATGATGAGCTCTTCCTCATTGACCAGATTGTTTACACTCTCTCAAATACCTTTGAGGATGTTGCGGCAGTAAAATTCACTATTGACGGCGACGATGCTGATACTCTTATGGGTGATGTAGATATCACAGATACCTTTGTTGCTGATTATCTGTAAATGGTAAAGATTGGAGGTTAAAGCCTTAATGTGTGAAAGCACATTTTTATTACGACTTTTAAAAGAAAATGAAGACATTATTAAATAAGGTTTTTGCTTTTGATACAAAATATCCGTATATTACTACGTTGATTTTGGGCGTTTTAATGGAATTCCTGATTGAATGCTTCAACCAGAGGTCTGTTTTGGGTGGCATTGAGTTCCTTATTTCAAATCCTCTCATGTTCCTGACAAACGCCATGATAATTGTTGCGTCACTTTCTCTGACTCTGCTGTTTCACAAGCGACGATTTTTGCTTTTGCTTGTTTGCATTGCGTGGATGACACTGACAATAACAAACTTTATTATCAGGACCTTCAGAACAACGCCTCTCAGAGCCATAGACTTCAGAGTGGCGAAGTCTGTTGTGAGCATAGTAGATATGTACCTTTCGATAGGTCTGATTATTGCTCTGGCTATATTGATAATAGGCGCGCTGGCTGCTCTTGTACTGCTTTTCATTAAGTCAAAGTGGATAAGACCGAAGTACCTCAGAGCAATTGCTGCTATTATTCTGTCGTTTGCCCTGGCCTTCGGTTCGCTTCAGCTTTCATCGGCTACGGGAGCCCTGCCAGACCACTTCGACAACCTGACCAATGCATATACCGATAATGGGTTTATTTACTGTTTCCTCGCATCGATTTTTGATAACGGCATTTCCAAGCCGGAAACCTATTCCGAAAATAATATAAACCGTATTATTGAAGAAAATACTGATAGCGGAAAGAACTCTTCCAAGCAGCCTAACATTATATATGTGCAGTTAGAGTCCTTCTTTGATGCGGATCCTCTGAAGAACTTCACCTACTCAGAGGATCCGATTCCGGAGTTTAATAAGCTGAAGTCGAATTGTGCCCACGGAAAGCTTACGGTTGCAAGCTTTGGTACTGGTACGGCCAATACAGAGTTTGATGTGTTGACATCAATGAACGTGCAGTTCTTTGGAGCGGGAGAGTATCCGTATTCAACTGTTTTAAGAAAGAGAACCTGCGAAAGTATGCCGTTTGCGCTTAAGGATTTAGGCTATTCGACACACGCAATTCACAACCACCAGGGTAACTTCTATGCGAGAAACAAGGTTTATCCGAGGTTGGGCTTTGATACATTCATGTCATTAGAATATATGACAGGAGTAGAATACAATGTGCTCGGCTGGGCAAAGGATAATATTCTTACAACAGAGATAATTAACGCGCTTGAGTCCACGGAGGAAAGAGACTTCGTGTTTACAGTATCTGTTCAGCCTCATGGAAGATACTCTGAGGAAGTTGTTGACGAAAATCAGACAATAACCTTAGAGGGAGCGTCCGATGAAGGGGAAAAGAATGCTTACGAATATTATATCAATCAGCTGCACGAAACCGACGCTTTTGTAGGCAACCTGGTTGAAGCTCTGAAAAAATATAAGGAGCCGACTGTGGTCGTATTCTACGGAGACCACCTTCCAAACATTGGAATGACAGATGCTGACTTGATTGACGGCGTTTCGGTATATGATTCAGAGTATCTTATCTGGTCAAACTATAATACTAAGTTTGAGGATAAGGATCTTGCTACATATCAGCTCTCCGCCTATGTGTATAACACGCTGGGCTTTAAGGACTGGACGATAGCAACGCTTCATAAGAACAACGCTTACGACCTGACAAATCAGGCTTATCTCAGAGATCTGAAGATGCTCCAGTATGATATTCTTTATGGTGAACGGTTCTTCTATGGAGAAGAAGGCCCGAGAAGCTCTGCTGAAATGGTTATGGGACTCCTGCCTATTACTATCAGCGAGGTTATTCAGGAAAATAACGGCGTACGTGTGAAGGGTGAAAACTTTACTGAATTCTCTGCAATAGCGGTAGGAAACGATAAGATGGAAACTCAGTTTATCTCGGCTAACGAGCTCTTTGCGGAGGGTGTGAGCCTTGAGGTTGGAGATAAGGTAAGAGTAATGCAGCTTGCCGGAGGTAAGACCTCACTCAGCAGAACTGAAGATGTTTACTATAGGTTAGGCACAGAAAAGGTAATAGAAAGAGCCAAGTCTAACGATAAGGATGCAGCAAGAGCATCTGCAGGTCATTCGACAGTTATGAGCGAAAGGCTGAAGAATAAAGAATAGTATTATTCACAATAACAAAGCCCGGAAAGGTATGAACTTTTCCGGGCTTGTGTTTTGTCTGTCTAAAAACGTGGGGTTAGCATTGACTAACTCCTTGTGCTATTTGAGGTTTTCCGGGTTGAGGCATTCTAGTTCGGGAATAACGAAGAGTCCGTCCTTTCTGATGAGCACATCGTCAAACCAGATTTCGCCGCCGCCGTATTCAGGGCGCTGTATCATTACTAAGTCCCAGTGAACTGCAGATGAGTTGCCGTTTGGGGCCTCTTCATAAGCCATTCCAGGTGTGAGGTGGAAGCTGCCGCAGATCTTTTCGTCAAAAAGAGTGTCCTTCATAGGGTGCATGATAAACGGATTTACACCAATGGCAAATTCGCCGAAATATCTTGAACCCTCATCTGTGTCAAGAAGAGCATTTATTCTTTCAGTATTGTTTGCGGTAGCCTTTACGATTTTCCCGTTTTCTATTTCAAATACTATGTTCTCATAAGTGAAGCCCTGCTCTTCTGATGGGGTGTTGTAGGAAATCATTCCATTCATGCTGTCTTTAACAGGAGCGGTAAACACTTCGCCATCAGGAATGTTCATTGTGCCTGAGCACTTGATTGCAGGAATATCCTTTATGCTGAAGGTCAGATCTGTTCCAGGCCCTACAAGGTGAACCTTATCTGTTCTGTTCATAAGCGCCTGAAGGCTGTCCATTGCCTTATCCATCTTCTTGTAGTCTAAAGTGCAGACGTCGAAGAAAAAGTCCTCAAAGGCTTCCTGGCTGGTGCCGGCAAGCTGTGCCATAGAAGGGTTAGGGTAGCGGAGAATAACCCACTTGGTTTTGTTTACTCTGTAGTCTAAAACCGGGTGGAGAAGCTTATCCCAAAGATTGAGCTTTTCTGGAGGAACGTCAGCCAGCTCACTGGAGTTTTCGTTTCCTCTGATAGCTATATATGCATCCATACCCTTCATTTCCATCAGCTGACACTCACACATAAAGTTGAGCTGTTCTTCGCTGCAGCCCAGGAGTATTTCTCTGTTGAGTTTGGAATCACGGCTTCTTACAAAGGGAACTCCGCCTGCTGCATAAATATCCTTGATAAGCTGTCTTACAAGGTCTTTAGTTGAATTGCCTTCATAGTCGATAAGACAACGTTCGCCCTTTTTTATATCTGTTGAGTATTCAACAAGTAATTTTGAAAGCTTTTTTATTCTTGGATCCATAGTTTTTCCTTTCCCACAATGATTTTGTTGTTAGCTTTAAGAACGCACCACAGCGTAAACCGTGATGCGTTGCTTTGGTTAATAAACAGTTTTGCTGCAGCTGTGACTCGCGCTAAGGCATCGGTATGAAACCGCCCTCAGGCTGACTGCTGCCTCCCGGATTAGAAGGCTGTGAAGGATTATTAGGCTTTGGCTCTGTCGAAGGCTGAGTCTGGCTGCCTCCCGGATTTGCATTAGGATCGCCGGAAGGATTTTCTCCATCGCCGTTTGCATCAGGATCTTCGCTTGAGAGTGAAGAGTGAATACTGCAATATTCTTTTGGCGCCTCATCTGCATAAACCGATTTTGTTTCCGGACAACCCTCTACTGCGAGAAGTCCTGATTCCAGACAGATTGAAACCATATCCATTGGAGCGGCCTTTTGGTTAGCAGCCCTGTCTCTGCCGATTACATAGTATTCACCGCCCTGCTTTCCAACAGAATCAGGTTGTACGAAGGTCTTTGGAGCAAGTCCCTGATGGACCTTGGTCATTACATTTGACCAAAGCGAAGCTGCTGCTCCCGAACCGTTTGAAAGCTGGATGTTGTAGTCGTTTCCAACCCATACGACTGCAGTATAGTACGGTGTAAATCCGCAGAACCATGCGTCGTAGTTGGCTGTTGTTGTACCTGTTTTGCCGGCTACCGGAATAGTGGCGTTATTTGAGTATATCCTTGCCCTCGAACCTGTACCATTGGAAACCGCTGTTCTCAGAATATCTGTCATTAAGAATGCTGTCCCGTCATCAAATACTGTCTTTGGCTTATTATCTGAAATATCATAGATGACGTCGCCGTTTCTGTCGAGAATCTGTGTTATTGTTGTAGGCTTGTTGTATACTCCGTAATTTGCAATTGTGGAATATGCAGCGCAGCTTTCTATCGGCTTAAGCCCATTGGTCAAACCACCAAGACCGAGAGCGGCGAGCGCCTTATCGTCCTTAACCAGTGTGGTTATGCCTAAGCTTTCAACAAACTCAAAGCTTGTGTCTATGCCGACCTCATCGAGCACGTTTACTGCCGCAGCATTTATTGAGGACTGAACAGCTCTTCTCATTGTAACGCTTCCGCTATAATGTCCGTTTGAGTTTTTAGGCCATGGCTTTCCGTTGATCTCGTGATGCGGTGAGTCTGCAACTATGGTTCCTCCAGTAAAGCCCTCAAGTATTGCAGGCAGATATACGCCCAGAGGCTTAATTGAAGAGCCTGGCTGACGGGAAGAGTCCGCTCTGTTGTAAAGCTTTGAGCCTGTTATGTTTCTTCCGCCCACCATTGCTTTGATGCAGCCATTACTCTGGTCCATAATTACCATTGAGCCTTGTGGCTGAACTACGCTTTCGCTTATAGTCATGTAGTTCGGAGAAATTGTAACTGTCGAACCGCTGCTGACAAATGCGTCAGGATAAGCGTCCAGGAACTCCTTGCTTATTACTAAGTTGCCGTTTGGTTCGAGTGTCTTATAAACGCTGTCCACATTAACCTGACCGCTGCTGGAAATGTAGAGCAGCCCATCCTGATACTGATAAGTTGGTCTGAAGCTGATGCTCACATTATTGTTATTGTCAGCAGATGACTTATAAAAGTTTATTCGGTTATCCTTATAAAGTGTGAGGTTGCCATATGAGTCATAAGCAAACTCGCCTTCTTCAAGGGTAAAGGAATTGTCTGAGTTATAGTATGTGTTGTAGTTATAAAGCATTATGTTGCCGACGGAGCTTATCATGTTGCCCTTGCTGTCCTTCCTTGTGCCTTGAGCTGAAGGGAAGTTTGAAGGCTTTGAGAACTCTTCCTCAACAATTGCCTGTATATTAGTATCAAGAGCTGTGTGAATAGAAAGACCGCCGTTATAGAGCATTTGTGTTGCTTCTGCATTATTTATCTTGAGCTTTTCCATAAGTATGCTTACGGCTTCGTCCTTCGCATAGTCTGTGTAATAGCTCGAGGTCTGGCTGTTGCTTTCAAGGTTTTCAGGTGGATTGATTGACTGTCGAATATCATAAGCATAAGCTTCGTCCGCCTGCTCCTTGGTGATGTAGCCCTCTTCGGTCATAAATTCAAGTACATACTTTTGTCTTGCTTTAAAGGCATCGTTGTATACAAGGACAAATTCTCCCTGAGCATCTATTATGTTGGAACTGTCTGCATCAACCTCGCCTGGATAGTATCTCTTGATGAGTGCATAGCCTGAAGGGTTCTTAGGAATGCAGGCAAGCGCTGAAGCCTCAGCGAGTGTGAGCTCATTTGCTGTCTTTCCAAAGTAAGTTTTTGCAGCTGCTTCTATACCATAGGTGTTAAAGCCGAGATAAATAGTGTTGAGGTAAGCCTCTATTATCTGCTGCTTAGTCAGGTGGCGCTCAAGGATTGTAGTATAATACGCCTCAGTCAGCTTTCGTGTCAGGGTTCGCTCACTTTTACTGTCTGCAAGGAAGATATTTCTTGCAAGCTGCTGTGTGATGGTGCTTGTTCCTGAAATGGAACCGCCTTTGGTTACGCTTTCGAGTATGGCTCCGCCTATTCTGATAAAGTTGAAGCCATGGTGTGTCCAGAAGGTTTTATCCTCTATTGAGATGAAGGCCGATATTATTGTATCAGACATTTCATCATAAGGGATGTTTGTACGAAGCTGAGAACTCATTACGTTCTCCATTACGTTTCCGGCGCTGTCATACATTACCGAGTTTTCTGAAATGTTTGAATAAATGTCTTCCGTGTCGATTTTGTCTGCACGGGCAATTACACTGAGAGTAAGAACAAGACCGCCTATTACCAATACAGCAAGAGCAATAAGGAGAAACATTGAGAAACCCTTGAAAACTCCATTTCTCTTGTGACGTTTTTTCATCTTTTCTTCCTTTTTGAGTTTCTGTTCTGTCAGCTTTCTGGCTCTTTCGGCAGCCTCCTGTGCTTTTTTCTTCTGAGAAGCGAGGACTGCAGGCCGCTGCGCATATTCTTCTTCAGACGGAGAAGCAGGCTTCTGTTGGTAATTATTGGAAGCTTTGTCAGGACTTGGATAAGCCCTTTCTGCTGTACCGCCTTTAGAAGGCTCTGCAGGTGTCTTAGACTTCTCTGCTTTTGCTGGTGTCTCAGCCGGTTCTGACGCTTTTGGTTTTTCGGAAACCCATACGGCGCTGAGGCTCTCGTCAGCCATAACTACGCAGTCTGACTCTAAGGCTCTTCTGTGGCTTTCGTCACGTTGACGCTTTCTGTTTTCCGCTTCTGTTGAACTTTTAATGTTAAGGCTGCCGTTAACATCAGAGTCGAAGCTGTCGGCAGATTTATTTGAAAAATTATCCCTTGGATTATTGTTATGATTGTGATTGTTGTTATCGGACAAATTTCTCACCTCCATAAAGACCATTATACCACATAAACAGCAATATTCTATTACTTTTTTATACCTTATTAATGCCATTTATATTGCTTTAATATGGTTAAAGGCCTCTCCGGATTATAATATTTGCCGCGTAATAATTTTCACAGATTTTCGTATTGACTATTTATCTGCACTGCTGTATCATACTCTCAGCTTCTAAGCAGGTGGTTAACGAAATGCCGCCTGTTTTTCGTGTTTTTTGGAGGGATAATGAGAAGAATTTCTGTGTGGATTGCAGTGCTTTTGGTTGCATTTATTGCGATAGGAACTGCTTTGGGTGTGGAATGGAACAGGGGAGACAGCAAACGTGCCGAAGGTATGGCAGAAAAGGAAACGCTTGCCATTGAGGGTTCGGTAAAATCGGCGAAGCTTAGCGAAGGAAATGTCTTCAAGCTGACTATTGATGCAGGGAAGAATGGGGCGGTTGTCATTACGGTTTATGATGCGGAGGAAAGTCTGTTGCTGCTGCCGGGGATGGATGTAAAAGCCGTAATAACACCGGCTCTTCCGGAAGGACCAAAAAACCCGGGAGCCTTTGACTATAAAACTTACCTTGAGTCTGAAGGGGTTTATCTGATTGGCACCTGCAGCAGGTCTGACCTTTGCGTAATAGGCTTAGATTCCAACCCCTTAAGGGGTTTTCTTGTTCATAAGGCGGCGCAATACAGACAGAGCTTTTTCTCA
>DCGW01000028.1:16724-22401 GCA_002315335.1 Firmicutes bacterium UBA1768 | reverse complement strand
GCTTTTTCTCATCACTTTCATCAATCGTTGGGGAGGACGCGGCTGGACTTTTTGCGGGAATGTTATTCGGAGACAAGTCTGCCCTTTCCCCGGAGACCTATGAGTCCTTTCAACAAAACGGAACTGCGCACATTCTCAGTGTCTCTGGGCTGCATGTAGGGATAGTTTATGCAGCGGTAATGGGGTTGTTCGGAAAAAGAAAACGTTCAAAAGCAGCGGCGCTGACAGCTGCGGGGACTCTTTTTCTGATGGCGGTCCTGGCCTCCTTTTCTGTATCTGTTGTGAGGGCTATGATTATGATATATTTGAAAATTGCGGCTGACCTTCTTCACCGCAGATACGACCTGCTTTCGGCGGCCTGCGTTACAGCCTCTTTTTTTATGATAAAAAACCCTATGACCCTTTATTCTACGAGCTTTATTCTGTCCTTTTCGGCGGTGATTTCACTTTCTGTTGTGGGCAGGGGGCTGGAAAGAATGGTGAAATGCGAGCACCCTGTATGGTTGGTTTTCAGACCGATAATTGCAATTCAAATAGGAATGGCTCCGCTGACAGCGTATTTTTTTAACTACTTTTCGCTTGCGGCATTTATTTCCAACATACCTGTGATATTCTTATCCGGTCTTATGATACCCTGCGGTTTCGTTCTTTCTTTTATGCTAATGATTGGCGGGGGTACTGATCCGTTAACTGTGCTTTTGTGTCAGGGCTGTTCTAAGCTTGCGGAAATGCTTGTATTTTTCAACGATTTTACAGGAGCCTACGGAACTTTTGCTTTTTCAGCACCCAGCCCGAGTCTTTTTCTGATGGCAGGATATTACGTTGTATGTCTGATGGTTTTTTCGGAGCTGCGGTCAGTTGTTCCTATAACACCAAAAGCTGCGTTATGTGCAGCTGTGATAGTGGTATTAGTTTTCTCTTTGACTATAGTATCCGAAAAAATGAAGCCGCAGGTTGTATTTGTGGATGTGGGGCAGGGAGATTGTATCCATATCAGGACTCTGGAGGGAAAAAATTACCTTGTTGACGGCGGGGGCTCTCTGTTTTCCGACTTTGACGTGGGCAAAGAGACCCTGAAGCCTTATCTTTTGAAAAATGGAGTAGACCGACTTGACGGAGTTTTCGTTACACATATGGATGCTGATCATTACAAAGGTATAAGCGGCCTCAATGAAGTCTTTCAAATAGACAGGCTTTTCGTTTATGACGGATATAAGGCTTCAGCGGATGAGCTTTATGCTTTGCTGAACCTTGACAGTGAGGAAACCACTGTAAGCTGGCTGGCAGCAGGGATGAAAGTGACCCTTGGAAAGGGCGTATTTATGGATGTTGTCTACCCATGCACTGGTATTGATCTGAGCCTCAATGAGGACGATGAGAACGACAATGCTGATTTCAACGCAAATTGTCTGGTGATGAAGCTGAATTATTTAGACACCGATATATTGCTTACCGGGGATATTTCTTCAGAAGAGGAAAGTAAGATAGCAGGCAGCTGCGGCTGTGATATTGTCAAGGTTCCTCACCATGGAAGCAAGTATTCAAGCTCGGAGGACTTTGTCAAAAGCCTGGGAGCGAAGGCGGCTGTTATAGAGGTGGGGAAAAATAATTTCGGCCACCCTGACAAATCCGTAATTGAAAGATATGAGGAATCGGGTATAATGGTATACAGGACTGATAAAAACAGAGCAGTCAGTGTAAAAATCAACCGAACAGGATGGAAAATATCCGTTCAGAAATGAGAGAACCATGGCTTTTAAACAATTTCAACAGGATTTGAATGAAGGAAAACTCGGAAACGTCTGCCTGCTTTACGGAGAGGAGAGGTTCCTTACGGACTGGGCTTCGGGCGAAATAGTTCGCCTTTGTACAAACGAAATGTCGAGGGGACTAGACATGACAGAGTACGACGGGGCAACCGCTGACCTTTACTCCGTTGTTGAAAGCTGTGAGACTCTGCCTGTTTTTTCGGAAAAAAGATTGGTTTTTATAGACAGAATTCCCAAGCTTAAGCCTGAAAGCGAAAAGGACAGAAATGATAAAACCAGAGACAAGGAAGAAGGGCGAAATGACTATTTCGTAAAGTATGTAAAAGAACCTTCGCCTTCAACTCTTTTAGTCATTACCGCAGGAGACAAGGTCAATAAAACCACAGCATTATATAAGGCTATAGCTAAAACCGGCAAGATTTATGAGTTTACAAAGCTCAGCGAAAAGGAAGTCAGGGTCTGGATAAAAAAGCGATTTAAGGCTGCAAAAAAGAGTATAGGAGAAAAAGAACTGTCCTATCTTATAGAGTCCTCGGGATATCTTGAAAAGAACTCAGACTACACGCTGCGATATTTCGAGAACGATATCAGTAAAATAATACTCCTTTGCGCGGGCGAAGCTGTAACTATAGAAGACATAGATTTGGCAATTGAAGGCAATTTCAACAGGGATATTTTCAAAATGATAGACCTTATTACTACTGGAAACAAGAAAATGGTCTATAACATGTTGGATAATATGCTTACCTTTGATAAAAATATTTACGGCATATTGGCGCTTTTATGGAGACAGTACGAGAACATTCTTTCTGCAAAAGTGCTGAAAGATGGTGGCAGGTCAATGGGAGAGATAATGTCGGCTCTAAAATCACCAGACTGGATGGTAAAACGGTGGCTATCAGTTGGAAATTCATATAAAGAAGCTGATTTGCAAAGAATACTTCAGCTCATCCATGATACCGATATTAATATAAAAACGGGGCTTATGGACGACAGAACGGCTCTGGAATTCCTGATTGGAATGATTTAAATCGGGGAGAAAATAATCAGGTTGTTCACAAAACTTTTACTTTATTAAGGTAGAACAATAGTGTATAATTATGTTTGCGGAACGTTTTCATTTTTGTTATAAAAACGTTTCAGGCATTTTAGAAATAACGACTATTAGGAGTATAATATGAACCCTATTTACCGAAAAATGCTATATCTTGGGATTGTACCTTTTCTGTTTTGCGTGAACATTATGGTCACAATAGCGTGGTGGAATACAACTCCGCTTATGGCCGTGCTCGTGTTGTTCTTCGTCTTTCTGCGCGTTGCCGAGAGGCATGAATCGCTTGACAGATTTAACGATTTCATGAAGGGTATAGCCTTCCGACTTTTTCCGGATGTGTACGAAAAAGGAATACTCACCAATGCAAGGTTTATTTTAGCTGTTGCTCCTTGTATTGCGTGTATGATTATGAATATTCTTATTGAAAGGATTTAGGTATTAGATAATGACATTTAAGTTCAACATCACAAAAAATGACTATTACAAGGTAAGGGCGTATGAGTTTTCTTGCCAGAAAAGCTTCAGAAGACTTGTTCTCGTAGAAAGAATAATGGGAATAATTCTCATAGCCGCCTGTGCATATGCGCTCAGAGACTATGTGGCTAACTCGGTTGGCTTTGTACTTGCGCTGCTGGTTGCTGCAATATGGGTAATCGGTTTTCCTAAAATAATGAATCTGAGATTTAAGGCTCATGCAAAAAAGGAATATGAAGAATCCAGCGAGAGAATCAGAGACGGTGAGGTTGTTCTTTCCTTCGGTGAGCACGTTATCGAACAGGTTTTGCCTGGAAGAGTAACTAGAAGAGTGTCATACAATAGAATAGTATGGATTGAAGATTCCAAAAAGTATGTTCTCATCTATGATGACTACAATCCTACACCTATCATTATTCCTTCAAGTGAAATTTTTGAATCAAGAGATGAGCAGACAAACTTTGTAAAGGACCTCAGAGCGGATTGCGATATTGTTGTTGAAAATCGTATCAAGGCTCTCGGAAAGGGCCCGAGACTTAAGGCAAAGAAAAAGATTTAATACCGCAGGTAAGCTGCCATGAGGGTAATAAAGTTTTTTATAAAGTTAATCATAATTCTGATTTTTCTGGCTTTGGTGGCGGGAGCGGCGTTTGTAGTTTACGATGGCTATGACTTGTACAAGACAACGCTTGCTGAGCAGAGCCTTGACGAAAGGGTTGAGGCTGCAAAGGCTAATCAGTCTTATGTGGGCACTGAAAGTATATCTGATGACTTTCTTACCGCGATAGTTTGTGTAGAGGATAAGAACTTTTACACACATAGCGGATATAATCTCAAGTCTACAGTTAGGGCTTTTTTGAAAAATCTGAAAAACAAGACGATTTCCGAGGGTGGAAGCACTATTACTCAGCAGACTGCAAAAAATCTCTGCTTCTCTCAGGAAAAGTCCTTCAGCAGGAAGATTGCTGAACTGTTGGTTGCTCGTGACCTGGAGTCATCTTATTCAAAGGATGATATTCTTGAGCTTTATGTAAATATTATATATTACGGAGACGGCTATACGGGAGTTCTTGCGGCAAGTGAGGGTTATTTTGGAAAGAAGCCTTATGACATGACTTTTAATGAAGCAACCTTGCTTGCAGGGCTGCCTCAGGCTCCGTCGGCTTATGCGCTAAGCACACACAGTGATAGAGCGTATGAGAGACAAAAGGAAGTTATTCAGGCGATGGTAAATGACTGCAGGCTGACAAACCAGGAGGCTGAAGAAAAGCTGAAGCAGGTTTACTAACAGCTTATGTTATTAATAAAATATTGACCGGGCGGTGCCCGGAATATCGGGGTGTAGCGCAGCTTGGTAGCGCAGCAGGCTGGGGGTCTGTTGGTCGTGAGTTCAAATCTCACCACTCCGACCATTTTGATAATCAGGGTTTTCGTGTACAGCGAAAACCTTTTAGTTTCTTTAGGTTTATTGCAAATATTGCAACCTTGGGGCAAGTGAGAAGTCTATAGGCGAAAGGGGATATTATGGAAAAAACTATAAATGAGGACTATTTATCATTTAATGAAATAAATGAAACCGGGGTCGCACTCTCGGTGTATACTGCGGGGGCCTGCGGGAGCTATTCGTATAACAGTCCGGAGGATGCTGAGAGGTATGCGCGGTTTGCAGAAGCTGCAGGCTGCGATATTAATATGATGATAAGACCAGAGCAGACTCATACTGATCTGGTGCTTGCTGCTGATAAAGAAAACGGTGGGGAAGGCGTTTGCCGAGAGGGCAGAATACCTCACGATGCGATTATTACAAATGAGAAGGGGCTTCTTATCACCGTGGCTTCGGCTGACTGTGTTCCTATTACCGTACTTGATCCGGTAAAAAGAGTTGCAGGGGTAATTCATAGCGGCTGGCAGGGAACCTCAAAGTGCATTTCCGGCAAAACCATAGAAAAGATGAAAAAAGACTTTGGCTGCAGTCCGGAGAATATTATTTGCTGTGTCGGACCGCATATTTGCGAGGACTGCTATGAGGTGGGTCCTGAATTGATAGACTCATTCAGAGAACATTTTTCGGAAGCTGAATGTAGGGACCTCTTTATACCAAAGCCCGGTGACAAGTATTTGTTGAATTTGAGCCTTGGAGTAAAGCTGTCGCTGTTAAGGGCAGGAGTTGTCGAAGAAAATATTCATATACCAGACTACTGCACCTTCCATACTGATGACTTTGCTTCGTGGAGAAGGACTCACGACAGAACAAAAAGGATATTAACAGGAATTGTGCTGCTATAAGACAAATAAAAAACCCCCGGAACGGTGGATTTGGGGGTTTTAATGGAGCTTTCGACCGGATTCGAACCGGTGACCCACGCATTACGAATGCGTT
>DCGW01000028.1:0-16707 GCA_002315335.1 Firmicutes bacterium UBA1768 | reverse complement strand
GCTCTACCAGCTGAGCCACGAAAGCGTACCACCCGTATATACTATCACTTTGGCTTGAAAAATGTCAAGAAAATTAGCTTGCATAAAGCTCACAATACTATTAGAATAGTGTTGCGAGCATATTACAAGCATATTATATGGCGTTCAAATAAATTTGACTGAGAGGGCTCGACTATCCTTTACAGGAGAACAGCTATGAATAAAAATATAAAAAGAATAAAGAGAATAACGGTTTGGTTATTATGCGCCGTAATAGTGGCAGCTTGCTTTACGTTTGCGTTTGCGGAGAGTGATAGTGACCCAGCCTCTACAGAAGTAAATAAAGGAAACCTTGAACGGGCAGTACAGAACATAGATACTCAGGTGAGCAGTGATGGTGACGGTTCAGAACCTGAAAAGCAGTCAATCTTAAACGAAGGAGGTTCAACTGCGAAAGAGCCTCAGATTATAAAAGATACTAAGCCGTCAGCGGTTGATTTTAATTCCTTTAAAGATGTTTCAAAGCACTGGGCTAAGGATAATCTGAAGAAAGCGGTTGAAGACGGACTTCTCAACGGCTTTGAGGACGGCACATTAAGACCTGATGACAAGATTACTCTGGCGCAGATGATAACAATATTAGTCAGAATTCTGAAGCCTGAGCTTACTGATTATAGCGGTGTCCCTGACGGCAAGTGGTATACCGATGCGGCCAACAAGGCGGCAGCACTCGGGATTTTCAGCAGCAACGATGCGGAAAAAATTAATTCTGCAATCAACAGAAAGTCTGCCTGTGCAATGATTGCAGAGGCTTTTCAGCTCGTTTCGGCTGACCCTGACAAGTCAAATGCTGCCAAGTATTCTGATTTTGGGGCTCTTTCCTATGAGGAAAAAATTGTTTTCGCTTCACTGGTTGAGGGTGGCTATATGCAGGGGTTTAATGGAAGCCTCATGCTTTCAAATAGTATTACCAGAGCAGAATTTGTTACTATTCTCTACAGAATTGCGGGAACATACAGCAGTGACGGAGCTATAGATTCATCGGGAACAGTGCTCAGTTCTGAAGATACAGACCTTAGCGGTCTTAACATTACTGGGGATTTGTGGATTGATGCTACGGCAAAAAACGTAAATATCAGCAATACTAAGGCTAAGAATGTCGTTATAAGAAGCGACGAACTCGATAGTATTACCGTGAAAAAGTCTGCTATTGACAGGCTGGTGCTTGCTGCGAGGAGCGGAGCTGTTGATTTGAATTGCAGTGGCATTGATACTACGGTTGTTGGTTCCGGCGGAGGCATAGTTGAGCTGGAGCCAAACGGAAATAATGTTGAAATTACTGGCTCGGGCAGAAATGTTGTCATAAACGGCATGGTTAACAGTCTTTCAGTTTCTGGCGATAATAACAAAATATATTTTGAAGGTAATGCTGATGCGTGCGCAATCGTGATTAACGGAGATTCAAACGATATTACCGTTAATTCTGATGTGGATGCGCTTAGGATTTATGGATGTCAGAACGTAGTAAAGGGCTCTGGAAAAATCAGTGTGGCGACGCTATACACTCACAAATCAACTATCAGTGTTGCTGCAGGAAGAACTCTTGACATGGTTGACGAGGGAATTGAAGGAATGACGGCAGTTCTTTCCTGCCCTGAGGCTGCATATCCTGCCCAATATCTTATTGTTTCTGCAGCTTTTGAGAATGCACCTGCGGATACTAAGAAGGTTGATGTGACATGGACCTTGAATGGGGATGCAGTAAAATCGGGTACAACAGAGCTCAATTCCAATACAAGCATCAGACTTGACTATTATGTTTCAGGGACTGTTGCTCTTCCGAGCACTTTCGAGGTTGGTCTTTCCATTAAATATACAACAAATCAGGGTGAGGTTCAGACCGTGACGGCAAAGGCTTCAATAGCTGCCGACCCGGAAACCTTAAAAAAGCAGACTGCTGCACTTGCCGTGATAGATACTGTATATAGAGGAAATCGTACAACTCAGTGGGCTATTGACCACGACTACAGCAAGGAAACCAAGGAGCTCTTCGTTAATTCCAAGGGATATTCAAGCAGTTCAAAATATCTTATCTGGGTAAATATCGGCACTCAGCATACGATGGTTTTCGAGGGAAAGCAGGGCAGCTGGAAGCTTATCAGAAGCGGTCTTGTCAGCACCGGAGCGGATGACGGAACGCCGAGAGGAGTTTTCAAGACTACCTACAAGCAGTCAAACTGGACTACAGATGGCTATACGGTTAAGCCTGTTGTGAGGTTTTATGGCGGAGGCTATGCTTTCCATTCCAGATTATATTATCCGGGGACCTCAACTTTAAAGGGCGGAGCCAATGGAGTGGGATATCCGCTAAGCCACGGCTGTGTAAGAATGCAGGCTGATGATATTGAATGGTTATATAAAAATATTCCGGATGGAACAACTGTTGTTGTGTATTAGATTTTTTTCGTACTAAAGGATGCGGCTTGAGATAATGTTTGTCCGAATGCTCATGGCGGCAGTAAACTCGGGATAATATTAAAAAAGACAGTGTGTAAAGTTGAAATTCAGCCTTACACACTGTTTTTGTTTGACGGGCATAGCAAAATTCTGCTGAGAGAGCGCTACTCCATAAACTATTGAAATATCAAATTTTTACGCTTCCAAGCCAAAGGAAAGCTGCCACCCGTCTTTTGTTTCTGCACATTCAAGGCCTTTAATCTGTGCATTAATTATTTTGCGGTTCAAATCATCTAAATATGGCTCCAGCATTGGATTGCCTTCAATTCCTTCAATGCTGATTACCATTTTGTGAAGAGTGATTGACTCGCTGCAAATCAGCTTCAAATGAGCTGAAAGAGTCTCTGAGCGTGAATGGTTAAACACCGGATACATGAACTCATCGCAGAGCACAGAGAAAAACTCTTGCTGCCGTTTTGTAGCCCCATACGGAAGCATGAATTCACGAAAGGCAGTGGCCATAGAATAAAAATCGTCATTTTCCCTTGTAACTTTTATTTCACAAGTCCTCTTGCGGGAGAAAAACTCCTTTGTAAGAGGCTTTTGAGGGTTGTCAAAAATCTGTTCCGGAGTGCCTTCCTCATATATTATTCCTTCTGACAGGAAGAACACTCTGTTGGCAATTTCGCGGGCGAAGCGCATTTCGTGGGTCACGACTATCATAGTGATGCCGGTTTTTTTAAGTCTTTTCATTACATCCTCAACCTCTCCGACCATAGCCGGGTCGAGAGCTGAAGTGGGCTCGTCGAACAGAATAACCTCAGGGTCCATAGCAAGAGTTCTGGCTATGGCAACACGCTGCTTTTGACCACCGGAAAGCTCACTCGGATAGGAGAGTGCCTTCGACGAAAGGTTGACTGTTTTTAAAAGCTCAATGGCGCAATCGTAAGCCTCCTGTCGACTTTTCTTAAGAAGTAAGATTTGCGGCTCCATCAGGTTTTCTATTACTGTGTAGTGCTCAAACAGGTTAAATGACTGGAAAACCATGCCGATTTTTTTGCGAAGATTTGTCAAATCATAGCCGGGAACAGTAACATCCTCGCCGTCTACAATCACTTGTCCCGAGGTGGGCGGGTCCATCATATTTATGCATCTTAGAAGAGTAGTTTTGCCTGTCCCCGAAGGTCCAATAATTGAGATGGCGTCGCCCTTATTTATGGTGGTGTTGATATCGAAAAAAGGAGTTACGTCTTCAAATTCTTTTTTAAGCTTTTTCAATTCAATCATGGACTATCACTCCTTTCAGTATTGAGTCTTTGCTTCTTTCCTTGTTGTCAAGCCTTTTGGAAGCAAAACGAACAATGGATGTCAGAATACCACCTAAAATGAAGTACAGAATAGCAGCAACTATGAGAGGGAAAAACGCCTCAAAGGTCATGCTCCTTACAATATCGGAAATCTTGGTTATATCCTGTACTGCAATATAGCCGACGATTGCTGTTGCTTTAATCAATGCAATCATTTCTGAGCTATAGAGTGGCATGAAGTGAGTAATTGCCTGAGGAAATATGATGTGGTTGAAGGTCTGTTTTTTGGTGTATCCGAGTGCAATTGCACCCTCATACTGACCTTCATCAATAGCTCCAACACCAGTAGAAATCATTCCCATCATAGCTACAGCAAAGGTCAGGGTAAATCCGATTACGGCAATCCATACTCCAGCAATATGTCCCTTGGAAAAAATGAGATAATACAAAATCATCAGGAGGACAACTGTTGGCATTCCGCGTATCAGCCATGCCAGACCAGCAGCAATCTTTTCCGGAATTAACCTGCCGGAAACTGACATCTTGTATAACACAAAGCCAAGAAGCGTGCCGAAAATTGCAGCTAAAACAGTAATCAGCAGTGTGTTCAGAATACCTTTTACAAACAATTTCCACCTGTTATCAAAAACAAAGGTTTTATATAGACTGTTTTTAACAGCTGCAATAATACCATCTGATGAAGCATCGTCTCTCTCTACTATGAGTACGTGGTGGATGAAGTATTCTGCATCGGAAAATTCTATAGTTTCCTCACGTTCGTAGGTGGATTGAGTTGCACTTGCTCCCATGTCATATTTTCCGGAGGAGACTGCGGCAAGCATCCCGGCAAAGTTAAAGTCCGAAAACTCAACGCTGTAGCCGTATTCCTTTGCAAATTCGGTAATCAGATAGAGCTCGTAGCCGTTAAGCTGCTGATTGGTATAGAAGCAATACGGCTTGCCTAAACTTGAGCAGACCGCTACGGAGATTTTTCCGTTTTCACCGGAAAAATTCATATCAAGCTCTTTCACATCATCACTCAAAAACGTAACAAAAATCTTTTCAAAAGCATCAGCTTTACGAAGCTTATCCAAAAACTCATTATACTGAGCCTTCAGTTTTGAAGACCTTTCATTATTCTTGGGAAAGAAGGCTTTAATGCCGTAAGTATCAAGGTACGGATAAACAACAGCCAGATTATTGTCTTCTTTGTAATGATTGATAAAGCTGATATTGTCCAATGTATATGCATCGACCTTTTTTGTCTTCATAGCCTCAATCATGTCAGAGGTGAGCTCATAATAGTTTAAAACTACGTCGTCATCATAGTATTCCTCCATGAGCAGAGGAGTAGTAGCGCCGGTAATAACCGCAATTGTTTTACCTCGATAATCTTCGGGAGTATTCTTGGAAATAGCAACGATATCGGCTTCGGGTCCGGTACCGCTTTCTCCCGTATCTCCCTTATACAATTCATAGTCGTCAGAAAACAGCTTAGTTGTTGTACTGTTTTCCGCGAAGGCATTTAGTCCTAACGGTATGATAAGAGCTATAATAAGCAACAAAGTGCATATCGGAATTATCCGTCGTCTCAGAAAATCTTTTCGCATTATATCTCCTCTCTGGTGAAATCATTCTTGCCTTAAGTCTGAAGTTTTCAACACTAATAATAATACTTGAAGATATACCAAATTACAACCTGTCAATTGCAATTTGATGTGTTTTCTGAGGAAGGCCACAGACAGTTTGATGAAATGCTGAAACAGTATCTTTCAATTTTGAGGTTGAGGTCTGATGACCTGCTGCCAAGCTCTTAACTAAGACGGTTAAGGAATGTTGTCCGGACGTCTTTTTTGCTGTATAATCAAAAGAGTCAGATATAAGCCTTTGATCTGCACTTTGGATGTCGGTCACAAGAATGACGAAAATGATATGAGAAAAAGAGGAAATGAATTGAAAAAATTTATTAATTTGCCGGAAAACTGTGAAAAAGAAATGATTTTAGGGCTCGTAAAGGCTAATCCAACCTACCTGCGTAAGCTGGATTGCGGAAACGTAATAGTGCGAGCAGAAAAGAAAAGAGATAAAGTTGCACTGATTACAGGAGGCGGCAGCGGTCACGAACCAGCCCATGCGGGCTATATCGGAAAGGGCATGCTGGACTGCGCTGTACCGGGTGCGGTATTCAGTTCGCCTACTCCAGATCAGATATATGAGGGAATAAAGGCAATTGCTACGCCGGCGGGAGTTCTGATGATAATAAAAAACTATTCCGGAGACATAATGAACTTTGAAATGGCTCAGGATATGGCAGAGATGGATGGAATAAAAGTAGCCAAGGTTATCACAGACGACGATGTTGCGGTTCAAAATTCCACATGGACAATCGGCAGGAGAGGCGTTGCAGGCACGGTGTTTGTTCATAAAATAGCTGGAGCCAAGGCGGAAACAGGAGCTTCGCTTGAGGAGGTACAGAGGGCAGCTCAGGAGGCGATTGATAATGTGCGCACGATGGGAGTTGCTATTGCTCCCTGCATTGTTCCGGCCGCAGGAATACCTGGCTTCGAGATAGCTGAGGACGAGCTTGAAATGGGCATAGGAATACACGGAGAGCCGGGAGTCAGCAAACAGAAAATGAAGCCGGTTGATGAAATTGTAGACGAACTGCTCAGCCATATTCTGGAGGATATGGATTATTATGGCAGTGAGGTGGCAGTAATGGTCAACTCCGCTGGAGCAACCCCTCAGATGGAGCTGCTTATCGCATACAATCATATTGCTGACGTATTGGCCGAAAAGGGCATAAAAATTTACCGTGCATATGTGGGCGAGTATATGACTTCGCTGGAAATGCAAGGCATGTCAATTTCTTTGCTGAAGCTTAATGATGAACGAAAGGCTCTTCTTGACAGCGTCGCAGACACACCTGCCTTCAAGGAATTTGGGAGATAAGAAATGCAAACGAATGAAGTCGCAGCTATAGTTAAAAAAATTGCCGTTAGAATTATCGAAGAGAAGCAGTTTCTTACAGAGTTGGACAATGCAATCGGAGACGGAGACCACGGAATAAATATGGCAAGGGGATTTGAAGCAGTGCTTTCTAAACTTGACAGTGAAGCGTATCAGACGCCTTCCGATGTATTTAAAGTGGTTGCAATGACGCTGATTTCCACTGTAGGGGGATCGGCGGGCCCGCTATACGGAACTGCTTTTTTAAATATGTCAAAGGCAACAGCGGCCAAGACGGAAATTTACATAAATGACTTTATTGAAGCTGTAAAAAGCGGAGCTGAAGGTGTTTCGATGCGAGGCAAATCGACCGAAGGCGAAAAAACAATGCTTGACTCTATGTTTCCTGCAGTTAGAGCTATGCAAAACGAGGCTAACAAGGGCGAGAGCCATGCTCGCATTATTGAAGCAGGCTGGACAGCCGCTGCGTCAGGAGTAGAATACACTAAAACCATAGCAGCAACTAAGGGAAGAGCAAGTTATATTGGCGAGCGCTCAATAGGTCATCAGGACCCGGGAGCAACATCCTTTACAATAATGTTGGAAGAAGTGAAGAAGGCGGTAAAAAATGGTAGCTTTTGTAATAGTATCACATAGCGCAAAGCTGTCCGAGGGAGTGGCTGACCTTGCCAGAATGTCTGCTCCCAATGCACGGATTTTTCCTGCGGGAGGACTGCCGGACGGAGCTTACGGA
Organism: Firmicutes bacterium UBA1768; assembly: GCA_002315335.1. Lineage (GTDB taxonomy): Bacteria > Bacillota > Clostridia > Peptostreptococcales > Anaerovoracaceae > UBA1768. The sequence continues at coordinate 9,261 of DCGW01000028.1, read as the reverse complement.
ACGAGCTTTGACCTTATTTCCGAAGCAGTAAAATGCGCTTATAGTGAAGAGGGAGTAATACTGATTTTTGATATGGGTAGTGCTGCAATGACCTCAGAAATGGTGGTCGAAAGTCTATCCTTAAACAAAGTCAGGGTAGTAGACTGCCCTGTTGCCGAGGGTGCTGTCTTAGGTACTGTCCTTGCAGAGTCGGGCGTTGATTTTGATGAGATAGTGTACGAGCTGGAAAATTTTTCCAAAACGGAATAGAAGAAAACAAAATGAAGAGGTAAAAAATGATTTCCTTTGATTACAAACTTAATGACCCGATGGGGTTTCACGCGAGGCCGACGGGTCAGCTTGTTAAGGAAGCAAAGAAATTTGAGTCACAGATAAACCTCACCTATCGAGGAAAGCAGGTTAATGCGCTGAGAATGATGGCGATAATGGGACTCGGTACTATTGGCGGAGATATGGTAACGGTAACGGTCGAAGGCAAGGATGAAGAAGCTGCAGCGTCGGCAATAAAGGAGCTTTTAGAGAAAACAGTATGACAATATTAAAGGGAAAGGGCGTTTCGGCAGGAATAGCCATTGGCAAACTAAAATATTATGATAGAAAAGGCATGGCAGAAAGGTCAGACTCGCCAATCATTACGGAAGCGGAAGAGGGGCGTTTCAATAATGCTGTAAATGCTGCTGCAAAGGAATTGAAAAGTCTTGCCGGAAGCTTGCGTGAGGATGGGCAGGAGTCTGCGGCTTTATTAATGGAAGCCCATGCAGAAATGGCTGAAGATCCGGATTTTTCCGAAGCCGTTATTCTAATAATTAAAGAGAAAAAAATCACCGCCGAGGAGGCTGTTGAAGAAGCAGGGGAGAAGTTTGTGGGTGCCTTTGCTTCAATGGACAATCCGGAGATGAAAGTTCGTGCATACGATGTACGCGATGTGGTTAATCGTTTGATTAATATAATGTCAGGCAAAAATTCGTATATTGAGCTTGATGGTGCCTGTGTTTTGGCGTCCGACAATCTTACACCGTCTGAAACGGCATCACTTGATAAGGAAAAAATACAAGCGCTTGTTTTGTCCGAGGGCTCTTCTGAGGGGCACACTGCAATTCTGGCCAGATCCTTTGGTATTCCCGCCGTGGTTGGTCTTAGCGGCGAGCTTTTGTCTTGCTGCAGCAATGCTTCTGTAATTGTAGATGGAAAAAGCGGAGAGGTAATACTCGAACCGGACCTGAAAACCATAGAAAAATATGAAAAGGCTGTGGAAGAGCAAAAGCATAGTGCTGAAGAGCTGGAAAGCTATAGGGGGCTGCCTGACGCTACAGCAAAAGGAAAGACTATTAAGCTTTACTGCAATATTAAGTCTCCTGATGAAGTCTCCGAAGTTTTGAAAAACGATGCACACGGAATAGGGCTGTTCAGGACTGAATTCTTATTCCTTGGCAGGGAAGCTGCACCTTCTGAGGAAGAGCAGTTTAATGCATATAAAAAGGTTTTGACGGAAATATTTCCGGGTGAAGCTGTTATTCGCACCCTTGATATCGGTTCGGATAAAAAAGCTTCATATATCAATCAGACGTGGGAGGAAAATCCGGCTCTTGGCTTGAGGGGAATACGTCTGTGTCTTGAAAACAAAGAACTGTTCAGGACTCAGCTTCGAGCACTTTACAGGGCTTCAGCTTTTGGCAATTTGCTCATAATGCTCCCCATGGTCAGCGGTGCCGAAGAGGTTATTGAGGCGAAGGCTATGTGCGAAGCAGTAATCCGAGAGCTTAAATCGGAAGGTGTTAAGGTGGCGGATGCTGTCCCCTTCGGAATAATGATAGAAACACCTGCGGCAGCGCTTATCAGCGATGAGCTGGCAAAAATTGTTGATTTTTTCTCCTGCGGGACGAACGACCTGACTCAATATACACTTGCCTGCGACAGAACAAACGGTCAGCTTGACAGGTATTATAATTCAGGACACAGAGCTGTACTTGAAATCCTTAGGATAACAACAAAAAATGCCCATAAAGAGGGCATTTGGGTTGGTGTGTGCGGTGAGGCGGCTGCTGATACAGAACTGACGGAAGCGCTGGTAGCCATGGGAATCGACGAGCTATCGGTTTCTCCGGGATTTGTACTTCCTGTCAGAAGAAAAATCAGAAGCCTGAACGTCTGATCTTATTCATTTTTTTCAGACAGCTTTTTTCTGAACTCCTCAACGGCAGCTTTTATCATATTTACTGTGAGGTCAATGCCTAAGCTTGAATTGATAGCCAGGTCATAGTTCTCGGCCTTGCCCCACTTGCTTTGTGTCATGTAGTTGTAGTATGAGGACCTGCTTTTGTCAACCTTTTGGACATACGCCATGATGTTTGGCGCATCCTCGTCATATTCTTCAAAAACTCTCCTTGCTCTTTCTTCAATAGGAGCATGGATGAATATTTTGAGAGTTCCGGGTTCATCGAAAAGAACGTAGTCGGCACACCTGCCCACAATAACGCAGTCTGATTTTTTGGCGACTTCCTTTATCACCGTGGATTGAGCAATGAAAATCTGGTCTGAAGCAGGCAATTCTCCGCCGCCATAAATGCTCGACAGGAAGGAAAATCGCTTTTTTTCCTCGACTTCACTCACATATTCCTTAGAAAAACCGATTTTTTCTGCCGCCATTTCTATTAATTCCTTATCATAAAAGGCATATCCCAGTTCCTTTGCAAGGCGTTCTCCTATAATTCGTCCGCCCGAACCGTATTCTCTTGCTATTGTAATTGCAATGTTCATTTTACACCTCCCGTCGAAAACGAAACGGCATCATTCTTCAAGAAAATCTACCATTACACTGGCATTTTCTTTGTCGGAAAATGTCATTTCTACAGAAAAGTCACATTGATCAGTTTTGTATTCAGCTTCGATTTTACCTTGACGAACAAGAATGACCTTGTCGTTTTCTGCCATTGCATCCTCAGAAACATATCCCCAATCTGAGTTGAAAAACCTTTCAATAACTGCATTTACCGCAGCGTTGAGCTCGGGATTATTTCCCATTGCTTCGAGCAGCTTATTTGAACAGCTTAAACTGATATTTACAGAATTTTCATTACTATTTACCATTATTGCCCTCCTGGTATTTTCATTTAGCTTATTATATAACTCAATAGAATACATGGTTCTTGAGCGTGCTGTATCTAACATGCAGACAACCGAAATTGCCAAAATGCCGCTTATTATTTTGCAAATGAAGAAACCAACCATCTCTTCGGAAGTCGTGAATATTGAACAATAACTCATCTGACCGCCAATAATAAAGGAGCCGGAAATTGCAAAAGCAGCATTGATTTTTTGACCTCTCCTGTCCATGAGCTTGTAGATTGGAATCATTGCAATGCAGGTTGTAAGAGAAAGAACAAGTCCTACTACAGCATATTCATTGGTTTTCATCAGATTTGCGAGGAATTTCAACAAAGGATTAAAATGCCTTATCGCAAACTTTGTAAAACTGAGTGAACCGACAATTATTATTGCCATTTTTGCTGTGGAAAGCACTGCATCTCCCAGCGTTACGCTGTCAATGAAGGCTCTCTCAGGAAAAAGTATTCCAAAGGAAACGATAGCAAAACAAATTGTGCATATTGCCATTACTATGTTTCCGAAAGCCCCCAAAGCGGCAGAGGTCTTCTTGGGAGAAAGCATAAAGCCGGCAATCAAAGCTAGGCAAATAAGCGCAAGCGGAATACAGTTTATTATCAATTCTATTCCATTAACTTCATACACAAGGCCTGAAATGCAAGCTCCTGGAAGAATAGTGGCTATGCCAATGGCTGCTCCGATCAAAAAATGCTCAGTATCTTTTTTCCCTTTTATTGCAGCCAAACAGGACGGAATCGAAAAAGAGATAGAGGCTCCGATTGTTGCGCCTAAAGCTATTCCCGAAAACAAACCCATGGCCCTTGTGTCCGCCATGCCAAGACAAATCGGCAATGAACCGAAGTCGGAGGCAAGAAGCATACCTATGATAAGTGACGGGTCAAAGGGCATAATATTTGATAAATTAGCAATATGCTCGGTGTTGTTTTCTACAAGATAAGTACCTAAGCCGTACATGCCAATTAAACACATTGCTACGGGACCCATGGTAGCGATACCTGTGTCAAAATCCTGACCATAGCCATGCTTGTTTTTTCGTATCTTATCTACTACGCTTATGCATAAAAAGATAAACATAATAAAATATATACCTTCCATATGCATTCCTCCTCAAACGTAATAAAGTGAAATAAACTTAAGCAGCTTAGAACGACCGTTACTGATGCAAAAGGCACTTTTCCGAAAACTGTTTTATGATTAGAATAATAACAAAAATATACAAATCTGTATATAGATTTTATTAATATTTATTGATGTTGATGTGAAACTTCGGTATTTTTCATTACATATTTGATAAATAAACCAAATAAAACAGATGTGAAGAAATTATTAATGATTTTTCAAAAAAGTATTGCATTTTAGCTTTTTTTAGGTTATTATCTACGTGTGGTTATCCCCTGATAACCTCATTAATCTCTAATCCCAATACCCCTTTTGACAAAATAAGCCTTCCCCGGCTTATTTTGTTTTTTTAATGAAGTTTATGAATATTATTAAAAATGAAGTTGCATCGAAGCTTCCAATTATATCAGAAAAAATAACCTGCTTTAATGGTTTGAAGCCGGCGGTAATAGATATAGAGACTACGGGACTTTCTCCTGATAGAGCCTTTGTCTATCTTATAGGAGTTCTTACAAATACTGAAGGTGGAACGAGAGTGACTCAGTTTTTAGCTTCATCAAAGTCTGAGGAAAAGGAGATGCTTGCTGCCTTCTTCGACTTCATTGAGGACTTTGATATTTATCTGAATTACAATGGTACTGCGTTTGATATTCCTTTTATTAATAGAAGGAGCGAAAAGCTGAAGCTTAACAGAAGCCTCGATGTAAGGCGGTCGGTTGACTATCTTAAGCTTTTGAGGGCATCTTATGTGAAAAAAATTCTGCCTGATTTAAAGCTAAAGACTGTTGAAAGACTGGCGGGAGTTATTCGAGAGGATAAGTTTTCCGGAAAGGATTGCATAGAGCTATACAGGCATTTTTCCGAAAAGGGTGACAAGGCGGCTGGAAAGTTTCTGCTGCTGCATAACTTTGAAGATCTTTCCTGCTTTCCGGCGCTCAATTCCATATTGGAAAAGATTGATTTATATGGGGCTTTGCTGAAAACAGGTTTCCCTGTAAAGGCTGGAGAAGCGATGTATTATATTTCGGACGTGAAGGTGGCAGGTCAGGTAACGGTGAAGGGCGAGGTTGAAGGTCTTTCTATGGATGTGGAGCTTTATGGAGAAAACCATACACTCATGGCAAATGCTCTGAAAGAGGGGTTTTCCTTGAAATTTGACGTTTTTTCTGAACCGGGGGAAGGTGCTTCAGCCATTCAAATCTTCAGAGAGATTGAGAAACTGCTGACAGAGAATTATTAATATCAGTCAAAATACTAACAATAGGACCTGCTTTATGGTATCATAAAGTGGGTTTTTTAATTAGAAAACCTGCAAAAATGGAAATAATCGAAAATGATAAATTGTGAGGCGGATTATGGAAGAAAAAATCAGGATGGTATCTGTAAAGACTATGCGCGACAGCGATGCATATACTATAAAAAACCTTATTCCTTCTAAAGAACTGATGTGGCGTGCGGGACAGGGAATATTTGACAGTGCGGAATGGAAGCCTCCGGTTGCTGTGGTCTGTGGAAAGGGAAACAATGCAGGCGATGGATATGTGGTGGCAGAGCTCCTGAAAAGAAACGGAATTGAATGCACTGTTTTTCTGCTTTCGGATATGTTTTCTGAGGACGGAGGCTATTATTTTAACAGGGCGGCTGACGAGGGTGTTGCTGTTAAGCTGCTCGAAAAAGACGGGTACTCAGATAAGAAGCTTTGCATGGGTAAGGAGGTTGATGTTTTACCTTTAGAGCAAGGCGTACTGGAAGGGTATAACAGCATCTGCGACTGCATACTGGGGACAGGTTTTTCCGGAAAAGTAAAAGAGCCCTATGCTTCGGCTATAGAGGAAATCAATCGTGTGGGGGCTGCCGGTGCCTACGTGGTTTCTGCAGACATAAACAGCGGTCTTAACGGAGATACCGGAGAGGGCGAGCTGTATGTAAAATCAGACCTCACAGTGTCAATAGGAACCTTTAAATTCGGGCATTTCAGAGGAATGGCTGATGACTGCATGAAAAATAAGGTCAACGTTGATATAGGAATAGTAATAATTGAATAAACATATAAAGTGACTCCTTTGATAAACTCAGGGAGTCCTTTTTCTGTACAGCAAAATATATTTTGTTTCATCAAAAATATTTAATAAATACTACCGATTTTTTTGCAGAATTGGTATAATGTGCTTAGTAGATAAGTGTTGTATGTAAAAATTTTTTATATACAGACGGCAATATAATTGAATGTTGAAAAATGGAAAAAATTTCCATATAAATCAAGCTTTATATGGTCTGAAACAGCATTGCTTTCAGACTTGATGATAAAGGAAGGAGGGTCAGATTTGAATAGCTCGAAGGAAATAATTGTGGAAAAAATAATTTCATTTCTTCCCGGAGGAGATTGCTCCGGACATGGGGGCTGCGGTGAAATAAGCTGCGGAAACTGTGCACAGGCTATCTCTGAAGGTGGGGCGGTAAACCTTTGTCCGGCGTGCAGCCAGGAAACGGTCGATTCTATAGCTGAAGTTTTGGGAAGAGAGTCCGTAAAAGTAATAAAGAAAGTGGCATTTGTTGCCTGCAGCGGCAAACCATTCACCGAAAGTCAGCTTGAGGGAGCAGCCTCTTGTGAGGAGGCTAAAGATCGAGGCTACAGACCGGGTCAGTGCAGAAGCGGCTGTCTTGGTCTTGGAAGCTGCATTGAGGTTTGTAAGTTTGGAGCAATGAGCCTTAAGGACAGAAAGATAATTATCGACAGAGATAAATGTAATGGCTGCGGGGCATGTGCCGATATGGGCGTTTGCCTTCAGAAGATTATTAAAATAATTCCTGCACAAGCAACAAATTTCATTCCTTGCTCATCAACAGAAGAGGATGAGGATATTGTCAGAAAGAGCTGCGGCTTCGGCTGCATTGCCTGCGGAGAATGCGAAAGAGCTTGCCCATCGGGAAGCATCTCCATAGTAAACAACCATGCGATCATTGATTATTCTACCTGCTCGGGCTGTACTGCATGCGTTACAAAGTGCAAGAAAAAGATTATTGTGGATACCCTCCACGACATAACAATACTTAAGGAAAGGGTTGCCTTTGTTGCCTGCAGGGGAGGCTATAAGTCCGGAGAATTATTAAAGGGCTTAGGCTTTACAGGCTGCAGGGAAGCGGCAATGAACACAAATCCTAAGGACAATAAGCTTTGTACTACAGGGTGCATAGGCTTGGGAGACTGCACAAGGGTATGCAGATACGATGCGATCAGCCTGGTTAACGGAACAGCTAAGGTTGACGTGGATAAGTGTGTCGGCTGCAAAGACTGCTTATATACCTGCCCAAGGAGCATTATCAGCATTGTTCCATATAAAGGTGCAAGAATGATACCTTGTTCTTCGGTGGCTGATTATAAAGAAAAATCTGAAATCTGCGGTGTTGCATGCGCAGGCTGTGGTGATTGCGAAGAAAATTGTCCTAACAGCGCAATTTATTTGGAAGGCAGGCATTGCGTAGTGGATCCTGAGGTATGTGAAAGCTGTCATGCCTGTGAATATGTATGTTCAAGACGGGTTATAGGGGATCGTGTTGTACCGGAATATATATATCTTCAGAGAGCCGTTTTGAATAATAGTGAAGGAGAATGATACTGATGAGAAAACTTAAAACAATGGATGGAAATACAGCAGCGGCACATGTAGCATACGCTTTTTCCGAGGTTGCGGCGATATATCCGATTACTCCTTCATCTCCGATGGCAGAGAGCATGGATGAATGGGCAGCTGCCGGCAGAAAAAACATTTTTGGTGAAGAGGTAGAGATAATTGAAATGGAGTCTGAAGGCGGAGCTGCAGGAGCAGTTCACGGTTCTGCGGTAGCAGGATCATATACTACAACCTTTACTGCTTCGCAGGGCCTGCTGCTTATGATTCCTAATATGTATAAAATAGCGGCTGAACAGATTCCTGTAGTCTTTCATGTGGCGGCAAGAGCTGTTTCCACACATGCTTTGTCTATTTTCGGTGATCATTCCGATGTTATGGGCTGCAGACAGACGGGCTTTGCCATGCTTGCCTCAAACAGTGTTCAGCAGGCGATGGATTTAGCTGCTGCAGCGCATCTTTCCGCAATTGAGGGGAAGCTTCCGGTGCTTCATTTCTTCGACGGCTTCAGAACCTCTCACGAAAACCAGAAGATAGAAATCTGGGACTATGATGAGCTGAAATCAATGGTTGATGATGAGGCAATAAAACGATATAAGAACACCTCCTTTCATCCGGCAAACCCATACAGCATGGGTTCGGCTGAGCAGCCTGAAACCTTCTTCCAGCACAGAGAAGCATCAAACTCAGTATATGCCGATACTGTCGGAATAGTGGAGGAAAGGCTTGAAAGAATAAATAAAAAAATCGGAACCGACTATAAGCTTTTCAATTATTATGGCGCCGAGGATGCAGAAGAAATACTGATTGCAATGGGCTCGGTCTGTGAAGCAGCAGAGGAGCTGATAGATTATCTTAATAATAATGGCAAAAAAACAGGCATAGTGGAGGTTCATCTCTATCGACCGTTTTCTGTAAAGCATTTAATAAACGCAATTCCTGATACTGTTAAAAAGATTGCGGTGCTTGACAGAACAAAAGAACCGGGTGGAACAGGTGAGCCACTGTACCTCGATGTAATATCAGCCTTGCGCGGCTCAAAGTTTGAAAATGTTTTGGTGACAGGCGGCAGATATGGTCTTGGCTCTAAGGACACACAGCCGGGAGATATTCTGGCGGTATTTGAAAACCTATGGAGCGATAATCCAAAGAAAGAGTTCACTGTTTCTATTACAGATGACGTTACGGGTCTGTCCTTACCAGTAAGCATGAACCCTGATGTTGCTGCCAGGGGGACAATAGCTTGTAAGTTCTGGGGCCTCGGAGCTGACGGAACGGTTGGTGCAAATAAAAACAGCGTAAAGATTATCGGCGATTATACCGACAAAAAGGTTCAGGCATATTTCCAGTATGACTCAAAGAAGTCAGGTGGTGTTACAATTTCTCACCT
>DCGW01000012.1:1122-3694 GCA_002315335.1 Firmicutes bacterium UBA1768 | reverse complement strand
TATCCCCATAAAGAAGATATGCCCTAATCTCATATGTTACTATATTATAAAAAGCCGATACACAAACGTATATCGGCTTGAATTTTTCTCTATTTTCTTAAAAAAGCGCGACTTTAATACACTATCGTGCAGCTGCGCTTCTTAAACAATGCCTTCTGCCATGCGCTAGAAGGACTTATAAAAAAAATAGATGAAAGATGATAAACTAATTATTTTATAGCATAATAGTTATTTAAAAGCAAGAAAAAGCCTGCTGCATATAGCAACAGGCTTAACTTGTGGATTAATCCCTATGATACCCTATCAATCTTGAAGTGTTCATATTTGTCCCCATAATACTCCTTTCAAATTTTACCGCTTGTTTTATTAGGATTAACATCATTTTTGCCAAGTGCTATATCTCTAAGTAACCACTTAAAGTCGCTCTCCCATTGCCAACCGGAACGGCAGGTTTGCAAATCTTCATCCCACCAATCCGCCGCCATCATGCGGGATTCTTTTTCGCACTCAGCAGCAAATGCTTCAATTTTATCCTCGTTACGAAGCTTCAATAATTCTTCAAGCAAAAAAACCTCATTAGCAAACGAAGAACCAATGCAGTCACTAAGACTTTCGTACATATGCCTGTATTCAGCCTTAATTTCCTTTAATACCTTGTCAATTAGGTCTTTCTTGAACTCTTCAAGCCTCTCAAGCTTTTGTTCGATAGAAGCATCAACACCATCTTCAAAATCTCTCATTTTCTCTGCGCTCCTTTCAAGACGCTTTAATAATATTTTCAACTTCAGTCTGATAGGAAATATTGACCATTGCCGAACCAATTTTAAGTAAACCCTTGGCAATACAGTCATCCACATATGCCTGACACGAATCCTTAAAATCAATAAATTCCGAATCAATTCCTCCATCAAACCTAATAACCTTAGATTTCCAGCCGGGCTGAGCTATTCTAACAACGATTAAAACTAATTGCCCGTAATGCATCCGAAATCTGGCATCACTTACAATATTTGACCGCTCCTGATCCGCAAAGTAATCAACTCCCGCAAACTGAAAATCAACAATACCGTCCTCGCCAAGACCATCCCAGTCCGGCATAAAACAAGCGTGCGTAGGTTTCATATCTTTCTCCTTTCCGGGCAGAATATATCTGCCCAAGCCCTAATAATTTTTTAGCACGGACTTCCACCTTCACTTCCTCTAAATGCCCCTGCCGGATATTTCCAATCCTTAACATAGACCTCATCAACATTAAATTCACCCGTTCTGAGACTATGCAGAGCTCTTGCATCACAATGAATATTCCTTGGCTTAGCATCACCAACGAAATTTTCAAGGTCGCACCTGGCATCAATCGTGAAGTTCATTCTTTTCTCGTCTTCTTTGAGCATCTCAAACTCCTCTGGGTATATTTCCCTAAATGTTGCCCACAGCTCAGGTGAAAGAAATATACACGCTGAACAACTGCAACGGCTAAATGATGCACGATACACAGGATGGGGATTTATATGGTTGCGTTTTATAACCTCCCAAACGTCACGTTCTGAGAAATTAAAAACACATTTCCATGCGTGAATTGTCCTACGAGAATTTGACCTTGCATGCAACTGCATTTCGTCCAAATTCGACCTCATATGACTCTCACCCGCTCGCTCACCTGATACCACTAAAGTCTTTTCAGGAAAACTATCCATAGAACTAATGACACTCGATAAAACCATACTTTTCAAATATGCCGAGCAGTAACGTCCGCTGGCAATAGAACCCTTGGCAGGCCATTTGAAACGATATCCAAGTTCTTTCAGAGCTGCGATTTTCTCTGCTTCAGGCATATCAGATTCCCTTATCTGCTGACTTTTAATGTAGTTCGGGGTAAGTTTGCATCGCATCACCTCGCCGGTATCTGGATCCTGCCAAGATACAGGCTCAGATGCACCAAGACGGTATAATTCACCGAAGAAGCCTTTTTCTCTCCAACTAACCTCAAGTTTCACACCCTCAGCCTTTGCGAAAGCCTCAACATAGGCTCTGGTACACTTCCAGTCCATTATTCGTTCGGTATTGCCTCCGTCAATATCGTGGTGGTGCAGAATTATTTTTTCCTTCGGAACCCCGAGTTCCCTAAGGTGAAGGTAAGCACAAAGTGAATCTTTACCACCACTGAAGAGGACTCGGACACACTCGTACTCTTCAAGTGGCAGTAAGTGTTCAAGATAAGTTTCCTGCTGATACGGCGTATCCCTCCTTCCCGGTTTGCGAGGATATATTGGTTGAGATTTCCCATATATTGGTTCGGGCTTTATGCCAAACCAAACAGGTGTATCAGCACAACAATCACAATCGCGCAAAATGTAAGTCGGGTCATCATATTTGCAAATTCCCGCAATGTCTAACAAGTCTAATGCCTCGTACATAGCCATGTCTTTCTTTCTCCTTTCTTTTCTACTTGTATTTATTTCTCAAAGCTTTTTGACAACAAAAAAAGACCGCCACCACAAAGGTAACGGTCTTCATATTCATTATGAAAAAGTCTTTAAAACAAAAAATAGCAACTACACAAACGGCAGCTGCA
>DCGW01000012.1:0-1071 GCA_002315335.1 Firmicutes bacterium UBA1768 | reverse complement strand
ATAAATAACCTAATAAAGATAAGATGAGAATGATTGATGATTTAACACACTTATTTTATTATATTATCCACACTATTGCAAGCAAAATAAAAGACGGGCTTCCTAAAAAGGAAACCCGCAATTTATTTATTTTGTATTTGCCATTCCACAAGGGAAAGGTATGATTTTACATACACTCATCTTTGCCATTGCAATTGCTTTTCTACGCGCCATACCCTCGGCGGCAGCACTTACAATCTGCGAATACACCGGTGGATCCAATACAACAAGGGATTGAATGTTTACATCGTCACTAAGTACCCGCAAGTACTCTCTGTAAAGCGTTTCCTCAGCAGTCATTTGTCACCTCCTTTCTGACCTCCAAAATTCTTTGAAAAGCCATTGGGATAATAACATCTTCCGGCAAAGAACCGTCCTTACTCTGAGCTATAAGTTCTGCAAGTATCTCAAGTGACTTCAGCAACTCTTCCCTGCTCCAATCAGTAAAATGCTTTGTGCTTGCCCCTATATCATTATAGGTAAAACCTATTTTCATTTTATAAGCAACCCTAAAATCTCTGCTTAACAACGAAAGAAAAGCAATCACACCCGGCTCCTTGGTAAGCAAATGACACTGTGAATAAAGTGCCACCGAATCCTTACTATCAAGAAGTTCTGCCATACCAAAACGGTCTTCACACTCTTTAATCGGAATAATTTCATCCACCATATCCAGAGTGAGCTCTGTATCCTCATATGCGACGCACAGATTAGATAAAAGATTACCTACTGAATATAAACTCATTTCAGTGTCTTTCTCATATCCAATGCGCTCTACCAAATGGTTAAATACATTCTGTCTTACCGTCTTACCAGCACCCTTAAGCACTGATAAAACGAAAATATTCAATTTTTCTCTGTCAGCTCTCTTACAAAATACTTTTTCAATACTCTTTATCGAAGAAAGCTGTTTCCATTTATTTGAATTTTTATCTACATCTGCCATGACAATAATAAGACTTGATTCAGGATTAGGTGACTTGCAATAACTTATAAGTTCATCCGAAATATCCTTGTCCCTGTCAAGACTTA
>DCGW01000053.1 GCA_002315335.1 Firmicutes bacterium UBA1768 | reverse complement strand
CTGTTGTCATATTCTTCTTTTATCTTACCGAGCGCACCGGCAGCCTCAGCTTTGGAATAACCAAGAGCAACAAGTGCCTGAAGAGCCTCAGCCTTCGCATTGGAGCCGTCAATATTTTCAGAAACAGACTCGTCAGCAAAGGACGCTTCCTCAGGCGTGAAACCCGAAATATCGCCAAGCTTGTCCTTGAGCTCAAGCACTATTCTCTGCGCTGACTTTTTTCCTACTCCCGGAGCTCTTACTATACTGTCAACATCCTCAAATACAATAGCCTTGCTGAGCGACTCTGTCGACAGGGTTCCCAGCAGTGCAAGCGCAGCCTTTGTCCCTACTCCATTTACGGTAAGAAGCTTGTTGAACATCTGCAGGTCCTGCCTCGTTTTGAAGCCGCAGAGACTTATGTCGTCTTCTCTGACTATCATTTGCGTAAAAACAATTGTCTCCTCAGCCTTTCCCGAAATACCGGACCAGGCAGAAGCATCCGCAACATTTGCAATATAGCCAATGCCGTTGTTTTCTATCACTACATAACCATCTCCTACTTCGGAGACGATTCCCTTAATATAGCTTATCATATTGTTTCTCCCTCAACCTTAAATAGAGGTATTTACCCGCATTACGCCGGATGCATTATAAGAATTTCCGTGACAAACAGCAACTGCAAGTGCATCGGCAACATCGTCCGGCTTTGGAACCTTATCTAAATTAAGTATAACCTTAACCATCTGCTGAACCTGATTTTTTTCAGCCCTGCCATAGCCTACAAGTGCCTGTTTGATCTGCAGCGGTGTGTATTCAAATAGCGGAATATCTTTGTTTGTGACAGCAGTAATAACCGCTCCCCGTGCCTGCGCAACCAATATTGCGGTCTTTACATTTTTGTTGAAGAAAAGCTCTTCTACAGCTGTCATATCAGGCCTGTACAGGTCAATAATATTTGAAATGCCGGAATATAAGTCCTTGAGTCTCTCCGGCATAGGTTGGTCCTTATCGGTTGTTATTGCACCATAGTCAATAACCTTAAAGTGGTTGTTATCAAAATCAACAATACCATAACCCAGAATAGCATAGCCCGGGTCAATTCCCAATATTCTCATGGTCAGCTCAGCCCCCTATATTGACTGTTTATTATAGCACATTTTGTGTATTCCTTCAAGCGGCTCACACTACAGACATGAATATTGCACAGAATTGTAACATAATCTATAAACAGAAAAACCACCGTCGGAGACCGACGGCAGCATAATTCTTTATTGTTTGGCGGCTTTTGCCTTTTCTATCATTTCTTTGGCATTTAACAGCGCCGACTGTGTGAGTTCAACATTTCCGGAAAGTCTGGCAACCTCAGTAACAAAGCGTTCCTCATCCATAGGATTTACCTGCGTGTAGGTTTCCCTGTCGTCGCTTATTTTTTCTATCAGGTAGTGCGCATCTCCCATAACCGCTATCTGAGGCAGATGGGTAATACATAAAACCTGATGCATTTTGGATATTTCAGCAAGCTTGAGGGCAACAACTGCAGCCGCATGTCCGCTGATTCCCGTATCTATTTCATCAAAAATAAAGGTAGGGACCTTTGAATAAGTGCCCAAAATCTTTTTGAAGGCCAGCATTATTCTTGAAATTTCACCGCCTGAGGCAATTTTAGCCATAGGCTTTAGTGCCTCACCCTTGTTTGTGGAAATATAAAATTCAATCAGATCAATACCGGTTTCAGTCAGGGCAAGCCTTTCATTTTTCCTCGGAACCTCGTCAAAGCTTACGCTAAACTCGGCATTTTTGAAGTTTAGCTCAGAAAGTTCTCTGTTTACCTCGGTTTCAAGTTTTTTCGCCGCGTCCCTTCTTGCCGAGCTGAGCTCATAAGCCGCCTTCTCTGCTTCTTCGTATTTTTCAACAAGCCTTTTTCTTAGCTGACCCTCAACATAGTCAAAGTTTTCCATGTTAGCCAGGTCTTTTTCGAGCTTTTCCCGGTATGCAATGACGTCCTCAAGGCTTCCGTCATATTTTCTTTTAAGAGCCTCAACAGCTTCAAGCCTTGAAATAACAGCATCAATATCAGCTTCACCAAGGCTCTCACCCTCCAAAAACGGAGAAAGCTCTCGGGCCGCGTCCTCTATAGCACAGCTGCAGTCTCTGATTACAGACAGTATCCCCTCTAAAGCAGGCGATAGCTCAGCAATTTTTTCAACCTCAGAAGCAGCTAATGACATTAGCTCGGTGCAGCTCCCTTCACCCGAATACAGACAAGCATGTGCCTTTGATGCCGAAGAAAGAACCTTTTCCCTGTTCTGATAAACCGAAAGCGTTGCCGACAGCTCCTCATCCTCGCCCGGTCTGGGATTTATCCTTGCAATTTCTCCCGCCTCAAACTCCATAAAATCCTTTTTTCTGCGGCTTTCGGCGATGGTACGGCGCAGCTCCGAGAGTTCAGTCTTTAGAGCAGAAAACTCTTGATATATTGCCGAATATGCTATAAATGCCGACTTTACGCTTCCATCTTCATCAAAGGAGTCCAAAACCGAAATATGGTTTTCCGGGTTGAGCAGCGTCTGGTTGTCGTATTGGCCGTGGAGGTCAACCGCTCTTCTGCAAAACTCATTTAACCGCGCAAGGGTAATAACCTCATCACCTATTTTACAGGTTGACCTGCCACCTGCGAGGATTTCCCTTGTTAGAATTGTCTCTCCTTCTTCTTCCGGCACCTGCACAACAAGCTGAATAAGCGCCCTGTCCGCGCCTGTCCTGACATAGGCAGAGTCAGCCCTTGAACCGAGAGCCATGCTTATCGCTTCAATTATTATCGATTTTCCGGCACCCGTTTCTCCTGTTATAATGTTCAGACCCGGGCCGAATTCCAGCGCCAGGTCCTTAATGATTGCAAAGTTTTTTATAGATAAATATGTAATCAATTAGCTCCACCTTATACAGGCCTCAGGCCCTTAATCATGTTATTAATCATTTCAACTATTTCGGGAGCCTTTTCCGATGATTCCGCCACAACAAAAATGGTGTTATCTCCGGCAATAGTCCCCATTATGCCCTCAATTTTCATTGAATCCAATGCCTCGCAGGAAGCATTTGCACAGCCATTGAGAGTTTTTACAACTATCATATTTTCGGAACGTGAACAGGATATTACAGTCTCCTGCAAAATTCGTCCATATCTTTGGGAAGACCTGTGTTCCCCTTCCGAAGCGAGTGCGTATCTTAGTTTGCCGTTTTCCCCTGTAGTTTTTACCAGCTTAAGTTCCCTTATGTCTCTCGAAATTGTGGCCTGTGTAACCTTAAAATCCTCTTCGTTAAGGATGCGCACTAATTCTTCCTGAGTCTCGATACTCCGCGTTGAGATGAGCTCCAATATTCTGTTTTGTCTATGATACCTCATGTTACCTCCGTGGCTTAAAAGCCACCTCCAATCCTTTAATTAATAACCATATTTTATCATATCATTTTTATATTTCAACAAAACATTTTATCTTGACTGCAAATATTATATAATAGAAAAAACGATTAATTACAGATGCTATAACAAATCTCAAAAGCTGCATTCGGAGAAAAAAATGAAGCGCTATGGTCTTATCGGCGAAAAGCTTTCACACAGCTATTCGATTGAAATTCACAACTTAATAGGAGAATATGAATATAAGCTATACGAGGTTTCCCCCGACAAGCTTGATGCTTTCCTTTCAGAAAACGATCTGAGCGGATTTAACGTTACAATTCCGTACAAGGAAGCTGTTATTCCGTACTGCAGAATAATCAGTGAAAGAGCGCAGGCTATAGGAAGTGTGAATACTATGGTTAAGCTTCCTGACGGTGGATATTATGGTGACAACACAGACTATGCCGGCTTTGAAGCGCTTCTAAAGAAAGCAAATGGGCACAGGTCAGGCAAAGCACTTGTGCTCGGCAGCGGCGGCGCCTGCAAGGCAGTGTGTGCTGTTCTTAAAAACCTTGGCATAGACCACCACATAGTTTCCCGCACAGGAAGCACCAACTACAAAAACGCTCACTTGATTCACAGCGATGCAAGGCTGATCATTAATACAACTCCTGTTGGAATGTACCCAGAAAACCTCAAGTCGCCCATTGATTTAAGACTTTTTCAAAAGGTTGATACTGTTATAGACCTGATTTACAACCCCAACAAAACCGCACTTATTCTGCAAGCCGAAGAATTGGGAATAAATGCTTTTGGAGGGCTTACCATGCTCGTTGGTCAGGCTGTAGCGGCCGCAAGGATATGGTCAGGCAAAGAGTTGCAGCCAAACACAGAAAAGATTGAAAGCAGAATACTCGAAACCAAGCTTAATACCATACTCATAGGCATGCCCGGCTCCGGAAAAACAACCATAGGAAGAAAAATCTCCGCAGCAAAAGGCCTCCCTTTCATTGATCTCGACGAGGAAATAGAAAAAGCCGTTGGGATGAAAATAACTGATATTTTCAGGAACAAAGGAGAAGAATATTTCAGGGATAAGGAAAGCGAGCTGTTGGAAATTTTTTCCAAATCATCAGGACTCGTTATTTCCACTGGTGGAGGCGTGGTTTTAAGAGAAAAAAACCGTAAAATGATTAAACAGAATTCGAGAGTTCTGATGGTTGACTGTCCGCTCGAGCTTTTAGAAACATATGGTCGCCCACTCTCACAGACTACAGGTGTAGAAAAGCTTTGGGAAGAAAGAAAAGACCTCTACTATTCACTTGCAGACGACTTTGTTTCTCTGAGCGGCAGATGAGCTATCTAGATAATATTTATTACAAAAGCAGGCCGGCTTGCTGAAGTCATTATCAGCATACTGACCTGCTTTTACTTTTAATTATTTGCTCACACTTATGTTGAGCAGTTTTCTCCAATCAGCTTATTTGCTATTTATTTGAGGAACCCAAAAATATTCTTAAATATTGAGCCGAAGCTTTTGAAAATGCTGCTGAATAGCTTCGTGAAGGTTTGGAAAAGTCCCGCTGAGCGGGTTTTATTACAAACGTTGCATTTGTTGTCAACATACTGATGGTCACCGTAGATTCCGTTTTTATCATCATATTCGTATCCGCATAATGTACATTTATAGTGATTTTTTCCCTCTGTTTTGCAGTCGACTCCAGCAACACTGCTAATCAGCGTTGGTGTGCAGGCTACAGGTTGGCTATAGCTGTCACAGTATAAACACTTACGGCTGTGAGTCCCACCGCCATTGTTTTTGTATACACCGCTATAATCGTGGAAAGTAGCAATATCAGCGCCTACAACGCGGATACAGACGTTGTTTAATGATTTTGAGGGTTCCGATTCTTGATTTACTACTTTTGCAGTATCTATCCACTTGCCTCCAACATAGCAGAAGCTCTCACCTTCGTTGCTGGTGTACTTCTTTTCATCGCTGCTTTCTCCCTCAGTAAAACATACGGAAGAATTATTATTATTATTTTTAACTGAAATGACAACCGAAAACTTATCACCCTTATTAAGCTGTACATATTTATTGAGCTTAGTCCAGGCCTCGCCAGAGGTCGTGCCGCTTTGAGTATATATCGGATTACCATCAACACCATCCTCAGGAGATGTGTAGTCATTCTTCAATTTATAAATATTGAGTGTATACTGCGCCTTCGCAGAGCTTCCATAAGAGAACCTTGTTAATAGTGTATTCTTGTCTGCTGTAAAGATATTCGCCGCTTTATCGCAAGTAAGCATCGTCGACGCCCCGACACCATCATACATGTAAACAGTATCAAACTCTTTTGGGTCAGCAACCTTAAAGGCATATATACTATTTATGCTTTGCTCGTAGGACATCCAGAAGTAACCGCCATCACCCCAGCTTGAGCCCCAACTGTTTTTACAAAGCCATGCGCCGTTATTTTTTGGCCTGTTATTGGAATCAAAATAGGTTCTTGAGAAGTTATCGTCCCACCCAATAAGCTCCACCGCATGGCTTGAGTCAGTAGTTTTATTTCCCGAATAATAGGTGATGTATTCCCCTGAATAAAACGAATAATCATCAAAAGGAAAGCCTATATACAAGCCGCCGTAGTCGAGCACAGCCTGTTTTATTGTGTTTTTTGTTGTTCCAACTTCAATAATTTTTTCTAAAGTGATGTCGCGCAGATATTTATTGTTAATATTAAGCTTACTTTCCAATTCACTAATTATATTACTGACACCGGTAGTGGTTATAGCAATATCATGACTATCCTCTCTTATTGCTCCCGAGAAGTTTAACAGACTAAGGCCAATAATACTCGGATTGCCGCCATCATACATCATATTGGTTGTATCTGATATATATCCGTCGTTCAGAGAGTTGGTTGCAGCACCCTCAGTCGTATAGTAACCATTAAGCGAGTTCCAAACAGAAAAATACTCATTTAAATCAAGAGTTTTATCCGCAAAGCCCTGTTTTATTGCATTGCTTTCTATTGCTGCAATGGAGGCCATAGCCCAGCAGGTTCCGCCTTCTTGAGCTTCAATCCCGGTCACATAGCCGTATTTGCGAGCATCATAGGACGATGGCAGGCTTGAGCTTTCCTTGTCCAAATCATCGGTAACAACAGAGCTTTTGTCCTTACCGGCATCCTTTTCCGAACCCGGAATTACATCTGTAGTAGGTAAATAGCTTTCGGCAAAGGCGTTGTTAATAACAGGATTACCCTGCTGGTCTATCCAATACCCAACCGAAACACCTGAGCTTCCGAGAGAACGATAAATGTAGTAAATAGTCACACCATGCTCGTCTGTAAGACGGTCGCCTCTATAGCTATAGCCTTCTGGTATCGGAGGCAGCGTGTCATCCACAGCATCGGCCATTGGGATGAGTATATCCGAGACTTTCTCAGCTGCAGCCACCTGCCAGCTGTTTGCGGCCGAGGTCATAGGAATAGCTATTATTAAAACTAATACAGTAATGAGTGAAATGATTTTTTTCTTAGTCAAGTAGTGCTCACACCTTTCTTTGGATTTGGATATATTTTAACATTTTTTCTCAGTAGATACAACATACCATAAGCATCAATGTTGGGCGAAAAGAGAAGAAATCATAAAACAATACGGAAGTCCGGCCTGATAATTAATAGAATTGAAATATATAATAATA
>DCGW01000087.1:279-4248 GCA_002315335.1 Firmicutes bacterium UBA1768 | reverse complement strand
TAGGACCTATGGAGCACGCAGATATGGTCGGTACTGACCTTAGTCTTTCAATACAGAGCTATATTCTTAAGCACCTTGCTTCTTCACAGGAGCCTTCAATAATTTTAAAGGATGCTGTTGCTAAGGGCGATTTGGGCTTCAAGACGGGAAAAGGTATTCAGGAATGGTCTGAAAAAGAGGTTGCTGAGTCCAAGAGAAGACTTAACGACCACCTTATCGACATGGTGAAAAAATAACTTATGTGGAAAGAAGAAAAAACCCCTGAACTTATAAGGCTGTTAAACGAAGCTTATCCGAATGCTGACTGTGCGTTAAATTTTGGAAATATTTTCCAGTTGTTGATAGCTGTAGTATTGTCAGCTCAAACAACCGATAAACAGGTTAATGTAGTTACACCAGCATTATTTGAAAGCTTTCCTGATGCGCAGGCACTTTCAAAGGCCGACGTTATTGAGGTTGAGGAACACATTCGAAGAATTGGAATGTACAAGACAAAGGCAAAAAACATTGTTGCCCTATCAAAAAATCTCTGCGAAAAATACGGAGGCGAGGTGCCTTCGGACTTTGACGAGCTGACGGCACTGCCGGGAGTTGGTCGCAAAACCGCAAATGTAGTTCAGGCTGTAGGGTTTGGAATTCCGGCAATTCCGGTAGACACTCATGTGTTCAGGGTGGCCGGTCGTATAGGTGTTGCAAAGGGCAAGGATGTCTTAGAAACAGAAATGCTGCTGCAGGAAAGGCTGCCGAGGAACTCCTGGATAGATATGCACCATGCTATAATTCTGCATGGACGAAATGTTTGCAGTGCAAGAAAGCCAAAGTGTGAAGAATGTACGATTTCGCAGCTTTGCGATAGCGCTTACAAGGAGAACAAATGAGAGAATATGAAGTAAATAACAGGGGTAATCTTGTTTTTGGAGGCTGCGATACTGTAGCGCTTGCTAAAGAATACGGAACCCCTCTTTACGTAATAGATGAAGAATATCTAAGGGCTAAGTGCAGGGAAATAAGAGAAACATTTCTCGAAAAATACCCAAACACTAAGGCTGTCTATGCAAGTAAGGCATTGCAGACTTTGGAGGTTTGCAGGGTAATAAAGGAAGAAGGCCTTGGCTTTGATACCGTTTCCGGCGGGGAAGTGTTTACCGCTCTCAAGGCAGGTGTTGAGCCTGAGACTATGGTTTTCCACGGCAATAACAAGACTCTTGATGAGATAGAATTTGCAGTTAAAAATAATGTTGGCCGCTTTGTCGTGGATAATGAATACGAACTGGAAAACATTGGAATAATTGCCAAAAAACTGGGAAAAACCGTCAAGGTTCAGATAAGAATCACGCCGGGAATAGACAGCCACACTCATGAATATATTTCCACAGCAAAAATTGACTCCAAGTTCGGAGTTTTTTGCGAAGGAGAAACGAGAGATTCCATTATCGGCAAGGCGATAGACAATCCTTCCATAGAACTGATGGGCTTCCACTGCCATGTGGGCTCACAGCTGATGGATAATCAGGACCATATGATGGCGCTGCCTATAGTTCTGAATATGGTGAAGGAGGTCAACGAAAGGTTTGGCTTTGCACCTTCGGAGCTAAACCTCGGCGGAGGCTTTGGCATCAGATATGTGGACAGCGAGCAGGAGACAAGGGTTGCTGATTTTACGGATCCTATGATGGAGGAAATCAACGGTTTTTTTGCGGAAAACAAGCTGCCTGTTCCAACAATATACATTGAGCCAGGACGATGGATAGCCGGCAATGCGGGAATTACCCTCTATACTGTGGGAAGCATCAAGGAAATAAAGGGTATAAAAACTTATCTTGCAGTTGACGGCGGCATGCCGGATAACCCGAGAAAGATTCTTTACGGGGCAGAATATGAAGCTGTAACGGCTAATCGGGCGGCTGTTCCGGCGAATAAGCAGTTTTCTATAGTCGGTAAATGCTGTGAAAGCGGCGACGTTCTCATAGATAAGTGCAACCTTGCTGAGAACACAGTGAGTGGAGATATTCTGGCAGTGTTTGCCACCGGAGCATATAATTACAGCATGGCAAGCAACTATAACAGAGTGCCAAGGCCGGCGCTTGTTATGGTGAAATCCGGAAAGGCAAGGCTTTCCGTCAGAAGGGAAACCTATGAGGATATGATACTTCGTGAAATATAAACCAAAATGGACTCATGACAATGGAGCGGAGTAATGGAGGAAAATATGTCAAAAAGAAAGCAAAACAAGAGCATTAAGCCTGCAGCAATAGTTGCAATAATAGTAATCGTTGCTCTGTTGGCAGGTGCCTTTTGGTGCTTTGGCGGAACAAGGTCAACAAATTTGGATGAGGATGTAATCATCACTATTCCTGACGGAACATACGGAAAGCAGGTCGCCGAAATACTCAGCGATAACGATCTTGTCCTCAATTCATTCTCGTTTTTGCTCTACATAAAGATGGAAAATGTGGCAAATGATTTAAAACCCGGAGTATACACTTTTAAGGCAGGCAAGCTTACCTATGCTGACATATTAAAAGAGCTGCTAAGGGGCGGAGACGACGGGTCAGCAACATCGGTCACTATTCCTGAGGGGTCATCAATGGTTGAAATCGCAAGCATTCTTGAGTCGAGCGGACTTGGATCAGCTGAAGATTTCCTGATGTGCGCGTCTCAGTATGACGTTTCTGATTATCCGTTTATTACACCAGGCGAGGGCTATGCTAAGCTTGAGGGCTTCCTTTTCCCGGATACCTATACACTAAAGTATGAATGGACAGCCAATCAGATTATTACTGTTCTCCTCAATGAGTTTGAAAAGAAGTGGACTCAGGAGAGACAGCAAAAGGCTGAACAGCTTGGACTGACAGCCCAACAGGTAATTACAGTGGCGTCTCTTATTGAAAAGGAGGCTCAGCTTGATTCGGAAAGGCCTTTAATTGCAAGTGTTATTTACAACAGACTTTCGCAGGGAATCAGATTGCAGATAGACGCAACTGTACTTTATGCATTAGGAAAGCATAAGTCTGTTGTAACCTATGATGATCTTAAGGTTGACAGCCCATATAACACATATATGTATGAGGGTCTTCCTCCGGGACCTATTGCAAGTCCGGGAGAGGCAAGTATAGAGGCGGCTTTGGCTCCAGGCACCACGAACTACCTGTATTATCAGACAACAGAGGCCGGAGATGGAAGTCACTACTTCTGTGCAACCTATGAAGAGCACATGGCTTATACCGCAAGTAAACAGCAATAGCTTAAAGAAGTAAGGCTTTTCTGACCATAAACAGGATTGAGGTAATATACCAAATGAGCAGTAACAACATTAAGGAACTAAATCAAATAATTGATAGCAGCAAGGTTTTGTATGGTGCGCTGTTAAAGGACCACATTTCCTTCAAGGTTGGAGGACCTTGCTATGCGCTGGTTATTCCGGACAGCCCTGAGGAAATATCGGCTGTGATTACATGGTGTAAGGAAGCTGGAAAAAAATTCTGGATATTAGGAAATGGGACTAATGTAATTGCACCGGATGCTGGCTATGATGGAGTAATAATAAAGATTGGTGATACTTTCAATAAAATTTTTGCCGAAGGGACGACAGTAAAGGCTCAGGCAGGAGCTTTAATGACTGCACTTTCAAACCTCGCGTGCGAAAGAGGACTTACAGGTCTTGAATTTGCGGGAGGAATCCCTGGTTCGGTAGGCGGCGGAGTGGTTATGAACGCTGGTGCATACGGCGGTGAGCTTAAGTCTGTTATCACCAAAATCACAGCCCTTAAGGACGGAAAAATTGTGGAAATACCTGGAGAAGACTGCGGCTTTGGATACAGAAATTCCATTTTCCAGACAGGAGAATATATTATTCTTGAGGCAGAGTTCAAGCTGGATGAAGGCAAAAAAGAAGAGATAAGAGCTGAAATCGATGAGTTTAACCGTAGAAGAAGAGAAAAACAGCCTCTTAATTATCCGAGTGCGGGC
>DCGW01000087.1:0-237 GCA_002315335.1 Firmicutes bacterium UBA1768 | reverse complement strand
AGGGTATTTTGCCGGAAAGCTGATTGAGGATAGCGGCCTTAAGGGTATGACTATCGGAGGAGCGGCTGTTTCCGAGCTTCATGCAGGTTTTGTTATTAACAAAGGCGGAGCTACTGCTTCAGACATTCTTTCGTTGATTGAGCTAATAAAAAATACAGTTTTTGACAAATTTGGTGTAAAACTGGAAACGGAAGTCAGGGTTATTGAATAAATGGAAAGATTATTGTGGGACCTGCA
>DCGW01000032.1 GCA_002315335.1 Firmicutes bacterium UBA1768 | reverse complement strand
GTCGAATTTTTAATAATCCTATATGATTACTATATTTCTTGCACAGATTTTTGTTGTTTTGAACTAAAATCTGTGCAATTTTGAAAAACGCAGTTTTAAGGAATAGTTCTGCTTCCTCTTTTCATCGATCTGCTTCCTCTTTTCATAGACACCTTTTAGCAAAATGCCTTTGTGAATTTTCCGTTTTCAAATATTACTATTTTCTCACCATCATAGGTCGTACCAACTATTTTCATATCATCTGTACCAATCATAAAATCAACATGTGTTTTAGAAACATTTAGTCCCGCCGCAGAAAGCTGCGCATTGCTCATGGTCTGTCCACCCTTTAAGCACTCTGCATAAGAAAAACCAAAAGCAATATGACAGGATGCATTTTCGTCATAGAGGGTTTCATGATACAATACGTTCTGCTTGCCTACATGAGAATCAAAAGGAACCAGCGAAATCTCTCCAAAGTATCTGGAACCTTCATCCGAATTCAAGCTGTCATTTAATACATCAAGTCCGGATGAGGCATAACTATCAACAATTTTTCCGTCCTTTACAGTAAATTTGATATCCTCAACCATAGTACCATTCAAATTCAATGGCAAAGATGCATATACGACACCATTTGCACTGTTTGCGATAGGCGAAGTAAAGATCTCCTCGCTTGGCATATTTGCTGAAAAGTAATGACCCTCAGGTGTGACCGACCTTGCGGTAGCCCAAATAGCATCTGGCGAGAGTTCAACAGTCAAATCGGTCCCAAGGGAATTTGTATAATGCAGCGACTTGAATTTCTTTGCAGTCAGGACCTCACTCATTTTAACAAGCTTATCAAGATGCTCATCCCAAAGGTCTCCGGATTTACCGTCTCCACTTACATATACGCTTTCCAGCACACAATCCCACAGCTTAGCCAATGCATCCTCCGGCGAAAGGTCAGGAAAAACCTGCACAGCCCAGTCCTCGTTTGGAACGCCTACTGTTATCCATGAAATATAGCTGTATTTTCTTGCTTCAGAATATTCCAACTCATATTCACCCATAGCAGAATTTGCCAGCTCTATTTTGTCAGCATCCACACCATCGTTACTTCCTGGGTGATTGCTAAACAAATTCAATACAGGAATTTCTTCCTCAAGACACTCTTTATACAATTCATCAATATAACTGCTGGTCGTACCAAGCGTTGTTTCGTCTGCGTTAATGGAACGCAAACGGTTGCAATCTTCATCGATCCAATACACTATTACATCAGAAGCGCCGGCATTATAGGCAGCTTCAACGCAAAGTCTTGCAAATTCGTAACACTCGATATCCGATTTTATCAATAATTTCTGTCCTTCTTCAAGCCTCAGCCCGGTTTCAATAATAAGCTTTGCATATTCGCACTGCCTTGTCAAAAGCAAGTCGTCCTGGGTTTCCGTCTGGTTGTCTGTTTGATTGGTTTCTGCTGTGCAAGCTATCATGGTCAACGCAACAGCCAGAACCAGAAAAATAATAATTAGCTTTTTCATTTCGGCCTCCGTTCATCAAAGCGAAATCCCAAAAGTGTTGTTAGCTATTCAAAACGCCAGACATCACCCACATTATTTGCATCCACTAATTCAGTGTTGATGTTTATACAGTTTTCTACTGATTTGCCTTCATAATAGTCAATAGCTGCATTAAACATTGAGACCACAAGCTCCCACGGGTCAACTGAAACGAATGCCAGATAGTTTTTGTCATTATTGTTGAGAAGCTCGAATACTTCTTTTCCATAGCCTCCCATCGAGATTATTTTTACTTCACCGTTATCCTGCGAGCGAAGAAGCTCTAATGCCCCTAACGCAGCGTTATTTGTATCAGTAAGTACAAAGTCATACTGTTCCGAAATTGATGACAACGCTTCTTTTGCAACATCTATTTCACCCTTTGTGTCAAGCCTGTCAATAAAATCCACTTCTACATCCTTGGCCTTCTCAACAGTATCATGGAATCCCTCAAATCTTTTCTCAACATTATATGAGTTCTTCACAGTAAGCTCAATAACTGTACATTTTCTGTCTGGAATATTTTCGCGAACATAGTCAAGAAAATAATTTGCAGCAAGAACACCTGAATAATAATTGTCCCAAAGAATATTAGTTACAGCTTTTTCTCCACCGGCCCAGATTTCATTGTAAATAAAAAGCGGTGTTTTGCTTTCTACAACCTTGTTAAGCACAGCGGAATCTTCATCCTGCATAACCGGATCGGCAAAAATCAGGTCGCAGCCGTCAGCGAGCATATCCTCCACCTGTTTCGCAAATAATTCCGAACTATGGTCAGAATCAACACACTCACATTCACAGCCGTAGTATTCAGCAAGAGCTTCAATTACCTGAAAAACAGCAGCGCACCATTCATCACCTTTATAAATGATATTGCAGCCGATTTTCTTTCCTTCCAAAACATCTGAATCCCTTAAAGTGATGTCAGCAGGAATATTCAATTCCTTTTGTATCTCTTCCTTTGTATTTTCTGTTGTCTGCGAATCAGTTGCCCCGCACGCAGCCAAAGAAAAAATCAAAACAATCCCCAACAATACTGAAACAATCTTTTTCATAAAAACCTCCAAGCCATTATATTTAGTAAAAATATTGTCTATCATTATATCATAATACTTACTATTTTTCTGTTTTAATGTTAAAATCGAGTTTCGCATAAATCAAAGTTTACTTATAAAAGCATTGACATCAACTATATCTTCCTTAAGCGTTTTGTATACTATTCCCAATTTAACATTCCCATAGTCGTGAACAATTCTATTTCTTAAACCGTTAATTGCCAACCAAGGAATTTCAGGATGATTTTCCTTAAATTCATCACTCAAATTTCTTGAACTTTCGGATATCTGTATTAACCTGAACATCATGGAGTCTAACAACACCGGATTCTCTTCCAAACTTTCTTGAGTTTGATTTTTCATATGCTCAATGATGAATTCCATATCATCAATCATCTTTTTTTTAAAGAAAAAATCATCTTTACCCATACAATCTTACCCCCGTTTTCAATATCTCTTTTGTCAACTCAAAATTTCCCTCCAACTGACTTATGTCAAGTAAATCAACTTTCTTCTTCAATTCCTTTCGCAATTCCTCCGCGAGAGCAAAAAATCGCAAGCCGGTAGCCGGTGCAGAAAGCAAAATATCTACATCACTCTTTTCTCCCGCCGTTTCTTTTGCATATGAGCCAAATAGTATAGCATACTCCACGTCATATTTGATAAACACTTTTTTACAGGCTGCAATTATCTTATCTAAATTCAACACTCCATGTTCCTCATCAATAATTCCATGCTTTTCAAGTTCCTGAACTATATACTTATATTTTATACTTTCAACTTTTGAGTCATCGTTCTCATATAACTTGAATGTTCTGAGTGGAATTTTTGTTATCTTCGATGCCTCTGCCTGAGTTAAACCTTTTTCTTTTCTTAGTTCCTTTATTCCGCTCATAATAACCACTCCTTTCAACTCAGATAATACATCAATTGCACTTTTTTGTAAATATTAAGTGCTAAATTTGCACTTTTATTTTTTATTTAAGTGCAAATTTCGCACTTGTTCTTCTTCAATTCCTTTCGCAATTCCTCCGCGAGAGCAAAAAATCGCAAGCCGGCAGCCGGTGCAGAAAGGAATAGCTTCGCTCCGGAAAGTTTTTCTACCAAAATCAAATCTCCACAACATTTTTTTCTAAAATATAGTATAATCTATATTATCGGCCTCGACGAAACTGCCGCTTCGGTCATGTTTCAACGAAAAATCGACAAAGTATGGTCGACGGCCCCGGCCACCTCGCTTCAAGCGTCCCTTTGCTATTACAAATAGCACGCCGGCCGGAATATTTTACAGGGAAGAAAGGCTGAAAACGTTTCACAAAACCACTTCCCCGCTTAATACAGAATTTCATTGAGAGGAAATATCGACATATGAAAAATCAATCCGAAAAAACTAAACTTTTTGCTGTTTTAATGGTTCTGATACTGCTTTCTTCACTCTTCCTGACTTCATGCGGCAGCGATGAAGAAGAGGAATATACTGTAGAAAAAGCACAAACAGGAAGAATAGGCTGTCTTTTAGGCAGCACCACCTCGCTTTTCTTGGAATCTGAGTACCCTGACGCAGAAATGCTTCAATACAACAACATGGCTGATACACTTGAGGCTCTTAACTCCAAAAAAATCGACTACTTCGCAGGAGCAGAAAGATTTTTGAGGCTCTACACTCAGAAATTCGATGGGCTCAAATTATTGGACATTACCTTTATTCCTGCAGATCTTGGATTCGCAGTGCAGAAGGGCAACGACAAGCTGCGCACCGAAATAAACCAAAAGCTGGCCGAATACAAAGAGAACGGTAAACTCGACGAAATAGTTTCACACTGGGAGGACTGCAACCACTATGTGATAGAAGAGGTTCCTGTTAACACAACAGGCGAAACCCTGGTGGTCGGTACAACAGGCGAAATGGAACCTCACAACTTCATTTCAGACGGAAAGCTTGTCGGAATAGACGTTGAAATCATTGGAAATATCCTTTATGACTTAGGCTATCAGGTCAGATACGAAATAATGGCCTTTGGCGCAACTATTCCGGCTCTCACTGCGGGAAAAATTGATATTATCGCTTCTGACCTTTCAATAACAGAAGAAAGAAAAAAATCGGTAGACTTTACCGACCCTTATGTTATTCAAAACCAGACCTTCATGGTGAGAGACACCGCTTCGCTTGAGGGTGGATCAGGTTCTATCTTCACAGATATTAAAGAAGGCCTTTACGACAACCTCGTAAAGGAAGCTCGTTACAAGATGATATTAAACGGTCTCGGAATGACAGTTGCCCTTACTCTTGCAACAGCACTTTTCGGCACTCTGCTCGGAATAATCCTATGCATGATGAACCGTAGTCGTTTCAAAGTTCTCAGGGGAATAAAAAATGTCTACAGCGCAATAATTGAAGGCATCCCAATGGTTGTTATACTCATGATTGTCTGTTACGTAATCCTCGGAAAGGTTGACGTAAGCGGCGTAATTATCGGTATGATTGCCTTCGGTTTGGTTTTCGGAAACGATGTATGCGGCGCAATAGAAAACGGTCTTAACAACGTAGACTCCGGCCAGTATGAGGCAGTTTCAGCCCTCGGTTTCCCGGGTGCTTTAGGCTTCAGAACAATAATTCTGCCTCAGCTTCTGAGAAATATTCTGCCTATATACAGGGCAAGCTTTACAAGCATGATAAAGGCTACAGCAATCGCCGGCTACGTTGCAATTCAGGACTTAACAAAGGCCGGAGATATTATCAGAAGCCGAACCTTTGATGCATTTATTCCGCTCCTGATTGTCGCTGCAATTTACTTTATAATTATCTGGATAGTCACTCTGAGTCTCCGATGGGTTGAAAAGAGCGGCGAAAGAAAACGCAGAAACCGCGAGGTAAAGCTTGACTAATTGGAATATTTTTCCAGCCACTACAGCCACAGTACAACTAACAAGCACAGCAAAATCGCAAACCCACCCACAATGAATAAGCAATAATTCCGCTCAACAAGCACGACCCTCTCCCGAAACCGGGAAAGGGTCGCTTTAATTGTTATTTATTTGCCGGCAGTTTTATTTTATTCCTGCAAGAAAGCTTCAACATTCGTCAGCAGCCTTTATTTGCTGTGAAGAGAAGTTATAATATCCATACCCCAAGTCTGTGCCATGTCAGCAGACTGAGAAATATCAGCGATATAAACCTCATCACCAATATATAAGAACGCTTCAAAGTTTACATAATCATCCTTCTTGCATACTGTAGCATAGTATCTGTTGCCGTTTGCTTCGCCAACATACGGATCTAATACTTCAGTGTAGCCGAGAGCCTCATAGTATTCTCTGTTTACATCTTCTGTCCACTTGTCTTCTTTGTATAATTTAACCCACTCGTCAAACTTAGACTTATCAAAAGGTAATCCTTCTGGGTAGAGCCATTCATATCCCCAAGCGAGCTTTTCGTAGGTTCCCTCATACTCAGATAACCAGATTTCCGGAAGCTCAAAGCTTTCGTCATATTCACCGTAGAAAATAGTTCCGTGAGCAACCTCATCTTCATCCATAAGGTCCTTGTAGCCTGTCGGAATCCATAAGTACTGTCCTGTTTCTCCAAGCTGAACCTCTTCTGCGGTTGAGATAAAGTCGATTTCAACAATATCATCACCATCTAACATAATGTCACATTCGAGATATCCGTAATTTCCGTCGCTGATTTCTCGGCCATAGCAATACATTCCAAGCTCATCAATATTCATGTCGCTCCAGGTTGTCATTGTATATATGCCATCAGAATAAGTCTTTGACTCCTCAGCAGTTATTTCCTCAAGAGTCTTTCCGTCTTCATTAGCCCAACGATATACTACTATGTAAGGGGTATCTCCGCCTTCACAATAATAGCAGGTGCCTTCAGAGCCTTCGTTAAGAACAATACCCTCAGGGAAATCTACTACTTTGTATTCCCCAAAAGCAGCTCCTTCTAACTCAAATTCACCAAGATTTCCTCCAAGCGGAATTGCTGTGTAGGTGGCATCAGCTGACTGTTCTCCGCTATCGCTGCCTGTGTCTCCGCAAGCTGTCATGCATAAAGCAAGCGCCAGCGCCAACAAAACAGCAAAAGCCTTTGCAAGTGTTTTGCTTTTCATTTTGTCCTCCTTAAGATATTGGTTTAAATTTATTACAGTATCGCACACGTGCTTCAGCATGCAAGCAGCCCCAGCACAAGTCGCTTTTCCTGTCAGAACAAGTTTCGTCTTACTGCAATTATCACACAATGGTCATTTTAAGAATATTCATTCCACCCTCAAAATCATGTTCTATAGTTTTGCAGCTTTTTTCAATAATCTTAACTGAAAGCTCATCTGCTTCTTCATCCTCGAGCAGGTTGCAGCTTTCACCGGTATAGAATACATTGAGTTTAAAGGTTTCATCATCCGGTTTATATGCAACATTCATCATTGCCTCTACATTACCAGCCCTGGCATTTCCAAATATCAGATTGACAAACAGCTCTTCAGCAACCAGCATAAGCTTACTGAGAAGCTTGTTGTCTGTTCCGTTTGAAATCCCGTATACATTTATACCCTTAATCATGCTCTGAAGGTCGAAGTCTGAATCGGTTGCATCGTAATTAAATTCCTCCCTTTCAGAAAGGAAGTCCTTGGTTTTACTTTTTTTAGGATTTCCAAAGATCTCCTCTGTAGGTCCGGCTTCATATATTCCGCCTTCATCCATATAAATGGTTTTATTTGTGATAATACGGGCAAAACGCATTTCATGAGTGACTATCATCATCGTAATACCGGTATTTGACAGCTTTCGTATTACACTCATTACTTCGCCGACCATTCTCGGATCGAGAGCAGAGGTTGGCTCGTCTAAAAGCAGAATTTCTGGCTTCATTGCCAAGGCTCTGGCTATTGCAACACGCTGCTTCTGTCCACCGGAGAGCTCATCCGGGAAGAAATACGCTTTGTTAGAAAGTCCAACCTCCTTCAGCAGGGACATTGCCTGCTCAAAGGCCTCCTCCTTAGTCATTCCAAGAAGATCCATAGGCGGCTTCATTATATTTTCAATAACCATAAGGTGCGGAAAAAGGTTAAAGGACTGGAACACCATTCCCATTCTCTGATTGATTTTGTACCTGTCAATTCCGGGTGCAAGAATGTTTACTCCATCTAAAAGAATTTCCCCGCTGGTTGCCTCTTCAAGAAAGTTCAGGCAGCGCATAAGTGTGCTCTTTCCTGTTCCTGACGGTCCGATTATCGCTACAACATCTCCCTTTTCTATATTGTAATTTACGTCCTTAAAAATATCAGTCGTTCCGTACGATTTGCATAAATTCTTTATTTCTATCAGACTCATAATCTCACCTCACGATCCTTGCGCTTTCTGCTTTCACCCTTCTCTGCATATTGAATAAGAAGAGTAATCAGCCATATAATGACAAAGTAAATTGCTGCAACGATTATAAGTGGGATAAAAGCATCAAAGGTTCTGCTTCTGATAATATCGCCCGCCTTTGTAAGGTCCTGAATAGCAACATAGCCGGCGATTGCGGTTGCTTTAACCATGCTTGTAAAGCTGCTCCTGTAGCCAGGGAGGAAGTTTCTCATAAGCTGAGGTAAAATAATTTCTTTAAAGCCTCGTCTCTTTGGATAGCCTAAAGCAGTAATAGCCTCATACTGACCCTTATCTATGTTGTCAAGGCCGTTCTCTATAGCACTGCAGACATCGTTCCCGAATACCATACCAAAGGCAAGCATACCAATAACAACTCCGCTTGCATCAACCTTTCCGAGGATTACGTAGCAGACTATCATCAGAATTACTACCATTGGTGTGCCGTCAATGATTGCACTGTACACTTTCTTGATACCCTTTAACACCCTTTTTCTGGATCTGTCCATAAAGCATAATAATATACCAAGAAGAGTCCCGAAAATTCCGGCTGCTATAGCGAGAGCTGCGGTCATTTTGAGACCATCTAAAATCATCATATAACGAGCTTCTTTGATGAGGTTGCTATATAATCCATCCTTTAAACCGCTCAGGAAGCCGGTTGAAGCAGTCTCGTTATAAATGGCAAAGCTGGAGTAGTCTGTGTAATAAACATCAGAAAAATCTATGCTTTCTTTTCTCTCATCAGTAATATATAAATCGCATGCGATAATATCTATCTTTCCGCTTTCAAGAGCAGGCATAAGGGCACCAAAGGCCATGCATTCATATTTTACCTGATAACCGAGGTCATACAGAATATTTCCTATCATTTCAACATCTACACCGACAAGCTTATTATCGATATAGAAGTTTATCGGCTCAAATTCTCCGGAAGTTCCGACAACAATAGTTTCACCGGTAGTATTTTCAGGAATATCCTCTACAACATAATTACTTACATCAGCCCAATGAGAAAGAATTTCTTCCATCTTTCCATTCTCTTTGTATTCCCGAATAACAGAGTTTATTGCCTGAACTAATTCGTCCTCGCCCTTTCTTATTCCAAAGCCAGCCTCAGTAGGACATATTTTATACCCTACATTTATTACATCTCCGGTTTCTTTAGCGTAAATATCAAGCATCGTACTTTGAGTCGCAAAAAAATCGACCTTTTTGGTTCTGAGAGCGGTCAAAGCATCAGCAGCATTATTGTATTCCAAAAGCTCCGCATCGGGAAAGTTTTTGCTGATATACTCGGACTCTAAGCTGCCCACAACCGATGATATTTTGGCGTCTTTAAAGTCATCTACAGTGTAAACCTTCTGCTCTGCAGCACCGCTTCCGTTATCGCCGGCAGCAGTGTCTGCTCCCTCTGTTTTTCCACACGAGGTTAAAAACAGAGAAAGAAGAACTACCAACACCAGCGCAACGGTAAATAATCTGGTTTTTTCCCGTTGTTTTTTCATTTGATAAGTTCCCTCCAGTCAAAACATTCTTATGTCGAGACCATGGTATCATCTTATCTTCGGAATTTCAATTCTAAAGTCGAAAAAAGTCAAAATACTGCAGTGCACTCCCCGCAACAATCAGAGAGTGCACTGTATTAATGTTTTTCATTAGCAGCTATGCGGTCTTCAATATTAAGAATTCTTTGAAAAGCTTAAATGCCTTGGAGGATAGTTCTTTTATCCATTCAAAACCCTCAATAGACAATAAACCGCTGATTAACTTGCCTAAGAAAGTTTTTGGGGCTGATTCAGCCGCGCCAACCGCAAGCTCCAAATATGTATTGTCTGCATTTTTCTGTATATGGTACTTAGCATCATCACTGAAGAAATAGTCCGGATTGGTTATTGTATCAGTAATCTGAACAGGTGCATCGGCAGTCGGCTCCGTCATACGGGTTATTCCTATCTTTGAACCTGTTGTCAGCCCGCCTTCCCCGATGCTGATTGGAGTGTTAGTTCTATATGCTTCAAGTTCTTCTTTATAATCTAAAAAAAGATTATCATTAATAGAGTTTGAAGTGTTGTCAGTCACTACCACCTTCCCAGCAAGGGTAATTTTTCCTTTGTAGAAGAAAATGCCAGCTCCACAGAAATCTTCCTTCCATGTATAGTATCTATTGGTGATAGTATTCCCTGTAACTGAGCTGTCCTTTAATACCAGCACTGCGCCCGGTTCCTCACTCGGGTTGGCGATGTATCTGACTTCACCAAAAAGGCATATTCCCCCGCCATAGGACACTGCAGTATTATTCTCTATCGTTGTTCCGCTGATTTCAAGGTCAGAATCATCAATAGCAATTCCTCCGCCACTATCCCCGGATTTGTTTTCAGAAATCTGGCAGTTTATTATTTTCAGATTGCTGCGGATAATATAATCATAATAATCTCCATCAGTATAAATATAATCAGCATCATTATATATGCCCCCGCCATAATTGTCGGCGTTGTTTTTGGTGATAATTGAGTTGGTTATCTCTGCACATCTGCCTTCTCCGGCTGTCATTGTGAAGACTCCTCCGCCATAATACGCTTTATTTTCTTTAATAATCGTATTATCAACTTTCATATTGCCTTCCACGTTATAAATGCCGCCTCCGTAACCCTTTGCAGTGTTTCCTTCTATAGTAGATTCTTTAATGAAAAGATTACCTTCGTTATTTTCTACACCACCACCGTAGTAGCCGGAATTATTCCCCTGTATCAATGACCCTGTTAAGGTCAAGGTTCCACCATAATTATATACTCCTCCACCACCTTCAATGCAATCATTTCCTGTTATATGCACATTATCCATAGTCAGGCTGCCCGTGTTATTAATTACAACAGCTTCCTCATCCCATTGTGCCTTATTCATAATGCCTCCGCCATAGCATGCAGTGTTATTAAGGATGACAGCATTCTTTATTGTTGCAGTGTTACCCGAATTTGTTGTTAAATAAATTCCACCGCCCTGAGAGTCGCCTTCATAGCAATCACTCGGCACCCTTGCAATATTGCAGCCTATCGTGCCCCCGCTGACTGTCAGGTTTCCCTCACTACTATCAATTCCTCCTCCGTAGCTGATTATTGCTGTCTCAATTTCACTTGGATTATAGGCATTGACACAGGCAACATTACCAAGAATTGCCCCGCCGGTCATTTCCAAACTACAGTCTTTATCATTGTAAACACCGCCTCCATGAGCATATAGATAATCATCCTTAGGCTCTGTGTCACCTTCTTTGAAAACCAATTTAGCCATATTCCCGACTATGCTGCCGCTGTTCAAAATCAGGTTTCCCTGGTTATCAATGCCGCCGCCTAATTGTGCCGCACCTCCGGTGATAACACCTCCTGCAACCTTAATAATAGCTCCTGCAGCAGGAATATCATCAGCTGCTTCGCCGTTTTTTTGCAGCCCATTTGTCGCATCATAGGTGTAGTCAGCTTTATTTAATTTGCTTGTCAAGACCCAAAGACCATCACTATTTACCTTGAAATAATGTGACTTTGACTCATTGCTGCTGTCTTTTATGATTAGTGTCCCCTTATTCTTTATAACGCTGTCAGTGCCGCTGCCCTCAAGCACATATCCGTTCAGGTCAATGGTAACGTTCTTGCCTTTCTCGATTGTCAGGGCTTTGGAGAGCTTAATGTTTGACAAAAGCTTGATTTCTCCGCTTGATTTTACCGCACTTGTCAGCCCTATTGCTCCCATTACTGTCTTAGCCGTAGCAGCATTTGCCGTAATTCCAAACATCGGCACCATAGTCACCACCAGGGCAAGCGTTAGCAGTATGCTTAAAAACTTTTTCTTCATTTGACACCTTCCTTTCTTATTTTTGCAAAGAGGTACGAATATTTATATGAAACTACAATCTATAGTATATCCGTTCTTCTCATTCTACATTAATTGGTAGGGAACATTCAACCACCTCTAATGTTCCCTTTTTTCAGCAATATTCTTGGTTTTATAACCTCACCATTAGCAGTTAATTGTGCCAATATAAAGCACATTTCCCATATTTCAATAATATTACCAAAATATTTCTAATTTTTTTCTGTCATATTACGCATTTAAAACTATTCTTCATTCGGTATATTTTATGACAAGCCCTAAAAAATATTTTTTTACATTTGTAAAAGTTGCTGCAAACGTTATGGATATTGAAAATTCCCTACATTTCATATATAATATAGGGTGGATTTGGCTCTGTCCGTACTTTACTTCAATTAGAGAAATGGTCATGCCGGACAAGTCAAGTGGGAAAAAAATCCAAGGCATACAGAACCGCCCTTTCCCCGAACACAACATTATTTTTAATAGGAGGAAATACCAGGTAAATGAAAAATCAACGTGAAAAAGCTAAGGTATTTGCTTTTTTAATGGTGTTGGTACTGCTTCTTTCGCTCTTCCTCACTTCATGCGGAACTAATGACAGCGAGGGTTCATCAGCAGAAAAGGCAGCAACCGCAGACGATTTGAAAAACGCAAAGATTTCTGTAGTTTTAGGCAGCAACGAGGCTTCGCTTCTGACTAAATACTATCCTGACGCTCAGGTAATGGAGTTTAATTCAGCTACCGATGCCTTAGAAGCTCTCAGAACAAAGAAGGTGGATTATTTCGTTATTCAGAACTCCATTCTGGATATCTGCGAAAGAAATACCAACGATGTTAAGAATGCTCACTGCGAATTATTCGCGAGCGATAACGGCTTTGGTTTCAAAAAAGGAAGAACCGATAACCTCATAGAGGAAATTAACGGAAAAATCAAGGAATACCAGGAAAACGGTCGTCTTGACGAAATGGCATCACACTGGGCCGATGTAAATAATTATACTGTTGTCGATGTTCCTAAGAATACTACAGGAAAAACAATAGTTGTCGGGACCACAGGCGAGCTCGAGCCGCTGAACTTCTATATGAATAATGAGCTTGTCGGACTTGATATAGAAATAGTCGGCAATATTCTGTACGATTTAGGCTATCAGGTAGAATACAGGTGCATGGCCTTCGGAGCTCTTATTCCTGCTTTGGAAAGCGGTAAGATAGACGTTCTCGCGAGCAGCATGGATATTACCGAAGAAAGGCTCAAGAGAATTGATTGCTCTGACCCGTATTTCTGCGAATACATCAGCTTTGCCGAATTAAAAGACGACGTCTTTGACGATAGTGTTTTAAACGGCTCCAAGGTTGCCGTAAGAATAGGAAGCTATGAATCAATATGGCTTACCGAGCACTATCCTGAAGCTACTATTCTTGAATATAATACTATCGCAGACGCTCTTGAAGCACTGAGAAGTCACAAGGCCGATTATTTCTCAACCTACGACCTGATGTTAGACGTCTATATAAATCAGATAGACGATGTTAAAAACCTACACTGTCAGATAGCTCCTGTTGAATCGGGCTTTGCTTTTAAAAAGGGCAACGACAAGCTGAGAGAGGAAGTTAACAGCAGGCTGCGAGAGTACAAGGAAAACGGACGCCTCGACGAAATGCTCTCTCACTGGAGCGATGTCGGCAACTATGTTGTCGAAGAGGTTCCTCAAAACACTACAGGTGAAACAATAATAGTTGGAACAACCGGTGAAATAGAGCCGTTTAATTTCTACATCAATAACGAGCTTGTCGGAATTGATATGGAAGTCATCGGCAACATCCTC
This sequence comes from Firmicutes bacterium UBA1768, assembly GCA_002315335.1. Lineage (GTDB taxonomy): Bacteria > Bacillota > Clostridia > Peptostreptococcales > Anaerovoracaceae > UBA1768. Next base: position 15,948 of record DCGW01000032.1, on the reverse strand, counting down.
TATGACCTCGGATATCAGGTAGAATACAAGTGCATGAACTTCGCCGCAATTATGCCTGCTCTCGAAAGCGGAAAGGTTGACATTATGGCCAGCGGAGTTTCCATAACAGAGGAAAGAAAGAAAACAGTTGATTTCTCTGACGCATACAGCACAGACTACGTGAGTCTGGCAGTCAGGGACGAAAACGCCACCGGCGGCTCCTTCTTAACCGAATTGAAGGAAGGCTTATATGACAACCTCGTAAAGGAAGCTCGTTACAAGATGATATTAAACGGTCTTGGAATGACAGTTGCCCTTACTCTTGCAACAGCGCTTTTCGGCACCCTGCTCGGAATACTCCTTTGCCTTATGAAGAGAAGTCGTTTCAGAGTTCTCAGAGGAATAAAGAATGTCTACAGTACGATAATCGAAGGTATCCCGATGGTTGTTATACTCATGATTGTCTGCTATGTAATCCTTGGTAAGGTTGACATCAGCGGCGTAATAATCGGTATGATTGCCTTTGGTATGGTCTTCGGCAACGAAGTTTGCGGAGCAATAGAAAACGGTCTTAACAACGTTGAACCAGGACAGTATGAAGCAATGTCTGCCCTCGGCTTCCCGGATGCTTTAGGCTTCAGAACAATTATTCTGCCTCAGCTTATGAGAAACATTCTTCCAATATACAGGGCAAGCTTTACAAGCATGATAAAGGCTACAGCAATTGCCGGATACGTGGCAATTCAGGACTTAACAAAGGCCGGAGATATTATCAGAAGCCGAACCTTTGATGCATTTATTCCGCTCCTGATTGTCGCTGCAATTTACTTTGTTATAATCTGGATAGTCACTCTGAGTCTCAAATGGATTGAAAAGAGCGGCGACAGAAAACGCAGAAAGCGCGAGGTGAAATTATGAGTTTAATTGAAATAAAGGGCTTGAAAAAAAGCTTCGGTGACTTAGAAGTACTGGCAGGAATAGATACCACCATAGAAAAGGGCGATGTTATTGCCGTAATCGGACCTTCCGGAACAGGAAAAAGTACACTCATCAGATGCATAAATTTTCTTGAAACCGTTACTGAGGGTGAAATATGGATGAACGGAGTCAACATTCTTTCAAAGGATGTTGAAAAGGCAAAAATCTGCCAGAAAATGGGCATGGTTTTCCAGTCCTTTAACCTCTTCCCACACCTGATGGTTGTTGAGAACATAATGAAGGCTCCTGTTAAGCTCCTCGGTTTATCCAAAAAGGAAGCCTTTGACAAAGCCATGAAGCTCTTAGATGAGGTTGGTCTCAGCAACAAGGCCTACAGCTATCCGGATGAGCTTTCGGGTGGTCAGAAGCAGCGTGTTGCCATCGCCAGAGCTCTCGCCATGGATCCTGAGATTCTTCTCTTAGACGAGCCAACCTCAGCGCTCGACCCAATGATGGTCGGCGAGGTAATGAATGTAATCAGAAAGCTCGCCAACAACGGCATGACCATGATGATAGTAACTCATGAAATGCGATTTGCAAGAGAAATTTCCAATAGAACCTTCTTTATGGATGAAGGCAGAATATACGAAGAGGGCCCATCTGAGCAGATTTTCACAAATCCTCAGAAGCCTAAGACCAAGGCCTTCCTCAGCAACAGCAAGCTGTACAGCTACAAGGCAAAGGACTCAGACTTCGAGCTCATGACGCTCAACAACGGCATCATAGTGTTCGGAATTTCAAACAATGTAGAAAAGAACAGAATAAACAGAGCTTCACTCATAGCCGAAGAATTATGCATGAACTGTCTGCTTCCTGATGCAAAGGCCGATCCAATAGAAATCGGTGTAAGCCTAAACTATAGCGCAACCGAAAACACGTTAAATATGCTGATCACCTGCAACGGCGATGAGTACAATCCTCTTACAGAAAAGCCTGAAGACGATATGTCAATAAAGATTATCAAGGGAAGTGCGACACAAATTGAGCACGCCTATAAGGACGGGTTGAACCAGTTCAGCATTGCTATTTAAGTCTTTAACCTGAAAACTGTATACAAAAGCAATAGAAATCCCCCGCAGGAAATCCTATGTTTCATAGAAGCCCTGTGGGGGTTATTTCATTTTTCAATATGCTTTTTTGGTTTCGATAAGCCTCTACTTTTCAACAGCTTCGCACACGCGCTGCAGCATGCAGGCAGCCTCTGCACGAGTTGCATTTCCTGTTGGCGCAAGCTTTGTTGCGGACCTTCCGTTAATTATTCCAGCTCCAACCGCCCACTGAACACTATCTGTTGCCCAGCTGCTGATGGACTCAACGTCTGCAAAGGCAGCAAGGTCTGCTCTTTCCATGACCTCAATCCCCTTGAATTCAGAATATCTCATCAATATTGCTGACAGCTGTTCGCGACTTACATTGTCCTTAGGACCAAACCTTGAGTCCTTATAGCCGGTTACAATTCCTGTAGACTGTGCCCAGCGAATTGCTTCTGTATACCACTGATCTTCAGCCACATCTTCAAAGCTCATTGCATAGTTGACAACCGGGCTGCCTTCCATGCGCCACAGCATAGTTACTATCATGGCTCTCGAGAGAGCTGTTGACGGACCAAACCTGTCTTCCTTAACTCCAACCATATAGCCCTTTTCCAAGCAGAAATGAACGCCGTCATGGTACCATGCCTTCGGGTCGCAGTCCTTAAACTTTGCAATAACACAGGTGTCATCCTGACGACAAGCGTTTGGGTCTTTTATTACTGTCCATGTGTTATCATCATTCTTCTGTGCAACATAGCCCTTAGCAGCATACTCGCTCACATCGTTTCCGTAGGTTCCGGCGTAAACAGTCGCAGTTGAAGTAGTTTTCTCCTCAGGAATAACCGAAGGATAAATGCTCCAGGCACCGCCCTCCGAAAATCTTTCGGCATAATAATTGTCAATACTGCATACCAGGCTGCTCGCATACAGGTTTTCTGCACTAATAGTAATATCGGCAGGATAGTTTTCTACTACAAACAGGTATTGATCTAAATCATAATAGAAGCCATCATAGTCGTAGGTGTCTTCACCAACGCTTTCTATTCCCGCTCTTGTACCTGACACCTCCAGCTTACCGCTGCCATCAATCACAACTGTTCCTCTTGAATAAATGCCATCACAGTCTTCACCGGTGGCCGTAAGAGAGTTTTCAGAATCAGCAGCCGAGGTTATAGCCCCTCCATTTATCATGACACATTCCATATCTGTAGCAGTCGCATTTACATCTGCCAAGGTCAAATGGCCTATCCTGCTAACATAGAAGCTTCTCCATTTTCCTGTTATGGTTCCGTTTTTAACGGTTGCTTCATCATAAATCGCAAACCCATAGAAGCTCTTATTGGTAACGGTTTTTCCATTAAGATCAAGAGTTATTGGTTTATCTAAGGCGATTTCTTCTCCGACAATCTCGGTATCACTTCTCAGTGTGACTGTCTGCCCTTCCTTTGCTGCTGCAACTGCTGCATCTAAAGTATAATAGTCTTCATCTCCTACTGAAGCCACTACAGGGGTACCCTCAGGCAAGGTTGATGTTACAAAGAACGGATAATCGTCCTTAGTGTTTTCATCCTGATTTGGAATACAATAGCATCCATCAGCTACTATTCTGCATACATCACTTGTATAGCAGCCTCCTGAACACTCAATATTGGCAGTGTTTCCGTTAGGATCTTCATAACTATAAATTATCCCGTCAATATTTCCGCCGCTTATTTTCATATTAACAGCATCAAATAATCCTCCGGAGCTGACAAAATCTGCTGCATAACCACCCTCACTTATCAGTGAACCACCGGAAATATTGATATTTACCGGCAACTTTATATCACTGCTGCTGTCGTCTGTCAATCTGATATAAAGTACCTCACAGGCATCACTACCAACTGCAAGAGTACCGCCCGTCATGGTAAAGTTCTGAATATCGGCATCCTTCTGCTCATCTGAGGCCGGAGTAACGCACATCAAGCTCACAGCTGTATCTGTGCCGGTTATGTATCCTCCGTTAATTGTCAGAGAAATGTTGTCCACTACATTATTTGTAGGAAGAATCTGCGCATCACCATTGCTTATAGCATTGCAAATATATTTATTAACGGTTGTCTTATTTTCTATAGTACCCGCATCAATGGTCAGACTGCCCCAATTCTGAATAGTATCGCTTTCCATTGGTTTTTCATACTCACCTGCTTCGGTAACTAACTTACCCTTACCTACAGGGTTCTTTTCTGTAGCAGAGCTATCTTTTATGGTAAGGTCGCCCTTGTTGAGAAGCAGGGTTCGATATCCGCTCTCCTCCGGCGCTCCCGAAACAGTGTGGCCGTTCAAATCAAGCACAACAACTTTATTCTTTTCAACCACCAGATTATAGCTGCAGGACTCTATCACCTGATAATCGGTCACATCGATATTCTTCACAATATCGATTTCTGTGCTTACTCCATCCTCGCATGCATCAAAGGCTGCCTGCAGGGACGCATATGGTATATCACCTATCTTCGCCACTGCGGCAGGTTCTTTTGCAAGCGATACTGTGGGCATGAGAGTTAAAATCATCAATGCCGCTGTTATTAACGAAAAAAGCTTTTTTCTCATAATCTGTCCTCCTCGTTATTTTTTTACGGCTCCCTTTGCGGAACTATGTTTACGGCGCTGTATCATAGAAAGGTCAGAGCGGGAGCTTAACCGAGTATAGTTAATATTTATATTTTATAATAAACAGATAGGAACATTCAAGGACTTTATTAGTTCACTGCAAACAATAAAATATTGCAATAAAAAGGAACACTATCCGAAATTTCGTCTTTATTTTAATTATTATTCAAATTAACTATTAAAATCCGTTTAATATTGACAATTTGCGGTATTTAATCTATTCTTTATTCGGTATACTTTAGGAGGAATTTATGAATTATTTATCTACCAATCAGATATCCGCGCTTTGGGGCATCAGTCCAAGACGAATAGTTTTTTTAGCTTCACAAGGAAGAATAAAAGGCGCAAAAAAGGTTGACGGCCGTTGGTTCATACCGGAAGACAGCATAAAGCCGGCTGACCCAAGAACGTTGGAACGCTCAGCATCACAGGATGACAGCGATGACTATATCTTCCCTTTTCTATTGGCCTGTGTCCATTCCGAAGCACAAATCAGCCTTTTTTCCGAAGAAGAAAAACAGCTTTATGAGCTGTGTATGGTTTACGAACGCGGTAACTTCCAACAAGCTCGCGAGCTTGCTGAAAAGTTGCTGTCTGCCAATAACCTCTATGTCCGAATCGGTGCTCTCTACCATCTGCCCGGCATATGCTTGTATCTGGCAGACTATGAGGCAACAGAGAGATATTCCATATTATTCAGAACAGCATGTCTCTCCTGTTCAGAGCATAAAGCTGAGATTGCATTTTTGCTGAAAGGCTTTGATTCCGAATTTGTAAGCGTATCCGAATTCGCAAATACAATCAATGACGAAGATATTAATTATCTGCCGGACAGTCTCCTTCCGCTTGTATGCTCATGGAAGCTTTTTGCTGATTTTGCCAGGTTCAGTATAAGCGGTGCAAAAGCCGACTTTTCACAGCATGAGATTTGCTGTCGAATGATAGAAGCACAGGGATACTTTTTTGATGCAATGTATATGCATCTCTACCTTGCAATATACTATGCGCAGGTCAGCCTGCATGATAAAGAACGAAAGCATTTGAAGCGTGCGATTGAAATAGGCCACAAGCACAAAATATATTTTACGCTGTCATATTCCCTTTCCTTTACCCCTGATACTACAGACGAGCTTCTTAAAGATTATCCTCCGGAGCTTACTGAGCGTATCAAAGGCTTCGCAGTGTTATTCTTTAATGCACGACAAGGCTATGCCGAATATCAGGGAAAAACCTCAATGAAGCTTGACCTGAAGGATGAAGACTACCTGCTTATTTCCTACTGTATTAAGAATTACAGCAACGATAAAATCGCAGACATGTCAGGGCTCTCCCGTTCCGGCATTAACAAGCGACTCTCTTCGCTTTACGAAAAGCTCGGAGTTAAATCAAAAAAAGAATTGACTGAAAAATATTATAATTCGGTCATGGATTGGGGTTATTGATTAAAAAGTGAATCTTTTTCAGTAACCAATATTTTCCTGTTGAAATCTATTGGCTGTTTATGATAGTATTTACAGGTATCGGCGTTGTTTTTCTCGGTATAAGAAAACTAATGCTTTGTCATACTTAATACTTTGAATAGGAGTCCCAATAATAATGATAATAGTAAAAATTCTGCTTGGCATATTAGCCATAATTGTAGTAGTTATGCTTTTTGCGATAGTCATGCTCAGCGGCAATATAAAGAATATAAAACGTATTGACGAGGAGGGTTATCTTTACTCCTGCGATTACACCGGAAAATACCACAGCAATCCTCTTGCAAGTCTGCCTGTCAGGCTTGTCAGCGGCATAGGCTGTTCTGCCTTTTTTACGCATAACGAGGACGGCGATGTGTTGACCGCAAGAAACTTTGACCAGGCTCATGTTGATAAAAACGGTAATGTTACTGGTCTCAATATAATCATAAGATTTGCCCCAAAGAAAAAGTATCGCTCTGTTTGTATTGCCGACGCGGCTTTTCTTTCTGTTATTAAAATCCCATACTCAAAGGGGTCTCTGGATAATAAAAAGGTTCCGACTTTTCCTTTGACCGCGCTTCCTTACCTCTGTGTTGACGGAATAAACGAGAAGGGGCTCACCGCTTCTATCCTGGCGCTCGATACCAAGAAGGGTGAAACCTTTGTAAATCAAAGCTTTAAGGGCAGAAAAAAAGCCAACGTTTCTCAGCTTCTGCGCTATGTACTGGATGACTGCGCAACTGTTGACGAGGCTATTGCTCTTGCAAGCAAATATAACATGGTAAATATATTGGCGCATGACTTCCATCTTTTCCTGACCGATGCAAACGGAAAATACGTGGTCCTCGAGTGGCGTTATAACGAAATGCAGGTTGTATACACAGATGCTGCTACTAACTGCTACGTAGGCTTTGATGATGGTGAAGACGCGCTCAGAGACGATGGTACTATAAAAGAAGTTTTTGAGAAACCGGATGATATTCCTGACAGATACCACTATGGCTACGGTCACGGCTTTGACAGGTTGACCGTCATGATAAGGTCGCTTATGTGGGCAACAGAAAGCGAAGACCCGTACTACACCCAGATGAGTGATGAAAGAGCAATGGATGTTCTCTCGGAGATTTCACAGGAATACGATGCGGAGTCTTCGACCTCCTGCACTCAGTACAGCGTGGTATATAACAACACAAAGCGTACCTTTGATATCTGTGCAGTCCGCGATTATAAAAACGTATATCATTTTTCGCTTTAGACGGCAGCTGTATGACCTTTTGCGGAATACTTTGAAGTAATATTAAAACCGGGAATTTGCCTTCCCGGTTTTTTCAGTACAAAGTAATAACCCGAGCCTTGAGGGCTCGGGTGGTTTTGATCTTAGGCTGCTAAAAAAACAATAGCTTTAACTATAGCAATAACACTGGAAACAATACTTTCTATTGCGCTTGCATCAGTTAATGTTGATGTTCCTGTTCCTGTTCCTGATCCAAATAAAGTTGTAATAAAGTTAAATAATGTTTGTAAAATTTCTGGCATAATCAAATTCTCCTTTCGAATATTTGTTTTCTTGATACGTGTAATATAACAAAATCTCCAGAAAAATTCAATAATCTTCAGCTAATGTCCATTTAATATTAACCCTACTGTAATAAAAACCCCAAAATATTACAGCAATAATACTATTTTAGGAGCTTCACCTCAATTTATACTGCTTTCTCAAAAACAAAGCTTTCTCCGTTTTCAAGATAGTCCCAGGTGGAGTTTATTACTGTGAGAGTCCCTGACTCAACAGTAAAATCGAGCCTCATCAGGTTGCCGTTTGCATCGGTCACAGTCATTGGTACTACACCGCTGAAAATACCAGTCGCCGAACCTTCCATGGTAGTAAGTCTGACGATAGAAATTACCACGCCGCCATCAGCACCGATTATTAATGAAGAACCGTCCTCCGACCTGTACGCCCCGGCAATATACTCAAGGTCAGAAGTAACCTTTGAAAGCTTGAAAATATCTCCCGCTTTTATATAGTTCCAGCTTGACTCCACTACTATCAGCTCTCCGCTTTCGAGCAGGAATTCTAACCTCATCTGATTGCCGTTCGGGTCTGTTACAGTGATCGGAACTATGTTCTTGTAAACCTCTGAAGCCTTGCCTTCCATAGTTGTAAGCCTGTAGATTGAAATCTCCACATTTCCGTCTTCATCTATATAGAGAGCGTCTCCATCAGCAGAGGTGTAAATCCCTTCGATGTCGGCGAAAGGTCCTGTATAAAAGCTTACTGTTTTTCTGAGTGTCGGGTCAGCCATTCTGGTGATAATCGCAGCCACCTCAACTCTTGAGATATTCATATACGGATTAAAGGTGCCCTTTTCATCGCTTCCCGTCAAAATTCCGGCATTATATAACTTGAGCACGCCCTTTGCATAGCTTTCGTATTTGCTGACATCAGGAACCTTTGTAACGTTATTTATCGGTGTAAGAGCTTCATCCGGAAGAGCCTTTGCAAGTATAGTCGCAAACTGAGCTCTCGTAGCCACCGCATCATATGAAGCATAGCCGCTGTCACCTATAATTCCGTTCTCTGCAGCATAATCCACATATACCTGATACCACGGCTCACCCTGTACAAAGCTGCCGTCACCACCGTAATATATGTCGTTGAGTCTGCAGGCCAGTGCCAGAGTCTCAGCTATGGTGATATTTCCGCCAACATTAAAGCTTCCGTCAATATTTCCCTTAACAAGACCATATTCGTAGGCCGCCTTAACCGACTCAAAATACCATTCACCTTCGTTAACATCATAAAACTGTCCTGTCTGGTAGGTGTTGACTTTAGTGAAATTGTCCAAAGTGCCTGCAGCTTCGCCTTCCGCAAAGGCCGTCGGTACTAAGGCCAAAACCATAGCCATTGTCAATACTATGCTCAAAACTTTTCTCTTCATATTGAAATAAACCTCCTGTAAAAAAATTAATTGCCGGAAAAGCATCTGCTTTCAGGCAAAACGATAATTCTCTGATAGAAAAATTGTACCTTGACTCCGGTTCAATGTAAAGATGGTTTTGGAAAATTAACTATTGTTTTTGCCTCTGATATGATACAATAGAAAATAATTTCCAGCAAAATACAATCGGTTATATACCACAAAACATTTATTCAGAAAGGACAAACTAACATGTGGCAAACCTTACTTTCCGGAAAGCTTGTTAATATTTTAACAGCCGTAGTCAGCGTAGTACTGCTCTTCTTTAATGTGCAGGCTGTAGATATTGGATCTGATCAATTTGATCCGACAAATAGCGACCTTTTAAACACAAATCCGACCTTTGAAGATAATTTTGATGGCACTTCTCTTTACGCTGGTAAATGGCAGTCTCATAACTCAGACGGTCTCCGTAAGGGCGGCTACTGGGATATAAATCAGTGCAGCGTTGCAGACGGCAAGCTTACCATCACCACCGAGTACAAAGAAAGCGGGGACTTTGGTCCGGGCTGGTACACCAGCGGTATTCGCACTAAACAGGGTTATACCTACGGCTATTATGAGTGCAGTTGTATTCTTCCAAAAGGGCAGGGGCTCTGGTCCGCCTTCTGGCTTACTTGCCCCGGCACAAGCCAGGTAAACAACACCGGCACCAAGGGCGCGGAAATCGATATTTTTGAAAGCCCCTACGGCTATTTAAACGGTGAAAAATCCTGGAAGGTTACCAGCAACATCCACTACAACGGCTACGAGCTTAAAACCCGTTATAAGAATGTTGTAATCTCGGCATTAGAAAACGACCCTTATAAAAACTTCAACACCTATGGTCTTCTCTGGACAAAGGACGAGTATGTGTTCTACATCAACGGCCATGAGGTTGCCCGAACAGACTATGGCGGGGTTTCTCAGGTGCCTGAATATGCGATACTCTCCTGTGAGGTTGACGGTGCTGCCGCCACTCCTACCTACGGATGGTCGGGAAGAATAGATAAGAACCCTGAAGGCAAAGACTTCAAAGCTGAATTCGTTGTGGATTATGTAAAGATATATTCCTTGAAGAATACAGAAAACTAAATATTTGAACAACAAAACGGCATATGTCATTGCCCAAACCGAGCAACGCATATGCCGTTTATTTTTCTATTGAAGCTTATGAATCAGTTACTTTGTACCTCTGTCAGTCTTGTCAAAGTACTTGCCTAATACCATCATTCCTGCAGTAACAGAAACAAGTACATCGGCAATCAGGAACGACATAACCGAAAGAATCTGAATCTCAACATTCTGTGCCTGTGTGTATATCGCTGCACCGTTGATAAGAACAGCAATTCTGCATATGATTAAAATAATTACAAAGGCAAAGGACTTGCTCTTTCCTAAATCCTTACCGAGGGCGAGTACAACAGCCAATACCAGCGAAACCAGCCCTGCGATTATTGCCACTATCGACATGCTTCCGACAAATACTCCAAGAATTGTCAGCACAAGCATAATAACATATAGCATCATAAACAGCTTGAAGAACTTCGCTTCAGTCTTGCCAAAGCCCTTAATACTGTAGATTAAGCCGATAACGACAAGAGCCATAATCAATACCTGACTTGCCTTGGAGAAAATAAGCTCCGCTCCAGTCATTCCGTTTGCATTGATAATTCCCATGCAGCAAAGAACCAGCATACATAGCGAAACCATTACCATAACTACCTGAAGTGCAAAATACTTGTTTCCATTCATAATACACTACTCACTTTCTTAAAGATATAAAACTCATCCGAAGCCCTTTGTATCAACAGGCTCCGAACCACTTAAGTGATACTATACCACGCATTTGCACTTCATTCAAGACATTAGACAAAATCGATATTTTTTATTATAGTAACATTGTTTTTATGAGGATTGACCGCCATCAGCCGGCTTTTGTCCACCCTCCGGTGGCTTTTGACCTCCGCTCGGCGGCTGCTGCATTCCCTCAGGCGGCTTTTGACCTCCGCCTGGCGGCTGCTGCGTTCCAGACTTGTCTCCGGGTTGCTGCGATGCTCCGCTTGTGTCAGTTTTTTCTCCCTTTGATTCAGATGCCTCTGATGCAGACTGATTATCCTGTTCCGTATCAACCTCAGCATCACCTTTGTCTCGGCTTCCGCCAAAACCTCCTCCCATGCTTCCCATATCAGAGAGGTTGAGATCTCCGGTTTCAACTGCGGTTGTATCTCCCGCAAGCTGGCGGCTTACTGCCTCGCCACGAAGCGAAACAAACTGCTGCATAGCAGCTATACCCGCCTCAAACTCCTCAGCGGTACAGAATTTTGTAGGGTCCTTTTCAACATAAGGCCTGACCATTTCCGCAGTATCGGCTATAAGCTGCTCCAATTCTCCATTTGAGAACCACCTTGCCACAAACTCGGCAAACAGCTCATGATATGTGTCGGTATATGACTGGTCTGAGAATATCCACCCAAGCATCGGCCTGTCATCAACGTCTCCGTTTGAAACAGGACTGTCTATTGACGCATTTACAGAGGAGCTTGCACTTCCACCCTGGAAGGTTCCGAAGGCCAGATTATAGTCCCAGGGAATCATGCTTAAAACTCCGTCCTTTTCACGAAGATAATAGTTGTGCACCATCGAGCCTGTGTAGCTATCACCGTTACATACAAAGTTATGAACAACAAAATATCTCATAACCTCGTCTATATCAACGGTATTTTCAAGGTCCGAATAGGTTGAAAGGTTCTTAAGAGACGCAATCAGCCTTTTTTCACTCTTAGCCTTAACATCGTTCTTTGAATTGTTGAAGATATTTGAGTAGCTGTCAGGGTCGTCATCGATATACTTCAGCTTTACATCATCGCTTCCCATACCACCCGGACCACCGCCCGGCTTTGAGCGCTTGCTTTCCGTATTATCTTCAGATACTTCTTCGTCAGACTTTGATGAGTTATTCGAATTTACATCACCGCCCTGCGGCATATTTTCAGGATTGACATCTCCCTGTGGCATATCCTCAGGATTGAAGTTGCCGCCCTGTGGCATATTTTCAGGATTAAAATTGCCGCCTTCCGGCATGTCCTCAGGATTAAAGTCGCCCATGTCAGGCTTTTCAAAGCCCTCCTTGTCAGATGCTTCGCTGTCAAAATCAAACTTGTCCATATCGAAGTCCTTGCCGTTGCCTCTGCCGCCGCCCATACCCATAGAATCCGGCTTATACAGCTCTCCGGTAGAGTCTCCGTAATTTCGCGTGAGGAAGCTGTCCTCAACGCCTTCGACCGCAAGGAAGAGGCCCCAGTCTTCACCGTTAACAGTAACATATACAAAGGAACAAAGCGGAGAATCGACACCAAAATCATTCATCATCTGATAGGCGATATAATCCTTCATCATGGTGTTGTCCTGAATAAGGTTGTTGAGGCAGAGCTTATCAAGGCCATCGTAATTCTTGCCGTTTACATAATGGTCGAACTCTATTTTCAGGCTATATCGCTGGCTTCCCATAGATTTTACGCTGGACAACGAGGTGTTCCCCTTAGCCCTGATTGCAACACTCTGGCACTTTTCCCCGTCTATTTCGAGGTCGCAGGCAGTATATTCTTCGTTTTCGCAGGTCTCAAGAAATCCGTCCCAGTCTTCCATCTCAATATTGATAGTATGCACATATGAATTATCAAACAGAGTGTCTTCATATTCCATCGATTTTTCCGTTGACCCGGGCTGCAAATACCCAAAATATATGAAGACTGCCGCAATGGCCATAATAATAATGACAGCAACTATACAGATTTTATTGATATATTTGCTTGTTGACATGCTGATTGCTCCTTAACCCATATAATCTCCGTTGTAGCTAACCAGTACAGCGCTGTTTACACCGCTAATGGATGAGAGCTGATTTACGAAATCTGTATTGTCATCTTTAAGCCTGATTTCCATATTAAGCTCAACCAGACCACTCTTGGCAGATTTTGACTTTACCACACACTTGTCTACCATAGTATCAAGATATTCTACAGCTCTTTCCTCCGCCTCATGGTTCACGCAGGAAAGAACTACGATGTAAGGATTTTTATGAGACTTCTTGTTGACGAACAAAAGAAGAATTATGCCGATGATAACACTTCCTATTATCGCAAGAGGAATCATTCCCGCAGCAAGGATAATGCCTGCCGCTATTGACCAGAAAAGAAAAGCTATATCCAGCGGCTCTTTTATGGCTGTTCTGAAACGAACGATGGACAATGCACCGACCATACCGAGAGACAGTACTACGTTTGAAGCAACCGCAAGAATAAGTTGAGATGTAATCATTATAAGTGCGATTAAGGTTACTCCGAATGAAGATGAGTACATTACACCCTGGTAGGTTTTCTTATATACAAAAAAGATCAGCAGGCCTATGCCAAAGGCAAAAATAAGCGTCAGCGCGATGTCAATAGGGCTGACAGCTGTTACATTCTCAAGAAAGTCTGATTTAAAAATGTCATTAAATGTCATGTTATGTTCTCCTTGTTATCAACCGTATACACGGCATTGTGCGTATTTTGAAAAAGCAGTCACTCGTCTGCCGGGAAGCATAACTGCGTCCCTTACTATGTCAGGAAGATATTCATCCCACTTTACTTCAAGAATAATTGGATTATTTCCTACAGTCAGGCTGACTGTATCCATATTCAGAACATCCGTGCGAAAGTCTCCGGTCCTTATGTTATAGTCGATGGTGACCCTTACATTTCCTGCGGGAAAAACAAATGGCTCTCTGACATAATCCACTATAGTCTTAGGCCTCAGACCCTGCAGCCTTATCTTGGTATAGAGCTCCTGACAAAGAGATCGACCGCTCTCAGGCATCCAATCGTAATGCCCGTCTATAAGCATCTGCGTTTCCTCCTTGGTTATTTCACAGCGTACCTTTGAACAAAGCCCGTTTATTTTACTCTTTTTTTCGAGGGATATTAAAGATGTATCTCCGTTATAGAATCGAATACGAAATTTTTCTCTGAAGTTTACTCCGTCAAGCTTTTCACGAAGCGCCTTATCACTCGGCGTATCAAAGTAAATACTTCTAATTGTATATACTCCATCGGCAGCGTGCTCATCTCTCATCATAACCGCTGAAAGGCGTGCTCGTAAGGTCAGCATATCCAGATAATTTATTTCGTGCTTCCATTCATGCCTGAACTTCATAATTCACCTCCTCTCTGACATTGCTGATAGTGTCTTTCCTAATCCCACCTAAAGATAGCAAAGTAAACCGAAGATAAACAGTCAAAAGAGTGAAGGATTTGTGAATAATTATGAAATTCTTGTGAATATTATCATAAAGAAGGTCAGTGCTTTATCTTCATGAAAAAGCATACGCACGCCCATTAAAAAAGAAGTGCATCAGCACTTCCTTTTCGCGGTTTAATTATCGTTTTCTACCGGCTCCATTATGCTCTCTATTTCGCAGCCCATTACCTGAGCCATCTTTAGCAGTGCGGAAGCCGAAGCTTTGTTTATGTTCTTTGACTTGAGTTCATACTGCTGAAGCGTTCTGAGGTTTACTCCAGACGCCTCTGCCAATGACTTTTGTGTGTGTCCCGAAAGCTTTCTCTGAACCTGAATTCTCACATCCGAATCAGCCTCTTTAATTATATTATCTAAGGCCTCTATTACCTCAGAGTCTTCCTTTTCATTCATTTCACTATATAATGAAAGGAGTGTCGAAGGCGGAATAAAATCCAGAATAGTCTTAAAGCTCAGGCTTTTTTTCCATTGATACAGCGCATATATTTTTCCGCACCAATATTCATAGCCTATTTCTTTCCTGTCTATGGCATCGGGCAGAGTCTTTTTCAGTCCTGATTTTTCCATCACCTTGCTTACAAGCTCAGTGCCTGATATTCCTGTTGTGACAGATGGAACACCGCAGCCAAAATCATCTGCAAGTCCGCAGGTAACGAACATAGCCATGAAGGAGTCAATGCTGAAGCCACAGGCGTTAACAGCATAATCTAAGGCCTCGCCGAGATTTTTCATTGCACCGCCGAGATATATCTCATCGTACGAGTAAGTCACGAGCTGTCACCTCCTGTTCAACTATGTCGCTGATATAGTACCAGGGCTTTTTTGAATTATCCTTAGTTTTGATTAAAACTTTTTCTACAAACTTCTTTCTCAGCTTATAGTCTCGATTTTTTCTCTTAGGATAGAAAACGGAACTTGCTGCAGGTGCAAAGGATTCAAATTCGAGTCGGTTCACTGCAGATTCTGACAAAAGCACATACTCTTTATTTGTTGCATCGAGCTTTAGTGCGGCAGTCAGCTGAGGAAGAGCAATTTCTCCCGACAGGAACGCCCTGACAAAGGAGAAATATGATTCGTCTGACCTTGGAGCTACAACCACATCGTAATTTGCAAGGTTTACATGAAATCTGTCATCGAGCCAGTCTATTCCATCCTTCATCAGCTGGGAATTAATTCTGAATTTTCTGTACTGAATGAGAAGTGCAACCCAGGTAAGAGTGCCGATATCCGAGTCCGGGATAGTCAGAATATCAAGACCGGCAGGGTGAAGCGTATACTTATTAAGATAGCCGCTTTTTCCGCAGCCGCAGGCCCACTCTCTTGCGAGGTCCGGATTTTGTGTACAGTAAAAACCCCTCCCGAAGTCGTTTACATTGCTCGAAAACTCAAGGGAAGGCTTTTCTACTATGAGACTGGAACCATGGTAGATTGTTTCTGAAGTCATAAATCTTCCTTTCAATAGGTAATGTCACGAAAAATTACAAAAAATATTGGACATTTACAAAAATTACCATTTATTTCAAATATATTGTTACAATTACAATAAATTATACTTCTTAAGTGGTATTATTATAGGCTTAATATTCA